>JAUWNY010000155.1 GCA_030612405.1 Candidatus Methanophagales archaeon | reverse complement strand
GCTATGGATGCGGTCGCTTTGATTGCCGCGATGGAAATTGCCGCGATGCGTGTTCTCATGACAGATTAAGGCGTAGATGCTAGAGAGTATAAAATCTTCCTAGCGGGCTGGGTGGGTGCGAGGGAGGAAAGAAGGCAGAGGATAGCCCAGCTCTTGGGCATAAACAGCGAAGCCGTACCGATAACTATGTATAGTGCCGCGCTAGGGGGTGCAGAAATTGCAAGGGATGTCTTTTCCGGTGCAAAAAAGATTTTAGGTATAGAAGTAGAACCATAGAAAACCACGGGATTTTACAAGACTAAACAGGTGTCAGGTTTTAGGTGTCAGGGCTGTCAAGCGGATTAGCGGTTTGCTTTTTCGGTTATCTAACCTGCTAACCCGCTAAACCGCTAATTGAACTCACAACTCACACCCATTCTACTTCCCTCTTTTTCTTTTCATAATAGGGCGAATCGCACCGCACGCATCACATTTCAGCACCCACACGCGGTCCATTTTTATAATATGCGTGTCCGGCTTTTTGCACTCGCCACATAGCACGTATTCATTCATGTATCGCATAACTTGACGCTCTACGTCCCCTTTCGAGAATTGCCCCTGAAAAATTACCCTGTTCCCTTCCACCTTGCCTGCCGTGCCCAATTCGTTCAGCAGGAATTTTATCACGTGTTCCGCCTCACGATTTATATAGCCACAAACAGCATCAAAATTATCGAATATCGTGGTCTTTCCCTCTATAAACACCCTTAGCTCGGGTATAACAAAACGCGATTTCGCAGTCGTTGTACTCGGTAGTTGCTTCAAGACTCTGTCCAATAAATCCTCGTATTTGTATTCTTCCATTTTGTTGTTAAACGCCGAGGAAGGGATTTGAACCCTTGTGTCCCGATAAAGGGACACCGGCTCTCAAGGCCGGCGCTTTTGTCCGCTAAGCTACCTCGGCCGCCTTGAGTCTGTAGCTATTCTTTTTCGATTCATGGCTTCCTTTTCTTCCAGCCATATACCTTCCTCATTTTCTTTGATCTTCTAAACCCGCATGCCACGCAGTACTTCGCATGCAGACTAAAAGAGCGACTACCGCATCTGCGGCATATTATGTGCGACCTCTTCTGCCTTTTGCCAAAAGAAGCCGTGCCTTTTACCATGTCCCTTTTTCTCCTGTTTCTTTAGCCTCGCTTCTGCCCTTACCTTTCCCCTTTCCCTTGTCTTTTTCCGTCTCCTTCTGTACGGTTGGCGAAACGTACACCACGTTATCGCCTCGCACCAAAATTTCGCCCATAATGTTCTTGACTGAGGTGTCGCTATCCAACTCTTCTGCATCGCGTAATACCAGGTTCATGTGCATGTCGTATCCGTCTAATACACCTCGAAATTCTCTGCCGCCTCTTATTTTCACTATAACCGGGGACTTTAACGATTTGTTTAATATGTCCAACGGCTTAAGCCTATCCACCATGTCTATCACTCTCTCCTTTTCTTTTTACTGCGCTACTTGCATATCAAACAAGTTTGTTATTCGTATTTTATAATTTAAAAATGCTTTGGATAGAATAAAGAGATAACATATACTTTATTTATTTTTCTTACTATATTTATTTATTCTCATTCATTCATTATAACAGGTAATTAATTTCAAGGAGAAACGAAAATGGCTAAGTCCTTATATGGATTCATAAGCGATGCGTGGAAGAGACCAAGCGCTTCTTACGTGGGCAAACTCAGGCAAAGTAGATTGATAGGCTGGAGGCGAGAACCCGCGGTTGTACGGATAGAAAGGCCGACACGGTTGGACCGTGCACGCTCTTTAGGGTACAAAGCGAAACAGGGTATTATCGTGGTGAGGGCAAAGGTACGGCGTGGCGGAAGAAGGAAGACAAGACCAAAACACGGAAGAAGACCAAAACGAATGGGCGTGCACAAAATAACGCCAGGGAAGAGCTTACAACGGATTGCCGAGGAACGAGCGGCAAGAAAATACCCAAATATGGAGGTTCTTAATTCTTATTGGGTAGCCGAGGATGGGAAAAGGAAATGGTATGAAATAATCTTCGTTGAACCTGCAAATCCCGTGATAGCGTCTGACAAGAACCTTAACTGGATTTGCAGTCGAAAGCATAAGGGGCGAGTTTTTAGAGGGAAGACATCAGCAGGTAAAAAAGGAAGAGGGTTGGTTTGAATCGAGCATGAACAGGTCGGGCGTGGTGGATTTACCGCTTCATGGTGGAGCAGCGCCCTACTGGCTGGTAAAAAGGATGAAGAGCTTGGCTCATGCTATGTTCAAGACGATAATAGATGAATATGGCGTGGATGGAGCGATAAAGAAATTAGCGGACCCGCTCTGGTTTCAATCACTATCCTGTGCGCTAGCTTATGACTGGCACAGCAGCGGGACCACGACCGTCGTGTGCGGCGTTTTGAAATCCGTTATAGACCCGGAAGAGTTTGGTATTGGTATTGCAGGGGGCAAGGGAAAAGCCTCGAGGAATACGTTGTCGGATATTGATTCGATAGCCGAGAAGCTGAAACTTGGTGATGGAAAGATAGAAGAGTTAAAATACGCAAGCAGAATATCGGCAAAGGTGGATAACGCGTGCGTCCAGGATAACTACCAGCTCTACCATCATTCGATGGTCATCTCCGAGAAGGGCGAATGGGCAGTAATCCAGCAGGGAATGAACCCCCGCAACAGATATGCAAGAAGGTATCATTGGCTCTCTTCTTCGGTGGAAAGGTATGATGAAGAGCCACACCAGGGGATTGTCGGCGTGATGCACGAGAACGTGCTGGACTTGACGGCAAAGAAGAGCAGGGGTTGCCGGGGAATGTCCGTTGACCTTGCTAAGAGTGCACCCGGAGAATTAGAGCGACTTTATAAATCGCTTGGCGGCGGCAGAAGAAGAATAATAGAGAAAGGACAAAGGACGCTTTTCAATTTCGATAACGTTTTGAGTTCAGACGCTGCAGCCAAAGTTGAGGACGAGAGGTCGCGGGAATTGGTGTACCGGTTGCCGAGGCGAGTGAACTGGGATGCGCTTCGTGTGGCATACGATAACCAGCCGGAGAATTACGAGCAGTTCTTGTACATACGCGGGGTTGGACCTGCGACCGTGCGCGCTTTAGCACTTATCTCTGAGTTGATTTACGGTGAACCCGCGAGCTGGCGGGATCCTGTTAAGTTTTCGTTTGCCTTCGGCGGGAAGGACGGCGTGCCCTACCCGGTGGATAGACGCACGATGGACGAAACGACGGAGATATTGAGCAATGCGGTGAAAGAAGCGAGAACGAGGATGAAAAACATTTATTAATATTTTATTTTAACGAGATATCATTTTATAAATACAAGACATAGAACGTAGGGGTCGTGGCCTAGTCCGGAAGGGCAGCGGGCTCCAGACTCGCCGATCGTGCGTTCAAATCGCACCGACCCCACTTAATTTTTTGTATCTGTATGAAAGAAAAGCTCAATAAGGAGTGGAAAATTCTAAACTCTAATTTCTAAACCCTAAACAATTTCAAAATCTAAAATACAAAAATCAAAACGTAATATTTGCCAATGCGACCTACAAGTCCTTGTAAAGCTTTGATTTCGGATTTAGAATTTATGATTTCAGTCCAGAAAATATTGAGCAATTATGAAGGACATTACTCTCTTACGTGTTTCATTATATGCGCTATCTCCGGCATGATTATCTGCTCTAATGCCAATCCGACCGCATCAGGCGAGCCGGGGAGGCAAAAAATCACTTTTCCGTTTACCGCACCTGCAAAAGCACGGCTCAAAATCGCTGCGGTGCCTATTTCTTCGTAACTTTTCAGTCTGAAGAGTTCGCCAAATCCCGGTATTATCTTATCTGCGAACTCGGATACAACCTCTATCGTGATGTCGTTTTTTGTCAAGCCCGTGCCGCCGGAGGTAATGATGAAATCGGCACCGGTATCCAGAGCTTTTGTTATACCCTCGTATATTTTATCTTCTTTGTCAGGCAATACGTCGTGATAAACTACCTCATGCCCGTTCTTCGTCACGAGCTCTTTCGCTATTTCGCCTGATAGGTCGCCAATGTCCGCTACACCTTTTTCTTTGTTCCCGTATTTAGAGGTGCTTATCGTGAGTATCGCACACTTGTAATGTTTTTTTGCACCTTTTTTGTGTTTTGCCGAGGTTGACATAAAACTTTTCTTTTTTTAAAAAAAAGAAACCTTTACTAAAGAAAAAAGGCAGGTGCTTCGGCAATGGTAACCATAACCGGAAAAGTACTTCGAATTCTACCACTTAGAGAAGTGGAAGTTGGTGACGAAACCAAAAAGATCGTTGACCTCATAATAGCGGATGAATTCGATTACAAGAGGGTGTCGTGCTGGGATGAAAAGGCAGAGCTCGTTATTCATGGCGATATAAAAGCAGGCGACGTGCTGAAGATAGAAAACGCACGTGTTCCTGATGAGCCGCGAGCAGGAAGCGGGAAAAGAGTAAATGCAGGGAAATACACACGAATAACTGAGATTTATGCGAATATCGCCCCGTTAAATCGCGCACCCGCGCAGCGTCTTACCGTACTGGCAGTTGCAAGACCTGAGCACGGAAGAGTCTGCATCGCGGGTATAGACGAGAACGGTGAATGGATAAGACCACAAGGCGTGTATGAACACGATGTTTTTTGTGCTGGTGCTGGAGCGGGAGTTGAAGCTGGAGGAGTAAATTTCAAAAACCTCTGCATCTCAAAAATATACGTTGATGCGTGGAGAGGCAGGCGACCACGAAAAGAGGACAGGTTTTTTGTTTATGCCGATGGCGTGGAAAGAGAGCTAAGCGAAGGAGAGAAACGAGATTTCTTGGAGCGTAACGTTGATGGTTCGGTAGATGAAGTATTCAAAAGAGGCAGGAGCCTGGGATTGATAAAACCACGCATTTTACATGTCTATGAAGAGCCTGCGGGAAAGAAAACGGGAAAAGGCAAAGGCTACGAACGGTACATCCGCTTTAACTTCAAGGATTCCTCAGGCAGAACCTACCGAAGATGGTCATGCAGGTGTGATGACTTCTACAAAACATGGAACGAGCTCAAGAAAAAGCATCGGTGGACTTACGGGCTGAGAATGCTCCGGTATTTAAGGAAAAACGATACTTACCTCGCTGTTGGTCTTACTTATACGGATTACGGCATTGGTAGGCTGGAATAT
>JAUWNY010000084.1 GCA_030612405.1 Candidatus Methanophagales archaeon | reverse complement strand
CCCTCGCGAGGGACACCCTGCCACTGTCGGCTTCTGCACCGATACGGGTAAACAGCACAGGAGGGATTTTAACCCTCTGGCTGATTAGGTTACGAGGCACGCTCACCGCAAGCCCTGAAAGGGCTTAATTAACACAGATGGGAAAAAATCAACAAGGTCTAACTTAAATGAATCCGCGTAAATCAGTGTAAATCCGTGTCTCAAACAGAAGGCAGTTATACTTTATATACAAGAAAAAAGAGAATAACTGCAATTACCATCAACACTACTGCTAAAATCATTACGGGTTTCAATGCAGTAGCGTCAGAGCCAAATATAATGGGTATCGGACCGATCATAATGACGCCACCGCCACGCACACCTGTTTCTGGCTTTTCCACGCCATCCCCAAAACCCGTTTTCCAGGTCTGGTAAACCATGCTAAGCATCCCTGCGAGGATGACCAGAATTCCTATGAACACGAGCAGGAAACCCAATGTTATTATTTTCATTGTATTTTCTATTTTCTTAATCCTTTATTCGCACTTCCTCATCACACCCCTTGCCGCAAGTATGCCCGTAGCTGCTGCATTAACTATGTCCCGTGACAGACCCGCACCGTCACCCGCGGCAAAGAGGTTGTTCACCGACGTCTCCATGTTCTCGTCCACTTTTATCCGCATTGCATAGAACTTTATCTCAGGTGCATAAAGCAGAGTTGAATCCGACATAACACCGGGTATAATCTCATTCAGCTTCTCCAACCCTTCTATGATGTCCATCATGATCCGGTGCGGCAGCGCCATAGAAATATCGCCTGGAGTAACGTCCATCAGCGTGTTTTTCACTAAGTTCCGCTCTATCCCACTCCACGTTGACCTTCTCCCTCGTCTTAAGTCGCCCATTCGCTGTACTATCGGTTTCCCACCGCCGATCGTGGTCGCTAACTTTGCTATTGACCGCCCATACCTGGTGGTATTTTCAACCGGTTTTGTAAGCTCCACTCTCACGAGGAAAGCGAAATTAGTGTTCTCCGACTTTTTCGTTCTCATCGAATGCCCGTTTACGCCTATAAAATCGTCATATACTTCCTTAACTATAAATCCTCGCTCGTTCGTGCAGAACGTCCTTGCAAAATCGTCATAACGTTTCGTTCTTATGTGAAACTTCGGGTCGCGGTTTATTTTTGTCACGGGATTCATGGTTATCGCAAGCACCTCTACACGTACACCAACGTCTATACCCGCATATTCCGCTTCTATTCCGTGCGTCTTTAGCATCTGCTCGATCCACGAGGCACCTATCCTACCCGGCGCTACTATTGTGCATTCGCTCCTTATTTCGTCTCCTTTATCCGTTATCACACCTCTGCACACCTTTACCGTTACGCCTTCTTCTCCTTCCTCCTCATCCATAATAAAGTCAGCAACGCGCGTATTCAGCATAAATTCAATGCCATGTTCCGTCAAATCATTCTTAAACGATTTTATCACTTTTTTCGTTTTGTCCGAGCCTATATGCCGTTGATTTATCTCTACGAAGCTAGCACCAACCGAAGCTGCTCGCCGTTTCAATTCCTCTACATCCTCAGCATTGCCTTTATACAGCTTATCGGGCATGCCATGCTTAAGAAACACGCGGTCTACTTCGTCCACAAGCTGCCACGCGGTTTTATAATCGCAGAATTCGGTGAGGTCACCACCTATGTCAGGTCTGATATTTAGCGTGCCATCGGAAAACGTCCCTGCACCGCCCACTCCGCACATTACGTTGCACTGCGCACAGTTAATACAACTCCCAAACTCTTCTACCGGGCAATGTCTCTCTTCTACGTCCTTGCCCCTCTCTATTATCAGAACTCTCTTCGCCTTATCCTTTAATTCGTTCGCGGCAAATAATCCTGCAGGTCCTGCTCCTACGATGATTACATCGTAATAGTCCTGTTTCATTTTACGATATTCAGCGAGCCGGGAGGGATTTGAACCCTCGACGGGCAGGTTAAGAGCCTGCTGCTCTACCTTTCTGAGCTACCGGCCCAGACAGCTCAAATTAATTTTACGCACAAGAGTTAATTAAAGTTTAGTGCATATAACTTATTGTTTGTATCTTCGTTCGCAATAAGAAAAAGAAAATAAATTATTGACACAGATTAACGCAGACAAAACAGGTGTCAGGTTTTAGGTGTCAGGTGTCAGTAGCCGTTCTAACCCGCTAAACCTCCAAACCGCTAAACCGCTAATTGAGTTAGCACAGGATCACGATAAAAAGATAGCTGAGGTAAACAGCAGCCAGTACGCACGCCTCTTTTTTGCCCAGGCTATTCCTGAACATAATTACGCCCAGGAAGACGAACACAGATACTAAAAGGTAGATGGCTGATAGTCCGATGTTACCGTAAACAGGCGTTACGGCTACGAAACTAAAAGGCAAACCTATCCCAACCAGAATATCGAAGATATTGCTTCCAACTGCGTTTGAAACCGCTAAGCTCCCCATACCATTTCGCGCTGCTTCCACAGACACGAAAAGGTCGGGAATTGAAGTTGCTATCGCGATGATAATCAAGCTGAAAAGTGCTTCCGATATACCTAAAGAATTTGTAATATGGACGGTTGATCTTACCATTATATCAGCACTCAAAGCTATACCGCCAATTCCTATACCCGTATAAAAAACCGCTTTCTTTGTTGGAACATACTTGAACTCCTCTTTGGGAACGAACTTCCCCGTAATCGCATCCCTGAAAAGCCAGATGAAATAGACCACATAAAGCAAGAACCAGGTTAGTGCCTCCCACTGTGTCAAAACACCATCCATGATCGTCACTATCGTGACTATCACGACGAAGAGGTAGTATGCACCATCCCTTTTGAGCACTTTCCCATCGAGCACGCATTTTCTTACCCAGAAGGAGAGGGCAATCAATAATGAGATATTAAAGATTGCTGAGCCAATAATCGTTCCTATACCAATGTCAGGATGCCCTTCGACAACCGAGAATATCGAAGTCCCCATTTCCGGCGCACTGCTCACCATTGCGGCTACCGAAGCACCCGCAACTGATTCAGGCACGTTGAATCGTTTAGCAAGAGAGCCCAAACCACTCACAAAAAGGCGCGTCAGATAGAAAAAGGCTACAAAACACCCTATTAGGACAAGAACGGCAATTGCTACTCCTGATTCCTGACTCAACAATCTATTTACTCACCTCTCTTCATCACTCACTCACGCACGTATGTACTCCCTTCTTCATTTCTGCTTATTTCTATCATAAATATAATCATTCCGAAAAGTAACCACAAGATTACACAGATTTTCACGAGAAAAAGCAAAGATCAAGAAGCCGGAATCGTTTTTCTTCTCTCTGATTTCTGGTCTTGTGTTAATCTTGTGAAATCTCGTGGTTTGTAATTTATTACGGGAATGACTATAAATAATCTTGAACGGAATTAGCTTCATAAGTTTTGGCACAATTAAAACTCGAGCAAAGAAAGCTGCTGCTTCTTCTGTCCTTTTTCTGTCTCTTCATCTACCGTTGTTTCTTCACCTCTTTTTGATTTTAACTCTATACTCCCATATTTCCCACCGCCGCCAGGTATTACTCGTATTTCCCCCTCTCTAAACGCTTTTATCGCCTCTATTACACGGGCATCCAGGTTGAAATTAGCAGCATTAGTACGAAAATCGTCCATCGGAGCATCCACCAACACGTTAACTTCGGTGCCAAATTCCGCTAATAGCGATTCCCATACCTTATTCACGGCCTTCGAACTCGTGGACTTATGCAATGCCAATCCGATTATCATAGCCAGCGGTATCAAATGCAAATAAGGGGGTCTGTGTTCGGGATGCGTGCCGTTGCAATTAGCAAGTTCATTTACTCGGTCACGCACACCTTTCTTTATCAAACCGCCGCAGTCACATCTCCATTTTCTTATTATCGCCTCGGTGAGCGGATAATGCTTATAGCATCGGATACAGGCACTCTCGTTATACTTACCCTCCGCTGGCGGCACACCCACGTTAAGCACGGGCTTTCTGCCTCTTTTTCGCTCTATCGCTGCTTTCAACTCGTCAAAACTCGTGTCCTCCACTTGAAACCGGTTGAACTCTCTCGCCAGCCGAATAGGGTAAGGCGAATGCGCATCCGAATTAGTCAAAAACGTAAGCTCCCTTAACTCTTCTATTCGGTCTGCATAAGACGAATCCGCACTCAAACCCAGCTCCACAAATGAAACGTATCCTGCCATATCGCCGTAGCACTCCTGTAGCGAATTATGGTATGCGTATAAAGCCGTCCAGGGCGTAAACGCATGACAGGGACCTATAAGAGCTTCTGCATCCTTCGCATGTTCTGCTATTTCCTCCCCGCTCAGTCTCAGAGAAGGTCTGCCATCCGAATCAATGTCCCGCGAATACCTGCTGAACGACTCGTATAATTCCTCCGCCTTCGCGATGGCAGGCAGTATAAGCAAATGATGCACTCTTCTCATATCTTCTACTTCCACCGTGAGCACAAAATCGGTATTTGTATTTTTACCCTTACCCGTAAAGTAAAAAATCCCGTTCCTTTCCTCCAGCTCTTTTATCCCTTTTAACCATTTCGGATGTAAACAATCACCGGTGCCGAGCAGCGGTATCCCTTTTCTTGTACCTTCTTTCGCCAGCGTGGGTAAATCCATACGAGGAGAAGTAGCTGCCGAATAATGTGAATGGATATGCAGGTCGGCGTTAATTATCATTTTGTATCTTTCCCGTTTTTGTTTAGCTAACCACAAGATTACACAGATTTTCACGAGAAGACAATAATAGGAACCAAGTTTCAGTACTTTATTGGCTATTCTATTCCCTCTCTTGTGCTAATCTCGTGAAATCTCGTGGTTTTTTTCACGAAATAGCGGGGGATGGATTCGAACCATCGATCTCCGGGTTATGAGCCCGACGGGATCTCCTAACTACCCTACCCCGCTGATATTTTTATCTCGTTGTATATAATGTATAACTTCCTTCTATTTAAGAAAGAAAGTTTATATATTAAAGTGAGAAATGGAATTTATAAAAGATGAACAGAAAGGTGGGGTCCGAAATTAAGACGCTTGTTATTTGTGTAGATAGAGATAACGACATAGGTGAGAAAGCGGGGTTAAAGACGCCTATTATAGGTAAAGAGGCGAGTCTATCGGCGGCGACAAAGTTAGCACTTGCAGACCCCGAAGATTCGGATGTAAATGCAATATTTGAAGCAATAAGACTGTGCGAACAGTTGAAGTCAACGGAAGAAAATGCCGGTGTGGAAATCGTTTTGATCGCAGGAGATAAAAACGCGGGTGTAGAGGCAGATAGAAAGATAGGTGAAGAATTAGAAGAGGTTCTGTCAAAAACCGCGGTTGAATCCGCAATTCTCGTGAGTGACGGTGCCGAGGACGAATGGATTATTCCAATACTGGGGTCTCGAGTGAAGATAGATTCGGTGAGGCGCGTAGTGGTGAAGCAGAGTGAGCGACTGGAAAGCACTTTTTATCTGATAAAGCGATTATTCGAAGACCCGAAGTTTTCCCGTACTTTCTTGCCGCCCATAGGTCTTATTTTTATTGCATTATTTATTTCTTTCTTAGTTGGACAGCCTGGCTGGGCAGTAGGGTTAATTTTTGGGTTTATAGGGATTTACCTGCTACTTAAAGGATTTGGACGTGAGAATGTTATGGTGGAGTTCATCGAGGACGTGAAGCAGGCGTTATACAGCGGTAAAATCTCGTTTGTCACTTACATCTGCGCCCTTGTACTGCTCCTAGCTGGCAGTTTTCAGGGTATTATGGAAATGCCAGAAACAAGTGAGGGTACATTAGTGGATATGGTGTACTACATCAAAGGAGCGATATGGTGGTATGTAGGGGCAGCACTCGCACCTCTGATTGGGGGGATGATGAATAGGCTCATAGAAGGGGAAAAAATAGTCAGGCAGTGGGCTATATTATTCTCGGTAATTGCTTCTGGGCTAATTCTGTGGGGTGGGAGCGAATGTATACTCTTGTTAGCGAAAAACAATCACCTTATGGGCTATCTATACCTCTTCTTATCCATACTGGGTGCGATTATTCTATCATTTATGGGCATGGCAATCTCTCGGTATGTAAGGGGCACGGTAATAGGAAAGGAAGAAGTTGAGATTGAGGCAGAGACAGCAATGAAATAACCGTAATTGCTCAATATCTTGTGGTATAAATTCTAAGCACTAAACTCTAAATTCTACACAAACTCCAATATCTAAACGCAAAATTCAAAACAGACCTTCCTTTTTGGATTTTGATATTGTTTAGGATTAAACCCTTTCAGGGTTTTCGGGGACGTGGGCAGAGCCCACGATGCTTAGGATTTAGGATTTCCCACCTCTTATTGAGCACATTCTTATGCATCATACCCCGGTATCTTTTGTGGACCGCGATATTTTGTGGCCTCCGCGAGCTCTTTCAGACATTCGGGGTTCTGTGCGGTGGTCATGTCTCCGAGTGCTTCATTCCTGACAAGACCTTTTAGAAACCGCCTTATTATTTTTCCACTCTCCGTCTTTGGCACGTCAGCAACATAATAAGCGACTTCCGGGGTTGCTACCGGACCTACTTTCTCCCTCACTGCTTTCACTATTTTTCTGTCCATCTGGGCTTTGGGCACTTCGACGCCACTTTTCAGCACCACGAAAAGGGCAGGCACTTCTCCTTTTATCGCATCCGGTTTCCCTACCACTGCAACTTCCACCACCTCACTCAAGTCGTTTACCGCATCCTCTATCTCAGCAGTGCCTAACCTGTGTCCTGCAACCTCCATGACATCGTCAATCCGCCCGGTAATCTTTATCAGAGGCTGACCTCCTATTTCCTGACCGGTTTTTATTCCGCCATCGCCTGCAAAATATATCTCGGTGCCATATTCGCTCCAGTATTCCTCCACGTATTTCTCCGGCTTCTTGTACATCCCACGAAGCATAGAAGGCGCAAACGGGGTTTTTACCACGAGATACCCCGATTCCCCTGGTTTCAAGGGCTCACCCGTCTCATCCAGGACGTCACAATGCACACCCGGAAGTGCAGGACCGGCTACACCGGGAACGAACGGGCCTATCCCGGGGAGTGAAGACATGAGTATTCCACCCGTTTCGGTTTGCCAGTATGTATCTATCAATGCGCAGCGACGTTCTCCTATCTTCTCGAAGAACCATTTCCACGTATCCGGGTCAATCGGTTCACCGACAGAAGCCAAAAGTCTTAAAGAGGAGAAGTCGCGTCCTTCAACCCATTTATCGCCTGCGGCTCGTAACGCTCTTATTGCTGTCGGTGCCGTATAAAATATAGTAACGCCATATTTCTCTATCAGTTCCCACCATCTTGCCGCATCAGGATAATCCGGAGCGCCCTCATACCATAGTGACGTCGCACCAACAAGTAAAGGGCCATATAAGGCGTACGAATGCCCCGTTATCCAGCCTATATCCGCCGTTGACCAGAAGAGGTCCTCGGGATGCAAGTCGAAGACAAGTTTCATTGTCAACGCCACGCCAACACTATAAGCACCGCAGGAGTGCATAACTCCCTTTGGTTTGCCCGTCGTCCCAGAAGTGTAGAGCAGAAACCCATAATCGTCAGATGTAATGATTTCCGGGTCACAATAGGCTTCTACACCCTTCATCAGTTCATCGTAATAAAAATCTCTGCCTTCTTTCATTTCGACCTCGCTATTCAGTCTCCTTACCACCACACAGTTCTCTGCACCAGCCTTCTCCAGAACCTGCGCTTCGTCTATTCGCTTTTTTAACTGTATCTGTTTTCCCCGTCGGTAGAAGCCATCAACGGTGATAAGGATTTTTGATCCCGCATCCTCCATCCTTTCCCGCACCGCGTGAGGTGCAAATGCGGTGTACACGATTGAGTGCCATGCTCCTATTCGCTGACAGGCTAAAGCAACTATTGCAGTTTCAGGAATCATCGGCATCCAGATGGTCACGGGGCTCCCTTTCTTTACTCCGAGACCTTTTAAAACGTTTGCACACTTGTTCACTTCTCTGTACAGATCCATGTACGTCAGGACTTGTTTGGCTTCATCCACAGGTTCAGGCACCCAGATAAGGGCTGCTTTATTCCTGTTTTCCTCCAGATGCCGGTCAATGCAGTTATATGATAAATTTGTCTTATTTCCTACAAACCAGTTGAAATACGGAGGTTCTAACTCTACTACCTTATCCGCATCCCATTCGTCAAACCAGTCAATGGACTCCCTCGCCTGTTTCGCCCAAAAACCTCTTGTGTCTTTACTCGCTTCAGCATAGATTTTCTCATCGCTGAAATACGCTTTTTCCTTCATTCGTTCCGTAGGCCAGTAAACACCCTTCTTCTCGGCGTCCTCGATTACCCATTGTTTTCCCGCATCCTTCAGCTTTCTACCAACATTCACGCCCATTTTTATCACTTTTATAATCTATATTTTTTCTTTTAATTTATGGTGATAAACTCTTTACGTTTAAGATAATGCGATCATGAACATCATATTCACGGAATACGGAAAAGAAGCCGAACTTGCCGAGGGAAGGACCATACTGTCTTATTTGCAGGAGTTGGGAATAGACATAAATTGCTCGTGTGGTGGTGAGGGGAAGTGTGGTGAGTGCCTGGTCGAAGTTGAGTGCGCCCCCGGAGCTCTCTCGGAAAGAACCGAGGTAGAAAATAAATTTATACAGGACGATACGCACCGACTTGCATGCCAGGCGAGAATAGCAAATACCGACAACCCTATTTACGTCCGAGTGCCAAGAAGAACCTACTACGTTTTAGAATCAGGAGAATATAAGGAAATCCCTCTTGAGCCTTTCGTGCACATAGAGGACGAAAGAGTCTTTTGCGAGTCAGAAGATATAGGCGAATATACAGGAGAAATATACGGCATCGCTCTTGACATAGGGACAACAACGCTTGCTGTGTATTTAATTGACCTTGAGAGCGGAAAAGTGTCTTCTGTTCTATCAAGAGAGAATCCACAGACCAAATACGGAAACAATGTGATTTCAAGGATAGAATTTGCAAGAAAAGGGCAGGACATGCTCGGAAGAGAAATCAGAACCGCAGTGAACGAAATGATTGCAACCCTGACAGAGCCGGGCAAAGTCTGTGAGATGGTGGTTGTCGGCAATCCCGTAATGCGAGACCTGTTCTTTGGCTATTCCGTCGAGTCGCTTGGCAAAAGCCCTTACGAACCTTTGAGTGTCGAGTCGGTAAGTAAAACGGCGAAAGAACTCGGGCTCGAGGCAAATCCCGAAGCACGAGTTTATGGGCTGCCCTTGATAGGCAGTTTTGTCGGTGCTGACGCTCTGGCTGTCGTGCTGGCAACGGAAATGTATAAATCCGAGCGCGATAAGATATGTATGGCAATAGACATTGGAACAAACACGGAAATCGCACTTGGGAATAAGGACAGATTGATTGCGACGTCATGTGCAGCAGGTCCTGCATTTGAAGGTGCCGGTATAGCCTGCGGAATTGGTGGCGTAAGCGGTGCGATAAAAGAAGTAAAAATAGAAAATTCCGGCGAAGTAAAATATAAAACGATAGACGATGCCGCCGTTCCTGTTGGCGTTTGCGGTTCCGGGTTGATAGACACGCTGGCAGAACTTCTGGACAAGAAACTGATTGATGGCAGAGGAAAGTTCTATGGAGACAAGAAAGAGCTAAAAATAGCCGAAGGGATCCGTCTGTCGGAGAAGGACATTGACCAGTTAAATCTCGCGAAAACTGCCGTGGCAGTGGGCATAAAGGTTCTGCTGCGAAGATACGGGGTCGAGCTTGAGGACATAGACAGCATCTTTCTGGCGGGGGGGTTCGTGAACTTTACAAACACGGAGCATGCAATACGCATAGGACTTCTCCCCGACGTTGAGCGAGGGAAAGTGAAAAAGGTGGGAAATGCTGCGATAGAAGGTGCGAGGCAGGCGTTAATATCAAAGACGAAAAGAGAAGAGGCGGAAGCAGTTGCAAAGCGAGTCGAGCACATAAAACTTGAAGAGGAAGATAATTTTATGGAATTATTCGTCAGTGAGCTTTATTTCCAGAAATACCTGTAAGCTTTTCTATTAGCATACAATCCATAAGTCACTACGCTCGGACTGAAGAGGCTGTCCCATAATTCCATAATCAAACAGCGACTGAAGAAATCCATGAGTTATAGGCGCTGGTCGCTGTTTTCCTCAGCTCCCGGCTTCGTATAGTCAGTGCTCATCGATGGGATGACCAGGTCTTTATAGAAACTTGTCAGATTTTTCTAAGACCCTATCTGGATAGTCACTGCTTATTATGTCAACACCTAATTCCTTCATCCTTTCTATATCCTCTATCTCGTTTACTACCCATGCATTGACTTCAATGTCATTTTTGTGGCATTCCACTACGACTTCCTCATCAATGAATTTGTGTTTCAGGCATAGTAATTCTGATTGAGCTGCTTTTGCTATTGATACTGCATCTACGGGTCTGCCAACAAAGATAGCTCCGGTTTTTATTTCCGGTTCTATCTCTTTAATTCTCTTCAATACATTGTGCCAGAAAGAAACTATAATGATTTTACTGCTCAACCCTTCTTTCGTTACAATCTTTAATATCCCTTCCAAGGTATCTGGTTCCTTTATCTCAATTGCAATCCTTTGCTTTCCTTTCTTTAATAAATCTACTGCTTCCTCCAGGGATGGAATCTTCTCGCCTTTTCCAGCATCTAATTTTCTTATCTCCTCAAAGGTAAGGTCCCTTACGTAGCCGTTACCATTTGTTGTTCTGTCCACCTTATCATCATGTATGACCGCCAATTTCTTATCCCTGCTCATCCTCACATCCAGTTCGATAAAATCCACACATAAATCCATCGCTCTCTTAAAAGCCCTAATCGTGTTCTCAGGCTCTATGCCTGCACAGCCTCTGTGACCCAAGACTTTTACCATATCTTTTACCTGCTGTAACCTTTTTCTATTCCTATCTATGCCATAACCCTTTTTCTTTAAGCTTTTCAATCACCGCTCTCTTTCGCTCAAACTCCATGGTTCTGAGCTCTTTACGCTTAATTTTACCACTAATAGTTTTTGGGAGCTCTGTAACAAATTCAATCTCTCGCGGATACTTATATGGGGCAGTTATCCGTTTGACATGCTGCTGAATATCCTTGACAAGTTTTTCTGATGGTTCGTATCCCTCATTTAAGACAATAAAAACCTTAACAATCTCTCCTCTTACGGGGTCAGGGCTTGGAATCATCGCACATTCAAGCACTGCATCATGCGAATCAACTGCACTTTCAACCTCAAA
>JAUWNY010000078.1 GCA_030612405.1 Candidatus Methanophagales archaeon | reverse complement strand
TTTGTCGTGTCCATATCTAACTATGTTGCCCACACCTCGTTTGCCGCGATCACTGCAGTTTGGATCGGAGCAAAACTCTTTTTTAGGATCTGCCTCTAATTTGTTATTTGTCATAAATATAGGTAAGTAATCTACCTATATCAACTACATGTTAGGACATTACCTAAAAATGAGTGCGCCGAGCAAAGTTCATACAGAATATCTATCCCGTTGATAAGGAAAGTGAGTAGGCAATTTTTCGGATGTTCATATTTCCATCATTTTAATTTGTTTTGATAGATAGTTTTTATATTGGGAAAAAAGTATGTGATTTAAAATAATTAGAGTTCAACCAAAAAGGCGAACTCCTACTACGGAGTAGGCAGGATGGCAAGAAAACACGAGGCAGTGGAGTGGCTGAAAAAAGGTTACCCACCTAGCAAAATTGCTGAACAGATGGATGTGGCTATCTCAACAGTAATGAGCTACCTGTACAATCAGGTGGGTGAAGGTAAGATTCGCCGGTCGGATATAGTTTTCTCAATTGATCAGAATACTCGTGATACAATCGAGCATCTTATTTCTGAAATCGGCTCTACATATTGGTTTGACATTTACCGTGCGATTGAGAGATCTGGCTGGCAAATAGACCGGGATGACTTACAGATCTACTTGGCGTTAAGAGATGCCCGCGTAGCCTTGGGTGATATGTACGAAATCATTCGGGATGTTGGGGTCACCTTACACAGTGCTATAAAAAACATCCTCGTCTCGGAGTATGGAGCCAATGATTGGTGGAGAAAAGGTATCCCAGAAAACATTAGAGCCGAGTGTGCTGCTTCATTAGAAAGGGACCATGAACCTGCAAGCGACCCTTACTGCTACACGAATTTCATACACCTGAAAGAGATTCTGGATAAGCAGTGGAAGGTTTTCTCGAAGGCTTTGCCAAAAAAGCTGCCCTCAGACAAGAAAAAGCTACTTTCTGGCATAGAGAAGTTGAATCAGATTCGCAATTCTGTGATGCATCCTGTGAGAGGTGACATTCCAACGGACAAAGATTTCGCCTTTATCCGGGAATTTCGAGATTATCTCAAGTTAGAACGGTGGTTGGAGTTCGCCTAACACCGTGTTTGCGGTTCACTTGAACTATCGCATCATTTTATAATAATACGCCTCCTCACGGCTGGCTATTCTTACCTCTTTTGATTTTGATATTTGCTCGAATTCATCATCCGACATTCTTGAAGAAACAACCCGTGATAACTTGTCTGTACCACGAGATATATCCGTCTCTTCCTTTCTTCGCCATATAATTTCGCCTGGTAGAAGATTCTCAAACGCTTTACGCAAAATCCACTTCCCTATTACTTCCTCTTCGCCATTTGTCTTCGTTTTACGAACCTTAAGGTGAAAAGGTATTTTTGATGCAAAATCAATAATCCTCTGGTCCAGAAAAGGTTGTTTAACATCTATGCCGAGAAGATTACCCAATGTTTCTGATACAAGAGGCTCTTTCTCTTTTATCCTTCTGATTTTATCCTCCATCCTCTTTTCTATTTCCTCTTGCTCACGTGTGAATAGATGGTGATAGCCAAAAAAGAGCTCATCACCGCCGTCCCCGGTCATAATCGCAGAAAAATCCAGCTCCTTTGCGTATGACAGAGCAGCATACATGGCTACTCCAAACCTGATCAGCATGGGATTATAGGTATTAAGAGCCCTTACCACCTCGGGGATTGATTCTATCGCAGCTTCGATATCAAATATCTTTACTTTGAGTTCCAGTCCAAACGTCTCAGATACCGACCTTGAGTAATGAATATCCGTGCCCTCCTCTAATGCAACTACGATGGCAGTAGGTTTGGATTTAGATTCGGAGTATTTACTTGCTAAACAGGCAACTACCGAAGAGTCCAATCCACCTGATAACAGAACGGCATCAGCAATATTCTCCTTAACGCTGACCTTCATCAGTTCTACCAATTCCTCTGCCAACGCATTCTCATTCTCGGTGGAATTCATAGTTTTCTTTACCACACTCATATTTTAAATAGCTTATTAGCAGTTTAGCTTATTAGCGGTTTAGCTTATTAGCGGTTTAGCGTTTTAGTTCCAATTAAACTAAACCTCCAACCCTCCAAGCCCCTAAACCTCTGAGCCTCTGAGCCTCTAAACCTCCAAACCTCTAACGAGCTAAAAAGATTTGCGTTACCAAATGTCACTTTAGCCTCTTCATCATCTTACCCATTGACATAGACGTCGGCCTTTTCATCCCTTTCATCCCCGGTATTTTCCCGCCTCCTCGTCCCGAAGTCAGACTTTTCATCATCTTTTGCATCATTCGGTGGTATTTTATCAGCTCGTTCACTTCCGCAGTTGCCGTCCCGGAACCCCGTGCTATTCTTCGCGTCCTCGACCCATCTATTATTTTCGGCTCGGTCAGCTCCTCCTCAGTCATTGAATCCATCATCACTTTGTATCTCTTCAGTTTATCCTCGGTAACCTGATACATCGTATCGTCTAAATTAACATCGAGTCCCAGCCCAAGCCCACCTAAAGGCAGCATCTCCATCAATTTCTTCAATGGGCCCATCTTCTTCATCGCTTCTAACTGCTTATACAAATCCTTTAACGTGAATTTTCCCTTCAGGAAGTCAGCATCCACATCCTCCGGCTTTAAACTCTCCTCCGCAGTCTCTATCAGTGCCTTTATGTCGCCCATTCCGAGCAACCGTGAGATGAACCCATCGGATTCAAATCGCTCAAAATCGTCTGTCTTCTCCCCTGTGCCTATAAAAGCCACGCCGGAATTCGTTTCCGCGACGGCAGAAAGCGCACCACCGCCCTTCGCCGTTCCATCCATTTTGGTGATGATTATGCCCGTGATTCCAATCGCATCGTCAAATGCGTGTGCCTGTACCGACGCCTGCTGCCCTATGCTCGCATCAAGAACGAGGAACCGCTGTTCCGGATTTATTGCCTTTTTTATATCCTCTATCTCCTTTATCATGTCTTTTTCCAGTGCATGTCTCCCTGCGGTGTCTATTATCTTGACGTCATACTTCTCAAATTCTTTCACCCCCGCATTCACGATGCCCATCACCCCTTTTTCTCGTTCCGGCAGGTTCGCACCGTCGTAAAAAGGAACGCCTATCTTTTCGCATAGCTGCCTCAACTGTTCCGCTGCTGCGGGTCTATAAACGTCAGCGCAGATAACCGCAGGTTTTAAACCCTTCTTTTGATAATACCTCGCGAGTTTCGCACATGAAGACGTTTTTCCCGTGCCATGCAAGCCCACCATCATTATTCTCTGCGCCGCTAAAGGAACCTCCACACTCCTTCCTATGATGTTTATCAACTCCTCGTACACTACCTTAATCACATGCTCCCTCGGATTCAGCACTAACTTCTCCTTCAAACTGCGCTCGCGTATGCGACCCGAAATCTCCTTCACCAGTGAAATCTTGACGTCCGCCTGTATCAACGCCCGCTGTATGTCCCGCACAAACTCGTCCACTGTTTGCTTGTCTATCCGCTTCGCCTTTGCTATCTTCCGAATCGTTTCCTTCAACGAACTGCTTAACTTATCTAACATTTCTTAAACTTCCAGCTCCCCCGCTATCCTCGTCCCCATATTTATCGTTATCTCCGCTATATCCCCGCAATATTTCGCTATTCTTCCCAGACTCTCCAGGATAGAAAGAATATGTACTTTGTCGGTAATACTCAGCTCTTCTGCTAAAATCCGCTCATTTAGTTCCTCCAGCTTGTCAGCCAGCGCATTCGCATCCCGTATCGTTTTGTTCGCCTCTTTCATATCCATATCCGACAAGGAAGCCAGCGTCTTGGTGAATATGTTTTCGGTGCGAAAGCCGATTTCTTTTATACGCTTCAACGTTGCGGCTCGCAATGCCGCTTCGGGTTCCCGTACCGCGCTTGTTTGATTCATTAACATTACATTCTTCGCTATATTCTCCACGTGGTCGCCTATCCTCTCCATACTCTTTACTATTATCCGGTATCCCAGGCTATCACGCTGTCTGCCCACGCCTATCTTGTTTGCAAGCTCGGGGTCGCTCATCGCAGCCTTTAGCTGCCTCACAATAAGCAAATAAAATCGGTCTATCTCATTATCACGCTCGGTAACATCCTCCGCGAGGTTCAGGTCACCTTTTTCAAGCGCGGAAATCGCATCTCCGTGCATTGACACTATTATCTCGGACATGCTCCGTATCGCATCGCGCAGCGTAAAATCCTCGTATTTCAAGAAACTCTGCAGTATTATCTCCTTTGATGACTCGCCAACAACCTCCATACCTATCAGCCTCTTCCTTACCTCCTCCTTTATCCGCTTCCGTTCCTCCGCCTCGAAACCCTTGGGAGATAAAAGCTTTACAAGGTCATATCCAACGAGATAATAAGAGATGAGGTATCTGAAGTTATCCTCAAAGCTTTCGTTCTCGGAGAGTTCGAGTGTTGCGGATTTTATTCGCTCTTCTTCGCTCTTCTCTGGTGTTATCAGCAGGGAGTTATCACTACGTTGAACTAACGAGAGTTCGTCTCCCTGCTTTATCCCAGCGGCTCGTGCCCATTTTACGGGGAGCGATATGGTGAGTGTAGAACCGCCTGTGAGCTGTACCTTTCTCTTCTCCTCGTTCATCATCACTATAATTCTATATATTGTAAATATATTTATATAAATATCCTGATGAGGTGTTGCATTTTTATTAAATACATTGTACATTATTCTTAGGTTAGGAAAGGGTGGTTAAAGATGGAAGAAATGGAAGGGGACTATATCCCAAGATACGAGTATGAACGGTTAGAGAGCGACTATCGGCGGTTGATGAGGAAATACGAGGAGACAGAGGCGTATAAACTGGATTTGGAGAAACTCGTGTCTAAATCACGGTCGCCGCCTTTGGACTGTGGATTTGTAGTGGAGAAGACGGAAGAAGGCGCCATCGTGAATTTGAATGGTGCATTAAAGGCTTTGCCCTACGGAACGCTAACAGAGATGGAGATAAAGGATTTGAAGTCGGGTAAATTTGTATTTGTAGGGCGTATCCCGGACAGGAACAACCCCAGTGGATTTACCATAGGCATCACGAAGGTGTACGACAGAATGGTGGATTTAGAAGTGGGGGAGATAGAAGAGTTGGTGCAGGACGACGATGGATGGGTTGGCGAAATATCAACCGGGAAAGGACGTGGTAGAATATATAAAAGGCTGAGAAAAGATGAACCGGAAATGCTAAAAGAGGGGATGAAGGTGGGGCTTCTCCCCGGCACGTATGACATAAAGAAGAGTTACAAGGCAAAGGCAATCTCCCGCTACGAAGTCACAAAGAATCCTGAGGTGAGTTTTAATGACATTGGCGGGTTAAAGGGGATAAAGCAGGAATTAATAAAGAGTATTATTCTTCCGATGGTGAACCCCGATGATTATACAAAATATGGCGAATGCTCGAGGAGGATACTGATGTATGGTCCGCCAGGCTGCGGGAAAACGATGTGTGCAAAGGCGTTGGCATCGGCATTACCCAACTGTGAATTTGTAAAGATAGGGGCAGGAGAACTTTTCAGCATGTGGCTCGGCGAATCAGAGAAGAATGTAAGAATGGTGTTCGAGGCGGCGAACGCGAAATTAGAGGAAGGGGAAAACGACTATGGTGTGATTTTCTTTGATGAGATAGATGCGTTAGCACAGGAAAGAGGGATGTACTCGGGCTCTTCGGGAGCACCGGAGAGAGTTACCGGGCAGCTACTTGACCTCTTAGAAGGTTTCCATGCGCTGCATCCGCACCTTACCGTGATAGGAGCAACGAACCGGTTGTATCTTATAGATTCGGCATTCAGGGCGAGATTTGACAAGATAATTGAGGTTCCAAAGCCGGATAAAGAAGCGGTGTATTCCATTGCCTCTCTATATGCTAAAAAGATTCCTGTTGACCGCTACTTGATAAAGGAAGAAGGAGGAGAAGAAGAAGCGCGGTTGCATCTGGTGAAAGAGATTGTCAGCTATATGTACAGTGATAAGTATGTTGAGACAGAAATAGGAAAGATAAAGAGGGCGGATACGATAACCGGGAGGTTCATAGCGCAGATATTCAACTACGCAAGGGACAAGGCATTGGAGGAGAGGACATTGCTGATGCTTAAAAAAGGAGTTATCGGCAACGAGGATATGCGAAGAATGTGGGATAAAGAGGGAATCGCAGCGATATTAGATGCGGGGAGCAAGACGAAGGACTTGCAGAAGCGGTATAAACGCATAGAAGAGATAGGAGTGAACATGGGGCATCTGAAGGAGGGCTTTGACAAGTTTGTGGAGCGAAGAGCAGAGGAGATATTGACGTCAGGGTTTGGCGCGATGCCAGAGGAAGAGACAGGGATGCACTTTTAGGTTTTAGGTTTCAGGTGTTTGGCTTAAAAGATGCTAAAAATGGATTTGAACAAATGGCAAGGGGTAGAGCACGAATTTAGAGTGGGTATAAGTTCAGAATCGCCTGGGTTGTACAGGTATGCGAGATTTTATCATGTTGACGAAGTGATTCACGCACTTGAGACGTATACCTTTTTTGACGGCACGGATGCGATATGCTCGAAGCTGCGGCGGAGGAACGACGGGTTTTTGAGAAACGGCTCGCGGATTTATATCTGCACGGGCGGTCACTTAGAGATAGCAACACCCGAGTGCAGAAACGCCTTCGAGGCGCTGAAATACGATAAAGCCGCGGAGCTGTACATGCAGATAGGTGTAGAGCGAGCAAATAAAAAATACATGGAGAAATTGAGAAAAAGGGCAAATGCCCCTTCATACATCCAGTGCTGGAAAGCAAACGTGGAGATAGACAAGAGATATAGCAGGGGCACGCACGAATCCTATGAGGTGGTGCGGCGGAACTTTGTGGGTAGAGAGAATCTGTTTATACCTTTTTTAGTACTTCGTAAGATATTTTTTGGTGCTGGCGGTTTTGTAGCGGAGAAGGAGGGGTTAAAATACGTGATTTCGCCAAAAGCGATGGTTTCAAAGCGGGTTCTTACTGAGTCGCCGTCTCAATGGCCAATATTGTCTACACGCGATGAGCCGTTGGGCACAAAAGATAAATATCGTGTGCATGTCACATCGGGCGAGGGAGTTCGCTCGGAAGTTACACGGCTGCTCAATAATGCGCTCACATCGTATGTTCTGGATGCAATAGAAACAGGAAAACTCTCGCACGTGGAGGACATCTGGAATCCGCTTCAAACATTTAAAGACATTTCAGCGAATACCGAAGGCGATTGGCGGGTAAAACTGACGAACGGAAGGACGGAGTTGGCGATTGATTATCTAGAGGCGAATTATCTCGCGGTGATAGAGGAGCTGTTTGAGGAACGAGAGACGTCCTACTGGGACAAATACGTGTTGGATACGTTCAAGAGGCTTTGTGATAAGTTTAGGCAGGGATTGCTTGAAGACCCTTACGTGGTGCGGCGTTTAGAATGGGTGATGAAATTATGGGTGATAAAGAACGAGATAGATGATTTTGATTATAAATACACATCAAAAGGGAAATTCGATTATCGGAGCATCTACATGATGGATGAGCAGATAGAGAAAGAGATAGCGGCTTCGTTTGATTTTACCAATCTCTGCGATTATGACTTATACGAGAGAGTAGCGGATAGGATAGGGGTGGAGCGAGTATTAACGGAAGAGGAGATAGGAGAAGCGTTGTTATTTCCACCTAAGGATTCAAGAGCGGAGCTGAGGGTAAGACTTGCATCGGAATTCGGGAATGCGGCACTGAGCTGGAATAAGATAACGATTAACCGCGAGCCAAAGATAAAAATAGACATGGGTAGACCAACGGGAGAAGAATATTCGCGGCTGTTTGAGAGGTATCCGGAACTTGCGAGAATGCCAAGTGCGGTAGTGGTGTTTTTGCGTGAAAGGAGGCGAGGCGAGGCGACGAGGCAGGTTCTCGTGCGGCTTCTGGCGGAGGAAGAAGACATAAGGGGCTGGGAGGAGGAGATAAGCCGCGAGATAAGGAATAGAATAGTCAGGAATCCTTACTTGGACTATTTGCTGTACTCTAATAATAAGACGTATAGATTTGATGAACTGGATGGCTGGAATGAGGACACGATAAAGAAACGGTTAGAAGAGATAAACAGGGCAGAGGAGGAGAGTAGGGGCGAGGAAGAAGACGTTTAGCTAACAATGAAAAAGATAATCGCTACTGTTGAAATATGGAAGGAAGGAGGGATGTTCACGGCATATTGCCCCGAGTTGGACGTTGCAAGTTGTGGTCATACATCTGAAGAAGCAAAGAAGAATTTGCGGGAGGTTATAGAGATACAACTGGAAGAAACAGCTAAGCTTGGGACGTTGAACGACTTTTTGGCAGAAGCCGGTTATGTCGTAGAGGATGAGGTGTTGAAAATAGAGAAGAAGATCGTGGGATTCGAGTCCGCTGATATAGGTATTTAAGTAATAAAAAGGGGCTTTTTTATTCATGCCCCCTGTTTTTTTTCTTGTAGCTGCAGGCCTACTCTTTTTTGTACTTAAAAGTGTACTCGGGATGCTTCTTTAGAACTTCTTTTATCTCGTTAATGACCTTTTCTCTCAGAATGTATCTATCCCCAGACCAAAAGATCAAACCATTTGAGATCGCCAGGGCAACTATCAGGGAATCAACTACATCCAAGCCAGTATGGTTCAGTAATTTGTTAGCCAAATCCTCTGCTCTCTTGTCCGTATCATGAATTTCTGTCGTTAGGTTTTCGACCAAGCTGAGTTCTTTTTCCCTGGTAGGTTCGTGTGGATTCTGTTTTATCTCTTCAACGACAATGTGAGCAGTATGTAATTCCACCTCTCCAGAGGCTACCCGCTCCAATATTCTCCAGACAGATCCCCTTCTGCTGTCTTCTCTATCAACTGCTATTCCAAAGATGTTGGTGTCAGCAAATAACTTTTCCATACCCTTACCTTACCCAAAAGCCTTTATGGGATAGACCTCCTCGGATATGCTCCTCGATAGTTCTTTCATTATTTTTTCCATCCTTCGCTCAAGCCGTATTTCCAGATTTTTTCTATCCCTGATATGTCTGAACAGTTCGGCTTGATTGGTATGAAATTCTTCCTTCCTTCCCTTCCAATCCCCTTTCCATTCTTCAAAAAAATCTTCCCTTTTCATTTCCAATTGCCCATTTAATTTTTCGTCTTCTTTAATAAATTCTTTATTTATAAGTTATAATAAAGGAGAGTGGGAAGTGGCGGGGACGGAAAATAAGATAAGAGGGATAGAGCAGGAATATCCGTTGAGTATAAAAGTAAGTTTAAATCCATCTTTGCTCGTTAACGCTGCGATTCAAGGTTTAAAACGAAGGAAATTTTCACGCGATGTGAACTGGGATACCGCTACCGAGGTATCGCAAGAGGCGCATGAATCGAAAATAGCTTCTTCGTTTGGTGAAAACGGATGTCGGATTTATAACGATATGGGGCATCTTGAAATATCAACGCCTTCATACAACAACCCTTTTGATGCCGTGGCATACGACAAAGCATCCGAGATATATGCTTTTATGGGGTCAAAAGAGGCGAGTCTGGCGTTAAAGAAAAAAGTAGTCGTCCATAAGAATAATGTTGCGAATTTCTTCAGTCGCACGGGTGCGGGCGCTGGTGCGGGCAGTGCGAGTGTAAAAAGAGTAAAGACCAATACGTACGCTACACACGGGAATATAATAACAAAAAGGGAAGCGTGCAGGGATTGGAGTCGTGTAGAGAAGGCGCTAATACCCTGGGTTGTCACAAGGATATTGTTCACCGGGGCTGGAGACGTTGTTTCGGGAGACATTATAGGTAAAGAGGGGGTGAAGTTCGTTATTTCGCCAAGAGCGATGTTTGTTGTTCAAAAGTCCTCTCTTTCGACCACCGCGGGCAGAGGCATTCTGAACACGCGAGACCAGCCGCATGCTGCACGTCAATACTGGCGACTGCACGACATACATTACGAAGCGCTTCGTTCTGAATACGCGATTTTCTTGCGTGATATCACGCAAGCGATGGTAATCAGTGCATTTGAATCGGGGTTTCTGGACGATGCTCCAGAGATAGAAGACCCTGTGAGAACGTTCAAAAAGATATCAACCGACACGCAAGAATGCGAGTGGAAGCTAAAGTTGAAGAGCGGCGAGTCCACGGATGCCGTTTCCATTCTCCGATTTTATCACGAACGGATAGAGGAGATGTATGAAGAGATGGGAGAGGAAAAAGAAGACCAAAAATGGGCGGAAATAGGAAGAAAAGGCTTAAAAAAAGTGATAGAGGACTTAGAAACGCGGCAGCTCGAAAAATACGTGGATGGGATTGATTGGGTGACGAAATTGGCATTGCTTGTGAATTATGAGCCAAAAAATGCCGCTGAGGGAATAAGCATCTGTAACCAATACGCACTGGTGGACGAAAGTGCGCTGTACGGCATTCAGGATGGCGAAGACCGTCTGAAAGGCAGCTGCCTTTACAATCCGAAGGAGTCGCGGGCATTCGCAAAGCGAGCATTGCCTGAAGTTGATTGGTGGGCTTTATCTGATAGGGTGAAATACGCTTTGCGTAATGCGCCCGAACAGACACGGGACTTTTTCAAGGTTGAAATGTTGAGAAGGTATGGCTCGCACGTGCGAAGTGTCAGCTGGTCCACGATGGTGCTTGATGAGGCGAAAATAATGCTGGATGAGCCGTTTATGCTGAATAAGGAAGAGATAGGGACGGAAATGGTGGAGGGAAAGCAAATAGAGGATGTTCTATCCGCTGCAAAGGGGTTATATCCGGATAAGGTGATATTTTAGTAGTGGAAAATTTTATTATAAAGAGAAGATATTTTAGTAAAGGTTTTTGCGAAGCAAAAAAGTGTTAGGGGGTTAAGTTAAGGTGGACGAAAACGCATTGGTTTTTGAAGGAATGGAAGAGGAAGGGGAAGAAGAGGAAATAGAGGAAATAGAGGAGGAGGACGGGTATGTAAAAGCGGAACAGAAGGAATACGGCGGTGCGAGTAAGGAGAAGGAAATGGCGAGCATAATGGAAAGGTTGAAGAAACGGGAGAAGAAGGAGAAAGCCGCCGACCTCGTAAGTAAGTTAAGAGGGAAGAAGAAGGCGAACAAGAGGATAATGCCCTATGAAATATATGCAACTTCAGGAGAATAAATACTAAGCACTAAACTCGAAATAAGCCCCTACTGGGCTTGCGGGGTTACCGGGGCAGAGCCCCGGTCTAAACAAACCTTTCTTTTGGGTTTTTGAATTTTTATTCTACCCATGGAATATTCAATACTTGACTCGTTGCTTGATGTAAAGAAGCAGAAAATAGAAGCATTCTGTGAGGAGCGGCTGAACGCAGGAAGGAAGGCGTATGAAATCACGGAAGAAATGACCGAAGGCCTGAAGGAAATAGGGCGGGGATACAAGGAGATATATTTCGACGCCGAGCTGATGGTTTCGGGCTGGAATGCAAAGAAGCTACTGCAGCTACTCAAGCAGCCGCTGTTGCAAGAGGAGCTAAAAGGGGGCGTAAAAGAGCAGCGGGACAAGATAGGGAAAATCGTTATTGGGACGGGCAAAGGGGACGTGCACGATA
>JAUWNY010000005.1 GCA_030612405.1 Candidatus Methanophagales archaeon | reverse complement strand
ATATCGAGAGAGCCATTGAGGAGCGGAAGGTAAGAAGGGAAGATTACAAAAATTACGATGAGTTTAAAGATGCCCATGCTTCAAACAGTGCTGAGATCCTGGCAGAAATAATGAAAGAGTGCACCATAAGTAAAGAATTAGCCGATGATAGCTTTTATCTGGTCTTCCATCATGAAACAGGAGGCACCAGAGATGCTGACACTTTAAGAGATGCCGACAGCATCTCATTTTTCCATGTAAATCTGCCCTATTACTTTCTCCGAAATGGTATTGAAGAGACGAAAAGGAGGTGCTTGTGGGGGTACAGGAAGTTACCCGATAACCTGAAAAGGATTGTGGCTGAGTTCGATTACCAAAATAAAAAACTTGAGTTACTGGTAAGGACTTGTATTGGTCAGAGTGAACAATGATTTTGCCAAGCTTAATTCCTACACATGCTCAAACCATAAAATGATAGTTTTACTCCACAAGCTCAAGCTTCGATACCCTGAAACCCGGTTTTTGATATGATTTTTTACATTCCGTGCACTTGTATCGGAGGAAAACTTTTTTTGTCGGCTTATCGCCACCGGGAACTTTAGAGAACTTACCGCTATTCCCGATTCCCGACCTGCGTTTCTTCTGTCTTACGATCCAGTGTAAGGAAGAAGCTCTTCCCTTTTTTACCTTTTCCACTTCGTGTATGGTATGCCGGTCACAAAAGGGGCAATATATCCGTACACGTTTTGGCATCTTCATTTTTCTGTTTATGGCTCGCACCTACTCCTACTTATTTACTTATTATCTACTTTCTCCTTTTTAATCCTTACCGCAACCCCGCGCCTGCACAATATCTCTGCATTGGTTTTTGGTAGCATAATAACATCTTCTTTTCCCACGTTATATATTTCTCCATCTGTACCCATAAAAGTCGGTATATCTTCTAATATTCTAACGATATGCATTTCTTCTTTTTCATTCTGATTGTCGTTTTCTGCGGAATCCGGCTGTTCAACCTGTTTAAAACTCGGCTCCACCGTTTCAGCATCGCCCTGCTGCTTTTGCTCTTCCCTTTCGTCTTCCCCTATACCTTCGCTTTTGATTGCGCGCTCATCCTCACTCGACAACAACGCAAACAATCTCTCTTTGCCTTGCTCCACATAGTTTTTCACGCCTTCAAATATCTTCGCTTCTTCATCTAACATTTGCTTGGGTGCCGTTCCCATACCCGAACTGGCAAGTTTTACTATTTTCCCTATGCGTCTCTGGATGATGTCCTCTGCTTTCATTCTTGCGTTTCGTATCTCGTCATCCACGAGTTCGCTTCTCCCTCTCTCACCACCCGCTTCTATTTTCTCATCCTCTAACTTCTTCAGATATTCTCTCACGTCCTCATGGAAGGTCTCAGGTAACACCTGCAGTGATGCCGTGTTTCTCTCCTTATGCAAAAGTTCCCAGAGCTTCTCTATGTCCATATATACACTCTTTTTGCGTTGTAAATTATGAATTACTTATCTTCCTAATAAGTTCTAAAAACTTTTCCACTTCCGCCTCGGTATTATACAAATACACCGAACTCCTGACTGTTCCCTCTGCACCCAACCCGAGGTAGTTCATTAAAGGTATGCAGCAATGATGCCCTGACCGTACAGTTATGCTCGCTTCGCGGTCCAACCGCGACGCAACTTCGGTCGGATTCACACCCTTTACATTGAAAGATACCACCCCTATCCTCTGCCCACGCTCAAAAGCTTCGCCCCCGTAGCCATAAATCTCGACATTGCCCAGTTCCCGTAGCCCTTCAATGATTCTTTTTCCCTGTTTCTCCTCCCTTTCTTTTACCTTTTCCATTCCAATCCCTTCCAAGTACGCCACTGCTGCACTGAGACCCACTGCCCCTGCTATGTTTGGCGTGCCGCTTTCAAATTTCTCATACGACTGTTTTAAGCTATAATCAGTAAACGAAGCGTCCTCCACTGCGCCTCCACCAACCGTCAGCGGTTCCATCTCGTCCATAAGTTCCTCTTTGATAACTAAACCGCCGATTCCCGTAGGTCCGAGCATCTTATGCCCTGAGAAGGCGAGGAAATCGCAGCCCATATCCCTGACGTTTATTTTCAGATGAGGTGCGGATTGCGCTGCATCAACAAGCAAAAGAGCATTGTTCTCCGCGCACAGCTTCGATATTTCTTTTACTGGAAGAATTGAGCCCAGTGCATTAGAGACGTGCGTTATCGCCACTATCTTTGTCTTTTTGTCTATCGCATCCACAAAATCCGGTGTTTCAAGAGCGCATTGGGTTTTCGCCTCGCCTTCCGAAATCGCATTGGGTTTTACCACTTCCAGATCTATTCCTAACGTCTTTTTCGCACGTATCCAGGGCAGGAGATTGGAATGGTGTTCCCATAAGCTGACCACAACTTTATCTCCCTTCTTCAGCCCAATTCCTGAGGCTACCATGTTTATCCCCTCGGTTGTGTTCTTAGTAAAAATGAGCTCGTTTGCTGTGGTTCCAATGAACTTCGCTACGTTTTTGTGTGCGTCTTCATATTTCTGCGAAGCTATCTGCGTTAGTTTATACACGCCACGACCTACATTCGCATTATAATTCCTGTAATAATCCAGAACGGCATCCAGAACGGGCTCAGGCGTCAAACTCGTTGCTGCACTGTCCATATATATTATCCCGCTATCCAAAATCGGGAAGTCTTTTCTTATCTCTTCGATGTTCATTTACCTCTTAAAAATAGAAGAATAACAAACCTATAAATCTATTCTTCTTTTCATTTTTGCGGGGATAGTTGAAAATGGGAAAAGACAGGCATGTTTTTGAAACCATGGGGAAAACGAGGGTGGTAGTAGAAAACGGTAAAGTTGTTGGGGTTGCCAAACCCCTGCTCAACTATTGCCCGTTGTGGGCTAAAATACGAGGAATAAAGGAACTGAACGAGAAAGTGATAAAAGAGAATGTTGAATTTCGGATACAGGATTTCGGGATGTGCACGGTAGATAGAGAAGTAGAGGCAGAGGTTTTCGTTGGTTTTGGCGCTTCGGAGACTTTTATGACCGCACTTCACAGAGTTTTGCTCGATGCCACCGTAACGGTTTGCGAAGGCGCTGGCACAGTAGTCACTTCTAATCCTGCACTGGTGCAGGGGATAGGGGCGAGGCTGAGCGGTGTAATTGAGACCACACCTGTTGAAGGAATAATAAAGAAAATAAGGGATAGAGGTGGGGAAATACTCGACCCGCCAAGGATAGACCAGGCGGCTGGGTTGCAGATGGCACTTGAGCTTGGATACGAAAGAGTGGGTGTCACAGTGTCCACAGTGGCAGACGCTGAAAAATGTAGAGCTATCCGCAAGCACGCAGTAATATTTGGTGTTCATCTCACGGGCATCTCCAAAACAGAGGCTGAGGAGTTCTGCGAAATCACCGACTTGATTACTGCTTGTGCCTCGCCGCACATAAGAGAACTGGCAAAAGAAAAAGCTCTTTTACAGGCTGGCACAGCAATCCCGATATTCGCACTCACGCCTCAGGGTAAGGAATTGCTCTTGGAACGTGCTAAAGAAGTCAAAGATACTTTGTTGTTGAATACCATGCGATTACCGGTGCTCCCGGAAGAGAGGCAGCCTGAACCTCTGGTGTAATCTCTAAACTCTGAATCTGATTTTCAAAACACACATTGTTTTTTTCTTTTAGCACAGGTTTCCTTTTTTCAAAAAAAAAGTGTTGCTTGGGATTTAGGATTGGCCTACTATTGGCTGTACTCCGTTGGGTCATCCACACCCGCTTCTTTGAACCCTCTTCGCCGATGTAGGCACGACTCACAAATCCCACAATGCTTATCATCACCCAGATAACACGAATAAGTCAAGTGTAAGGGCGCTTTGACCTCTACCCCTTTTTTTATTATCTCGGGTTTCAACAAATCAACTAAAGGCGCTTTTACCGTTGGCGGCTGCGAGAAAGAAGCAACTGCTTTTTCCAGCACCGCATTATATCGCTCGACAAATTCCTTCTCGTTGTCGGGATACGACCTCGCCTCTTCGGCATTGAAGCCCACGAAAACGGCATCTGCGGAAACGACTTCTGCATAGGCGCTTGCAGTCGCCAATAAGATTAAATTTCGGCAGGGCACCCACGTAGATGGCGTCTCCCCCGGTTTATCCAAATCTACTTCTTCACCCGCAGGGATTGCTCTCTTGATGTCCGTTAATGAAGACCCACCAAGCTCTTTCAAAAACGGTATTTCCGCGAACTTCAACTCTTTCGCACCTAAGTAAGCAGCTATTTGTTCTACTACCGCTTTTTCCTTTCCTTCCGCTCGCTGCCCGTAGGAAGCGTGAAAGAAATGCAGTTCATAGCCTTCCTGCGATGCGATTGCCGCTGCTACGGTGGAATCTATCCCGCCTGAGCACACACACACTGCGATTTTGGTCATTTCATTTTACCTGCTTTTTATTTTGATTTTAGATTACTTTTTTTTAAAAAAAAATTTGTGCCGTGTACCCGGACACCCCACCATTTCTAGTGGAGGGTGAGAAATCTGAAATCACAAGCATCTAAATAATCGTCGCCAAAAACTTTTCCATATCAGTGTACACTACATTACCAACCACAATGACGTCAGCACACGCCTTCATCTCTGCTGCTTTCTCCTTTGAGTCTATCCCGCCACCGTAGAACAAAGACGTTTCGGTTAGCGATTGTTTTACTTTCTTTACCTTATGCGGGTCTCCATACGTCCCACTGTATTCAATGTAAGTAATAGGAAGACGAAGATATTTCTCGGCATACCGTGCGTAAGCAATAACTTCGTTATCGGTTAAGTCCGTATCGGATTTTGTCAGTTTAGCGACTGCTGATTCGGGGTTCAAGACGATATACGCCTCAGGTGTAATCATATCCCATTCGATTGGTTGTTTTTTTATCCAGTCCACATGCTTACCCACAATCCATTCCAAATCGTGGGAATTAAGAACCAGCGGCACAAAAACGTAATCTATGCCTTTATACATGATGGCTTCAGGAGTTGCTGGCTCTAATATTTTAGGTATATTGTAATTTTTCAGCATAGATATTAATCGGGATACGTTCTCGTCGGTGATGTTTTGAGTGCCGGAAATCATTATTGCGTCCGTTCCGCTTTCCACGACGGTTTTTAAATCATCACGCGAGATATGTTTATCTGGGTCGAGTTTTGTGATGTGTTTCCAATGTTTCCAGGGGGTTTCTTTCACGTTCATCGCTTTTAAGATTAAACGCCGTGTATAAAAAGAGTGGTGTATGAGTAAAAAGAAGTGGGTGAAAAAGTTCATTTGATTATCAAATATCCTCCAAAATATTCCGTTCGCTGGATAGCGAAGTGGATTAAGGGTAGGAGTAGTAAACTTTTGAGGGATAAAACTCTTTATGCTAAACTTTTTGTGGATGTTTGGTTGGCATCGTAAAAACGAGAGAAAAAAAACGAAAAGGTTTGTATCGCTGTTTTGGTTGCGGTTTATATGTCGGAAGGAAAAAAGTAAGGAAACGATGACTCAAAAAATAGGCATAGTTTGAATTAACCAAGAACTATTAATTAATGCTGAAAAATGGAGGATATTGTTTTATGGATGGGACTAAACGAGTGAATATTAAACTGGGAATGCGAGTAGCAATTGTACTTAAAAAGGATCAACGCTCTGGAAAGCTAACGGAAGGTATAGTTAAAGAGATTCTTACAAATTCTCAACACCATCCACATGGAATTAAAGTCCGCCTTAAATCAGGCGAAATCGGAAGAGTTAAAGAAATTCTAAAAGGTTAGTTGAACTATACGCAATCTGAATTGGCATCTGTATGTTATTAAATAGACTTGTTGCAAAATAATATCCTGCGAAAGAAAGAGGTACTCCTATTCCAGCCCCCACTTCCGATTCAACCGCACTTCAAATGATAATTCCACAATCCACACGATATCAACATAGCCACGTCATTGAATTCATCTTTTTTATTCCGAAACTTATCGCTCGTTATCCGGAATCGCTTAGCTCCGCCGATAGCGTGCTCTACCAGAACTCTGAAACCACTGATAACCTTATTCTGCGCCTTCTCCTCATCGGTCAATTCTTTTCCCTTGGGCTTCTTCCGTGGCATCCTAACAGTCGCTTCGGGATAGTCCTTTTCAACGCCAGTGAAGCCCAGATCCAGCCATAAAGTTATGCGTTTTGGGAATAGCTCCCCCGGCGGCGGAAATAGCTCTTTAAACATCCCGTAATCGTGCTTTTTACCCGCCTCTGGTGGGCTCAGATAACCAATTCGCCTATTCTTATCGGTGATGACTATATTCTTGCGAGTGTGCGCCTTCTTCTCCCCGGAGTAGTTTTTCTTTTGCTTCTCGCGGTCTTTGGGTCTTTGGATCGGTCTCTCTGTCCCATCGATGAATAAGTCCTTAACATTGGGAAATAGCTCAAATAATTCCTCTAAGGTGCTAATTTTCCTCTTTGGCAATGCCATCTTTTTATCGAGCACTTTCTCCAAGATGGGCGTTAATTTCTGGACATTGCGGCATGCATTTGACCTGTCAAGATTAAATAGGAGCCCTAAGACGTCAAAAGTGGGATAACACTTGAAATAAAAGAGAATGAAAAACAATTTTTCTGTAAAACTTCTCAAATTCCCCGTTCTGCCACCTCCTGGTTTCCTTTCCCTATCTCCTCGTTTCACACCTATCTCATATCTAATCCACCCCTCCTTTTGAAGTTCTTGGCTGAAACTCTGCACCAGTTGATTAAATTCTCGTGCGGATAGCCCTGCCGTAGCTCTCATTAATCTATCGCTTTTTAAAGCTCGATTAACGGTTATCATACTTGATAACACATGTTATACCTGATTAAAACCCTCTCAGTAGAGATAACTTTTAATTAGCAACAAGTCTAATATAATTAACCAATTCAATTTTCCTCTCCTCGCTGTTGATTTTTACTTTTGCTTCGACAGGATCAGTGTTATCCGCGGTAACAAGAACTTCACGTTTTAATGCTGGTCACCAATCGTTATCCTTCTCTCTTGATGGGTTAGAAAGCTCCAAATATAGATTAACAATTTCTTGTTTAGCATATGATCCTTTTTCATCAACTTGCTTAACCAAGTCATCTGTGACTTTTAATTCCTGTTTCTTTTTTTTCATGCTTTTACGGGTTTGAAGTTTTATCCCCTCTTCTTTATCATGCACGGACGCTTCACCATGAGCAGCCATGTTTCTTTTTTCTATTACAAAATTCGTAGCTTCAACTATTCCATTAACCCGCTTTTCATCAATTTTTTCCTCTTTACATATCTTTTTAAATATATTGATTTTACGACCACCTGTCCGTTCTACTAACCATAAATCATTTAGAAGAAAGGTTTTGTAACTTTGAGGTGTGCAAAAATAATTAGCAATGAAAAAGTCAAGCTCTTCTTCTACATTTACTGCAATTCTTAATATTTCGCCGACTCTTCTGTGAAAGGCTTGGTTTTCGTCTTCATTTTGTATCATTTGTCCAACTTCAGAACTTATCATCACCATTATAATGGTTGTTTTGATATATAAACATTACAACTACAATGGGATTTTTCTAACCTTAAAATTGAAAAATAACGTAGATGGTTAAAGCTATAGAAAGGGGAGATAAAAAGAAGAGGGAAATTTGTTTTCTTATTTTTGTTCAAATTTTTATGCTAAAAATTATTAAAAATGTGGTTATCTGTTAAAAATCGTAAAAAAGCGAAAGTTATTTATATTCCTTTATTCCCATTTTTAATGGGGTGAAAAAATGGAGGATAACTTTTTAATCTCTTTGAGGGAGGAGAATGCAAAAAGCATTGGTGTTACAGTCCGCGAAATGGATGAAATGGACATGCATGAAATCGAAGAAAGGCTTAAAATCGAAGTTGGTGAATTGAGGCAACCAATGGGTTCTGCTGAAGGTTATCTTATTAGTCCGATTTATGGTGTGGAGAATGAAAAAGAGAGAGAAGAGCGAAAAAAGCGTGTAGAGAGAAGGTTCTTCTCTGAGAAATCGAGATGGTAAAGAGCGACAACATATTATCTCCTGAAAAAGAGGAAATAATAGAATCTATTTTAGAGGTATTAGGGGAGCCTTACCAATATGCAAGAGATATGCATATCCACAATGAAATAGCCACATTTAAATGAGATTGGGTAGGAATGTACAATTTGCGAGATGCTTTTGATCACTTACGAAAACTGCTAATATACCTCTTCGAGGATGATGATAATAACAAGGCAAATAGAGAATTGGCAGAGATGGAAGCACACCTTTACAGAGCCATTTTAGAGGGAGCGCAAAATGTTACAGAAGTATATCTTGACAGGATTGACAAAAAACTAAAACCTCATATATTGTACCGATTAAGTTTCGTAGATGTTCCCAATGAAACAGAAATAACGGCAGCAATTTCATCAGCTAAAGAAAAGATCGAACATGACAGAAATTATAAACCAAAAAACTGGAAAGAGGGGGTGAAATCTTTTAAAGAAGCTGAAGAGATACTAAGAATCTTGAACAAAAGCTCCCTTCACCTAACGAAATCAGATATAGACTCATTATTTTAGGATTTACTATTATAGCATTGCTTATAGGTACAGGTATAGGTCACTTCTTTTGATATTGCGCCTGTTTGTTTTAAAGTCAAACAAACCGCAAAAATTTATTCAATAGTGGCATGGTTGAGGTATTTTTACCTCATCTTATGCAACAACTCATTTATCGCATCACCGTGATAGCCGAGTTCACCACCTTGCGGAACCGTTTTTTTTATTCCTCGATGCCCTTTTCTTGGTGGGTGCAACCTGAAAACAGGTTTGATTTGGTATTCCGTCAAATCCTTCATCTTTACTTCTCCCGAATGCAAACCATGAGCAAGTTCTTTAAACGACTTAAAAAGCGTATTGTCCTGTAAATACGACTCAGTTAATCTTTTGCCTCCCACTAATCTACCCCGGTTTTTTAGTAATTCCTCAAGCATATCCTCTGATATTTCGCCCCATGCAACGTAATCCTTCACCTTATTTATCATCCCCTTGTAATAGTCGTCATTTCCCACTACGACACAGTGGTTCACCCTGTGCAGCCGAAGAAGCCCTAACGTATACTTTATGTCAGGCCTTATTCCTACGCTTCCTCTCACTTTTATTATCGCCTTCATAACACTTTTTCTTTTTACAAAAGAAAACCTGTACTAAAAGAAAACTTTTTTTATTTGGCAAAGTTTTCAACAAGCTTTCTTTTTAAAGAATGGTTTTTATTGTAGCTGTTTTTCTTAGCGCATCGTAGGTTGCTAGCGCAAGGTTAAAGGTGGTTCGTGTAGAACCTTTTGTTTTTGCCCATACATCCTCTACGCCTGCGAACTCCAGAACCTTTTTAGGAATGTCCCCCGCAGCGAGACCCAGCCCCTTTGGTGCGGGTTTCAAGGTTATTTCGACCGCTCCGGATTTCCCGCGCACCTTAAAAGGTAGCGAATGCTTCTCGTTACAGTCGCATTCCCACGACCCACAACCCCGCTCAATACACGTCAAGTTTAATTCCGCATCTCGTATCGCTTTTGTAATGCTATTACGAACAAGAGCGTCTTTACCCAGTCCTATACCGAGATAACCATCCCTATTCCCTACGATTACGCAAACTCTGAATTTTATTCTTCTTCCCGAATCGGTCATTCTTTGCACCATGTTTATGTCCACGACTTCATCAGAAATATCAGGGAGGAGCATTTCTACAATTTGATGCTCTTTTAACGGGTATCTCGACCGAAGAGCTTCTTCTATGGTCTTTATTTCACCGCTTTGCACCAGCGTACCTAACCGTGTTAATGGCACCCATTTTTCTTCATCCTCTTCCCTCCTCCTCTTCCTTCTTCCGCTCATTTATGATGCTTTCGTTTTCTCCTCCTGTATTGAAGTTATAACTAATATCTTTTCTTTTACCACATTAAAATTATCAATAATAGCAGGATTGTGTAAGAATTCAGCGATGTGCCGTCCGTTAAGGCGCTCATCAGGGGGTAAAACAGAAGCGTCATAAGGAATCTCCATCCCTGAATCAATAACCCCTTTCAATGCAGCGTACACTTTAGAACCATGAGTGGGTGTGCGCAGCCCAATATCGAGGATACCTTCGTCAAACCTGGCTTCCTTCGATTTTCTACCGAATAACAATCCCGTGAGATACGCAGCAGAAATGTTGCATTTTCCCCCCTCATACCCGTATCCTTCAAGTTCAGAAGATATCGTGGAGATAACCGTCCTATCACTAGGACTATCACCCAGGACAAGTTGTATTCTGATGTATTTATTACTTTCGCGTACCACTACTCGTGGCTTTCCGCTGAGCAGCAACTTTAGCCGTTTTCGATAGTCGGTCTTCCCTTCTCTTCTCCCTCTGAACGGGACATGATATGTTGGACTTTTTGCCATTTCTTGTTTCCTCTTTATTTTTACCTAGCTGAATTTATTAACTTATCGGATTTTGCAACCTCATTCAAATGAGCAATATTCCTTAGTTCTCCTGCTTTCGCTTTAGTATATAATTTACGATATGCGGTTTTATCGAGGTCTTCCTCATCCCGCAGCTCTTTTAATCTTCTGCGTAAACTCCGGATTTTGGTTATCCACTGCCTTTTCTTGCCCCTTCTTGCACCTTTTGCACCCTTTCGGGACCCATGCCCCCTTCTACGTCCGACGGCTTTTTTCGCCGCTCTTTGTCTTGCTCTTCCTCTACTTACGCCCTTCTTCTGCTTCTTTTTTATAATTCCTTCTTCTATCAACCCACGAATGTCTTCTCTCGTTATCGCTTCTGCTATATCCGCCGTAGCTTCTGGGTCAGGGTCTATCCATACTTTTCCTTCGCCAACCTTCATCACGTCTGCGGCTATCCTCTTCTGCTTTGCAAGATTTGCCATTGCCACTTATTTTATCCTCTCTTCCTCCAAATTTAGATTCCTACTCTATCTATCTACCTATCTATACAAACTTTATTTTTGTATAATAAGTATGTAATAAGTATAAGTTATTTCCTTCTATTTAAGTTAAGGCACAGACACAGATTTACACTGATTTTTCTTGGCTACTGACATTAACCAATAATGTATCTAAACCTTTTTTAACTATACCTATTTTAAGCTGCTCATTGTTTATTTCCTTTTTTAGTGCTTCACGAAGGGACTTATATCCCGTTATGCCCCATCTATTCAACATTTGCGTGTCCAGTTCAGAGACAATAGCAAGATTAACTCTTTTCAATGTTTTCCTCATATAAAACGCTTTATGCCCGCCAAGTACAAAATTCGTTCTGATTGCATCTGCGGTATCTTCGTATGTTGCATATTTATTCATCCATTCCTCAAAATAGGGGTCGCCTATTCCTTCGCGACATTCCGCGACAAAAATTAGCGTGCCGCCGGGAACCACTGCACGATAACAGTTTTCGATAGCTTTTGTTGCCTGATACAGGTTTCTGTCCTTCGGAAAGCCACCTGCACTTACCACCAAAACATCAAACAAATCGGTTTCAAGAGAAGATAGTTTCTTCATAACTTCCGCACCCATAAGCAATACAGAATTCATCTCTCCTGCGTATGCATCTACCAGATTACCCGAACTGTCGGCAACCGTATTTATTACGAAATCCGGGGGTGCGAAAGATGCTGCTTCTGTCATATCCTGATGCACGGGGTTATCTTCGATATTCGCCGTTTTTGCACGGTCATCCAGTAGAAGTGCATGGTTTCTCTTTATCGTCTCTCGTGATGAAATCCCGGGGAGGATGCTCTTCCTTCCGCCGCCGAACCCCGCGTAATAATGCAGTGTTATGTCTCCTGTTAAGATTTTTACATCTGCTTCTACGTAGCTTCTATTCAGCATTACCGGTGTCCCTCTGCTTGTCGTGCCAACAAATACCTGGTCTTTTGCATCGCAATCGTGAATCTCAAGGTTAAATTGCGAGGCATACGTATTCATATACGCACCAAGAATTCTTTTTAAGTCCTCTTTATTTGGCGCTGTGTGCGTACCGCAAGCAACGAGTAGGGTGACCTGCCTTGGTAATTTATCTTTATGCTCTTCCCCTATCTCTTCTGTTAACGCATCGAGCATTTTCACAGTAGGCGCATCTCGTGTATGATCATCAACGACAATCACTATTTTTGCGTCTTTTTTCCTGTCCACTATTTCTCGCAGCTTTTTTGTGCCGATGAGGTTTTGGAGGGCATGTCTTATTCGTTCCACATCAAGGTCTTTGGGTTGGGTTTTACTTCTGTCAATACCGCCTTCGTGCTCTAACAGTTTACCTGCTATGTCCACATCTACCAGCTTGGAGCCGTAGGGAATTTGTAGTTTAGTCATGGTTGGCTATGGCAAATTTAATAAGGGTTACTTCTTAAATAAAAAATAACGCCGTGGTTACAGCCCTTACCGATACCCTCCCTTACTCGTAGAAGTTTGTGCTCTTCAGGTGATGAAGGGCGAAAGTTATAAATAATGTGAGATTTTGTAACTTTAAATAGGTGTAAATAAAAGATTGATAATTGATAGATTGAGCCATATGAGTGTGACAGGGGAGAGTAAAGTGGAAGGTAAAAATGGGCGATTAATAACCGAGTTGAATGAGAATATAATATGGAATGAATCTCCTCAAATCAAACATACATCTCAATCAGACGATAGCCTCTATTACTCAACACCCAAAGGGCGGTTTTATCTTGGCTTATCCGAAGAAGTTTTGAGTAAGCAATCCTTAAAAAATCTGAAAGGAAAAATTCAATTGATTTTTACCTCCCCTCCATTCCCTTTGAACAGAAAGAAAAAGTATGGGAACCTTCAAGGATCTGAGTACGCATCATGGCTATCAAGCTTTGCAACTTTGTTTTCAGAATTTCTTGCACCTGATGGTTCAATCGTTATAGAATTAGGGAATGCATGGAACCCAGGATATCCAACTATCTCCACTCTCCCCTTAGAGGCCTTTCTAAAATTTAAAGAGACGGGAAACTTTCACCTTTGCCAAGAGTTTATTTGTTACAACCCTGCCCGTTTACCCTCACCGGCTCAATGGGTGACAATAGAAAGAATCCGGGTGAAAGATGCGTTTACGAGACTCTGGTGGTTTAGCCAATCTCCTCGGCCCAAGGCAGACAACCGTCAAGTCTTGAAAGAATATAGTCCCGCTATGAAGAAATTATTGAAGACTGGGAAATATAACTCAGGACGACGACCATCCGAACATGTTATCGGTGAGCAATCCTTCTCAAGAGATAATGATGGCGCTATCGCACCTAATGTTATTATAGCCGCCAACACGAGTTCATCAGATTCTTATTTAGAATATTGTAAAGAAAATTGTTTAGAGCATCAGCCTTCGAGAATGCCTGCAGATTTAGCGTCGTTTTTTGTGAAATTTCTCACTGACAGAAACGATTGGGTTATGGATCCTTTCGCGGGCAGTAACGTTACCGGTGCGGTTGCAGAAAGATTAGGAAGACGATGGATTTCAATAGAGCCGAACGAAGAGTACGCAAAGGGATCAATCGGAAGGTTTGTAAAAGGAGGTATTGAGACAGAAGTATTTAAGAATTGAGAGTTGGGATATATGAGTGAAAAAAATAATAAAGGACTAACGAATTCAGAATTAAATCTTAGTAAATTTGAGCCTAAGCCAGAATACAACACTGAAGATAATATGATAATTCCCGATTTTTATTCTCCTTGCTTAGCTCTTTCTGCAAGGTATGAAAGAGCGGTTGGTTATTTTAGGGCAAATATCTATAGAGAACTTGGTGAAGATTTACTAAATTTTGCCAAACATGGCGGAAAGATTCTGTTAGTATGCTCACCAGATATTCCAGAACATGATGAAGAAGCTGCGAGAGAGGGGTATGAATTAAGGGGAAAAAGGTCAGAGCAGGAACAAGAAATTACTTTGTTGTATGTATTAAGGGACATGTCAAAAGATCCAAAAGAGTATGATTGCCTAAATATGCTACGACTTCTTATTGAAAAAGGTTCAATGGAACTTTATATCGCAACCAGACCTGGCGGTATATATCATAGAAAGATGGGTGTGTTTTATGATTCAGTTGGAAATTATATAGCCTTCTCGGGCTCTGGAAATGAAACTCGGAGAGCTGTTGGATCTATTGAGGATTGGGGAAACGATGAGGAGTTTGATGTATATCGAAGTTGGGGAAATGATTTTGAGGCACATAAGGCAGAAACAAAAGCTAGATATTTTAAAAAACTCATTACTGGCGGGACAATACACACAAAGGTTCGCCCTATTAATGAAATAGAGCGAGAAGAGTTAGCGAAATTTCAATCTCACTTAACGCTTGAGGATTGTAGAGCAGGAGCTAGGGCTAGAAACCCCACTCATATTCAAACTGAAGAGAAATTACGTCCCCGCTATGAAGTAGAAATTGATGGGCGGAAGTTATCCCCTTTCTACTACCAAATCCAAGCAATTGAAGCGTGGGAAAAAAATAATTGTGTTGGGATGCTTTCAATGGCAACGGGAACGGGAAAGACTTATACTGCTTTGTTTGCCGTTTTAGATTTAATTAAGCAGGGACGTCTTGTTGTTATATTTGTTCCATCAAAAATCTTATTACAGCAATGGTATGATATTGTATTAAAGTTTTTCCCCGAAGTGCCAATTCTTATAGCTGGGGGAGGACATAATTGGAAAGTGTATGCCATGAAAAGGATATTTGTGTCGGATATCGCTAAACCAAGGATTATAATATCTACAATGGCCACGGGTTCCTCAGGGGATTTTATAGAGTTTTTAAGCCAAGCAAAAAATCCAATCTTGATTGTTGATGAAGCTCATAGAATAGGTAGCCCAGTATTCAGGAAAGTTCTAGATAGAATATCCTTTAAAGAACGTCTTGGACTGTCAGCCACACCAGAGAGATTATTCGATAATGAAGGAAATTTAGTGATACAATCTACATTCGGAGATGTACCCGTTTATAACTTACCTATTGGAGGAAAGGTCAAATTGTCAGAGGAAGATGACGAGGAGATACCCATATTGGGGAAATTTTTGACTAGGTACGATTATTATTATGAAATTGTAAATCTTAACGAGGAAGAGCTAGAACAATGGGACAAAAATACTGCGGAAATAAAAAAATACATAGCTAATAATCCTTCTGTATTGGATTCTAAAGGAGCTTCAAAAGAAGTTGAAAAATTAGAACTATTATATATTAAGAGAGCCAGAATTTTAAAGAAGGCACAAGGTAAAGTCGAATGTGCATGCAAAACTATCTCAGAACGATATCAACCAGAAAGTAGATGGCTAATCTATTGTGAAGATGAAGAACAAATGAACTCTGTAGCAGAAGCAATACGTGAAAAACATGATAATCTGCCAGTGCTCATCTACCATTCTAAAATGAGAGAGGCGGAGAAAGAAAGGACTATCCAATATTTTGAGCGACATCCGAGTGTTATTGTAAGTATTCGTTGTCTTGACGAGGGGATTGATATCCCTATAGTTGATGGTGCTTTGATTCTTGCATCATCTACTAATCCTAGGCAATACATTCAAAGGAGAGGGCGGGTACTTAGAAAAGCTAAAGGCAAAAGAATAGCTACTATAGTTGATGCATTAGTATTGCCAAAAAAAACAGATGAGGATGTCTTAATGCCTGTAATAAAAAGTGAGTTGTCTCGTGCTTGGAACTTTGCAAAAAATGCCAATAATGCTGAAATTACTCATGAACTATGGAAAATAGGGAATATATACGGTGCTGATCTCATTACAGATAATGAAATAGCTCTATCGGAAGAGATATTGGAGGATTGACTATGGAATTTGAGGAAATGGTTTCGGTGTTGAAGAAGGTGAATGAAGGGATGGATGAACAAGTTGATGAAAAATTATTAGAACAAATATTAGCTTTAGTTATGAGGAACCCTTTGGATTCTGATAGAGGGAGATGCCAAGACCAGATCATGGAGTTAATAAAGCAGAGAGGAGGTGATTAGCATTATAATAAAAAAAATCGAAATGCTTAATTTTGGTCCTTTTTATGGAAACCATGAACTCTCATTTTGGAATGATGGAATAGGCATTCATCTCATTAGAGGGGGTACTGGACAAGGGAAAACATCTATTCAGCGAGCAATATTATGGGCTCTCTATGGTGAGGTCCGTGATAGGAAAGGCGAGAAAATCAGATTAACTTCATTACTGAATCATACAGCCAAGAAAAAGGATATGTACAAATATACTGTCCAAATCAGTTTTATCCATGAAGGAGAGGATTGGATTATAGTAAGGAGTACTCAGGCAAATAGGCATAATGATCATAACCAATTTATGAGGAAGGAAAGGTAATAGAGGTTTATAGGAATGGAAGGATTGTTCCTGACCCAGAACACGAAATACAGAGAATATTACCTTCATCTATAAGTCGATTCTACTTTTTTGATGGTGAAATGCTCCGTGATTACGAAGAACTTCTAGAAGAAGATAGCAGGGGGGCTATGGCTTTGCTAAAAGAATCGATTGAGTGTGTTCTCGGTCTCCCTTATTTTAAAACAGCCCGCAGTGATTTAGACTCTGTTAAAAAGAAGTTCGAAAAAGAAAGAGGTAAAATTCTGAGACAACTCGGTGGTGCTGATTTGGAAGAATTAGCTGAACTCCAGCAGATACTTGAGGGAGATTTAGAAGAGCTTGAAAGATCAAAAGCTGAAATAGCATCCCAAAAAAGTAAGCTGGATGCGGAGATTGTTGCGGATAAAAGAGAATTGGCAGATATGAAAGAAGTCCAAGATCTTGCCAATCAGAGAATAAGTATAGAAGGGGAAATCAAAAATCGGGAAGATAAAAAAGGCAGAAAAACGGATGAGAGAAGTGCTCTCGTCAAAGAGTTGTACAAAAATGTGTTAGCTCCAATTGCAGCTAACTTAATCCAACAATTAGAAATAAAATCTAATCAATCACTCGAGAAGTATAATCAAAAACAACAAGCGATAGAACGGGCTAGGATTCTTAAGGAAGGAATATTAAAAAGTAAATGCAGTTATTGCGGTACTATATTGGATCCAAAAAAATTGGCCGAATTTGAACGAGACTTAGAAGAGACAAAAATCAGAATTGAACACCTCACTCAGATTCCAGAACCTGACCTGTCTTTCGAGATTAGTAAAAACGCATTAGAAAACATGACTAATTCTTTAATACCTCCAAAGGATTTAAAAGAAAAAGATAAGCAAATTATTGATATTGAATATGATATTCAGCGATTACGATCCGAATTAGAACAGGTACAATCTAAACTTGGAAGTGTAGATGCTGAGGAGCCTAAAAAACTGGAGATGAAAATAAGGCGGAGTGAATTTGAATCTGGGAGATTAAAAGGGATAATAGAAGAAAAAGAGAAAGAGAAGTTGAGACTACTCCAAAATAAAAACGAATTAGATCGACAAATAACCTCGATTCCAAAAGATCAATTACAAAAATTAAATAAAAAAATAGAGTTTATAGAAAAAGTTCGGAACATATTCGAAAAGTCCGTGTCTAGTTTTAGAGAAGAGCAAAAAGCTAGAGTAGAAAACACAGCAACGGAGATATTTAAGCAGATCCGTTCTAAAGAGGATTTTGATCGACTGGAAATAAATGACCAATATGGATTAAGTATAATAACAAAACAAAATACGGTTCTTAATCGGAGCGAATGGCGTTCTTCAGGAGAAGAACAGCTCGTCGCATTGTCTTTGGTAGGGGGCCTGAACAAATGTGCCCAAGTTGAAGCGCCAATTTTTATGGATACTCCATTTGGGAGGTTGGATGTTAAGCACGGAGAACGTGTGCTTAAGTACCTCCCTAATATGTCCAAGCAATTGGTGTTGCTGGTTACTGATAGGGAATTTAGGGAAGGAGATGAAGTACACTTAAGTGGAAATATAAAAACAGATTTAACCGTAATGTATAAGGGTGAAGAAGAGGGGAGTATTATACTTCCTACTATCGCCGGGGAGGTAGTATAATGAATGAAGCTTTTGGAAAAGTCATAACAATCCCTGCAAGTGACAATGCTAAAACACAAATGAAACAATTGGTCACTCAAGGGTTATTTAAGGAACAACGAGATGTCTGGTGGCTAGGTGCATCTCTTGGAATAGCAAAGGGGAGAACAAAGGAAGTCGGAAAAAGAGATACGTTCCAGAATGTAAATAGCCTAGACCCAGATGGAATTTTTGCTGCTATAATGCTTGGTATATATCCCGACTTAAAGCCGGAAGATAGAGTGAAAAAGTTGGTTGATCATGCAGAATGGGGGATAAACGAGATAGCCCACGAAAATGATATAGGGACACTCGACTTCTACAGTTATGTGGCCGAAATTGAAAAGTGATAAAATCAAATTTCACATAATCCATTAACTTTATGGAACTAAAAAAAAATGAAAGAAACAATTAAAAAAGCTGTCCTTGGAGTGTTAATACTTGTGGGCAGAGATTTTTGAAAAAGGAAAGAAAAATAAGTGAGGCGAAAAATTATGAAAAAGCATAAAAAAGACTTTAACGACAAGAATTTTGCTAAACGCTACATAAAGAAACATAAGAAGATAATTGAAAAGCTGGGGTATGACTACGCAAAAAAGTTAGCTTCCATTGGTTTTGAAAAAGGAAAAATTCTTGATGCGGGTTGCGGTTTTGGGGGTATGGATGCCGTTCTGGCAAAAGAAATCCCGGAGTGCGAAATAATTGGAATTGATTTGTCAGAGCCACTCTTAGAATATGCGAATTCCCGCGTATTTGATACTGATATTGAAGGGCGATTAAAATTTAAAAAGGGCGATGTCCAAAAATTGTACTTTGAAGAGAATACATTTGACGTAGTGTTTAGTACTAACATGGTTCATGGGGTTAGTAAACCCATTATTATGTTAAATGAGATAGAGCGGGTACTTAAACCTGACGGTTACCTTTTTATAAAAGACCTTCGGCGTTCCTGGCTTGGAATTTTTGAAAACGAGATAAAATCAGCTTTTACTTTAGATGAAGCAAAGGAACTAATTGAGCAATCAGAATTAAGAAAAGGAACTTTCTCGAAAAGCGTTTTATGGTGGAATTTTGAAGTATGTTGATTAAAACTTCCTTCTATTTAGGACACAGATTTACACGGATTTACGCGGACTTATTTAATTATCGTCTATCTGTGTTAATCCGTGTCTATAATTTATTTTCTTTTGTCGATTTCATCAGCCCGAGTGGTGAAAAAGACACCTTCCAGTGGAAATGGTGGGGTGTGTGTCCATCGTAAGAATTTAATTTAGAATATCTCCCCTGCCACTGCTTCTGGTAATATTTCCAGCAGATACCCCTCGTATAACGATTTTTTTATCTCGCAAATCTCAGAAAGCTTTCTTTTTCCTATTTCTATGTCTCTTATCCTTTCTTCGTCCTCTGCATCTACTTTCACCCGCAAACCATCCATGTGAATCACAATAGGGAATTCCTCTGTAACTTTTGGTGGTAGAATCATCTCTATCATCTCTTTAATGAACAAAGGAGAAGCAGCTAAGGGGTCTTCTTCCAGTTCTATCCTTTTCTCTTCCAGTACGTCCGCCAACGCCGTTGCCATCTCACTTAATTTTTCTATATCTTCCTTTCGATTCATCCTGCTTGTCCTTCTTCCCACTCCACCGACATAATGTGGTATGTCAACGTCCGACGCCGACGGTCCTCCAACGATGATGTACGGCACGTCTATCATTTCGCATAGCTTTACCTTCTTCTTGATACACTCCTTAAAATTCCCGAACACAAATACTGCGGCATCGCATTCATTTATTATCGCCTTTTCCTCTACGGTCATCTGTGCTATCCTCTTCCCCACGCCTCTCGCCAACCCCATCATATCCGTAATCGCACCATTTCTGCGTAAAAACTCCGCTATGTCACACATAGGATAAACAGCGTGATGTTTACCCAGCGAAGGAACGACCACCATTATCTCTGCTCCACCCAGCGGCAAATCTTTTAGTTTACCACCTAATTCCTTCGCTTTGGCTTTGATACGTGGCTCCTCCTCCGCCGGGAACGCCAGGTGCAGCATCGTCTCTGTCTGCATCACCATTGACTGCAATATAAAACCGCCAATATCCTCGACTGTCTCTATTAATTCGTTGAATTTGTATACACCACCCGAAAACATCATTATTTTATACATAGTTCAATTATGCACCTCCCCACTCGAAGCTATCCCACCTACCAGCTCCTTCGCTTTTACCTTCCATTCATCCGATATAGGATTCTCTGAAGCGATAATGGTTATCCCCTGCCCCTGTGCAGAAGGGATTGGATACCGCACGCGTGCACCCTCGGGTAATATCCTGTCTATTCCATCTAACATCCTAACGGTCAAATCTTCCTTCGGGTCGTAGACGACCAACTCGTTAAGTTTCGCTACTTCCTCCTCATCCAGTTCAAACTTTATTATCAATCTGCTCTCCTGCTGCACTCGCTCGTCGTATCGGTCCCACAATAGGGCAAGCAGTTTGGGCGCATATTCCTCCTTTGTAATCCTTAACTTATTCCCTTCACGCAACGTCACATCCCATACCTTCACAGGGCTTGGCACTCTGCCGATTTTAATAGAAATAATAAAAACATGTTCCGCAGCGTTGCAATACATATATACCCTGTCTATGTTACTCCGTAGCCCTACATCCCTGAACACATCATTGCAAACGTTCGTATAACTTGCGTTTGCATATTCATCGCCTCCTTCTACTTTTATCTCCATCTCAACCTCAAAACCCTCCTTTCTGCCTCTTTACCCGCTTGCCATATACACAGCCATGACCCTGAGCTCCGCCTAGCGGATTCTCAGGCGTTCCAAACTGGTGCATACACCTGCCAAGAACCGCAGCACCCCGCGCCAGTGCGTCATCCGTAAATATCACTTCTGCATCCATTTTCTTTCCAAATAATCCGCTCAGGTTTTCCAGTATTATCTCAGGCTTTCTTCCCGTTATCCCTGCTCTACCTGTTATTCCTATTTTTGTATCGGGTAAATATAAACCTTCCTCTTTTGCTATTCCTACCGCTCCCTCCACCATACACCCCGATAACTCGTCTATTACTGGCATAATATACTGTTCTCCTTCCTCTCTTACGAGTTCTGCACCGATATCAGCTATTTTAGGAAGATCAGAGAGGTTATGTCCAGCATCCACTCCGATTAACACAACATCGCTTCTCTCCGCTGCTTCTACGTTCACGGGGACACCGCCCACCCGGGTGCCACTTTTTATCTTTTCTATCTGTACATGCCCGAAAATATTCTCTGTATATTCTTTCACTATCTCCTTCTTTACCTTTCCCTTCTTCCTTTGTAGATCGAGTACGGAAGGGAAATCAACCTTCACAACTTTTGATACTACTGCATCGGGTATTGCACCGGCTAAACCGCAAAAGCTACCAATGACACGTGCATAAGGCAACCCATCATCCGTTATTCGACCTGCGAGTGTGGTGCCAAAATCAAGGGATAGAGCAGGGTTACGGTAATCAACGTCAAGCCATTTAGCTGCTTCCTTAAGCCCGGCAGTTACAAGCTCCCCTTCCATCTCGTTCCCTACTATGGACTCACCTGCCGGGGGGATGTTCCCGGTCACAGCACCGTCGAAATATGTCTTTTCCATTCTTGAATACTTCCTCAGCTCTGGTGCGATATTTTCTACTGTCATGGGCGAAATCATCTTCCTTGGGGGCACGCCGGCAAGCATACATCCTTTTGCTAACGCCTTTATTACGCCCTCCACCTCCTCAATCTTTGAGAAACATGCCGTTACACCCGTGGAGCGAACGACGAAATGCAAATCAGGGGGAGTTATCCCCGCGGATTTCGCGCAGTCCTGCAGCGTCCTTTTTACCAAATCCGCAATGGATTCTTCAGAAAGGTCCACCAAACTTAACGTATGGCAGAACGAATCACGGTCAGAACGAGCCTCTCTTGTCATCTTAACTGCCTTGTCAAGGATATATGTCTTTCCGGTTTTCAAATTCGTAGCGGTCAATATAGATTTGGTAGTGCTGTTTCCAAGTTCAACACTTGCGGCAATAAAAATGGGTCTTAACGTGAGGTCTCCTCTTGAAAGACGCAGGATAAAAAACAAATCTGCATAACTAATCTTCTCGGTTTTAAGTATTCGTGGATGATGCTTTTTCCCAAATATGCCCATTGTTCTTCTTTCCTTCTTTACCAATTCAACTATCTAAAGTGCGTATGTTATAATAATGCCATTGAAATAAATATTTTGTCTGTTTTTGCAGAAAACGGCATATCTCCCTGTTCGGCGTTTTGTTACCCGTTCGGGTTATAACTCACACCCAAAACGAAAGTTATTTATGTTTCCCCTTTCTGCTTATAATGTTCCCCGCACGAAAAAATAGAAAACTTTATAAAGAGTTATTTACCAACTTCTCCTCATGCCAGTAATAAGTTTGTTTGCATGGATGTTGGTGATAGCGTTCTTGGCATTCATTGCGTGTATGTTCGAGGACCTGGAGTCAGACATAGGGTCACAGAGCAATCCAAATTCGCAGATTCAGTTAGCGCCAGAGATGGGGTACATACACAGGTACTTCAACAAAGCGATTTCGGGAGAAGGGTTGTCTTATGCGCTTTCTTGCACTATCTCAGGGACTATAGCAATGTTGATATTACTGCAGTTTGAATCCGTTGGGCCAAAAGCAGCGATATTAGCAATACCTGTGGGTGCAGCAGTGGGGTCGCTCGTGCACATGGTTCGGTCATCTACATGCCATGTGGGAAGAGAGGCAGCGCATAAACGATTTGAGCAGCCTATTTATCTCGATGTCTTCTACGGGCATCTGTTGCCGATAGCAACCCATAACTTCATGGCAGTGATATGCATTACGGCTATTGCGTACATACAGTGCAACTTGGGGATTCTTTCTGGTGTTACAGGGGCAAGCAATCCGTTCCCTCTTCCTTTACTGTGCCTCATCTGGGGGCTAACAGTGGGTGCAATCGGATCGTCTACGGGTGACATACACTATGGAACAGAGAGGGCGTTTCAGGATAAACCTTTTGGTGAGGGTAGGCGAGTAGTTTACCACGGGCAAATCTGCCGATACGGCGATTGCGGTGTAAGGACGTCAAAGGACGTAGCATCTTTTTGCGCGAAATTCGGCGGTCCTGCAACGGGTTTGGCGTTCGGGCTCATCGTGTTGTTCGAGAACTGGAGAACAGTGATAGGAATGTTACTTGGTGGATTATCAATCGAAGGGTTGGCTAATCCAGCGGTAGCAGCAACATGGGGCATTGGAATAGGGGTAGTTATTGCAATAGTACTTGTAATACTAGCCAGGACGTTAGAGAAGTGGGCGAGGAATAAATACGGGCCTTTCGTAGGGGAGTAAGAAAAAGATGAGTAAGAGAAAAGAGAAAGAAAATTTAAGGAGTGAAAAGAGAAGATGGAGCCGATAACACTTTTGTTGGTATTGGTGTGTATAATAATAGGTGGGCTACTGTCGTCTCTTGCGGTTCATTTAATGCCCGTGGGGGGAGCACCAGCGGCAATGTCTACTGCCACGGGAATTGCAACCGGATGTGTGATGCTGATGACCGGGGCAGCAGTTACGGGCTTATTCACGGCGTCAACGGTGGCGAGTTTTTGGGCGACAAAACCAAGCGTAATCCTTGTTGCTCTGTCAGGTGCCGTGGGCTCGATGTTGATGATGGGGTTCACCATGTTTGTTGCAAACCTGATATACATCTTTGGTGCTGGTATAGTGCCCTGTTCGGGCAGAGTGGCAGTGGACCCGATAACCAAGGAATCGCAGACGGAATACAAGACACCACGGACAGATGGACACGGAGTTCCGACAGCGAGTTTCGTCTCGGGAATACTGGGTGGTTTTTCAGGCGGATTTGGCGGTGCACTTATTTACGTCATGCTCGTCTCAGACAGCTATGCACACTTCTCCGTGGCAACTGCAGGGATAGTGGCAATGGGTATTTTTATTGCCAACGCAATCATCGCAGCGTATAACATCGGAGGGACGATAGAGGGATTCCATGACCCGAAGTTCAAGGCTCGGATACGAACAGGGCTTACCTGTTCCTTAATCGTGTCTGCACTTTGTGGGGTCATCGTAGTGATAGCAATGCTTACCGGCACGTTAGTAGGAGGTGTAATGTAACGAGATGGGAGAAGAAGAAGCGAAGCAAGCAAAGCAAGAAGAGAAAGAGGAAAAAGCGAAGCCCAAAGAGGAGTTTAGGCTATCCTTTGACTATTTCAACGAGTCGAGGCTGGGGATTTTTGCGCTAACCATCTGTGTATTAATAGCGATATTCCCGGGGCTACCTGCGTTCATCAAGGGGATAGGTATAATGATCGTCTTTGCGTGGGGCGCGGATTCGGTGAGAAAAACCGCCAGATACGGATTAGGAACCGGTGTTCCATCCATAGGCGTGTTAGCAATGGGATTTGGTATTATAGGTGGAATAACGGGAATTGCAGTAGCATCAATGAGCTTTGGAACGTTAGTAGTGGGCGGAGTGGAAATAGCATTCGGCGTATTAGCAGGCGTTGCGCTTCTTGCACTGCTGGGTTTCGTATCAGGTAATTTGGCAAACGGCGATAAGTTCATCAATATGAAGATACCGGGCTTGGAACGAGGGATGACGGAGTTAGGTATAGCAGGAACACTGGCAGTGCTAATTGAAATTTCCATTGTGGTGGGGACGTATGACCCTGCGAAAGTACTACCAAATGTAATAAACAACGGACTAATCGCGGCGATTTTCATTATATCTGCTTTTGGTATGCTTCAGCCCTATAACACGTGCCTTGGTGCTGACGAGAGAAGAGCGAGAACGCTGCTCATGTCTATTGAGATAGGCGGAATAGCAAGTATCATCCTGGGAATAGCGACAACACTGACTTTATCGGCAGTTCAGGGCGTACCGTTGATTGTGCTTGGTGCCGTTGTCTGGGTGGTCTTTTACAGAGCATACATGAAAGCGTGTATGGATGAAGCATACGCGGTTAAGGGCACCGGACTGATAAAGACTTTAGGAGGCTAAGAAAAGAGATGGTAATAGTAATAAATGAAAAATACAACGTTGTTTTAGAAGAGTCAACGCTGACTGTAGGAGAAGCCAGACCTGGTTTTTACAAGGTGTGTTTAGCGCCGATAGACGAGCAGTTGAACATCTTAGAAGGTGCAGTTGATGACCTGTTAAACATTCTTGACCCATCGACTACGTATTCAATGGCACAGCCTAACAGAGAGGGAATAACAAACATAGCCGGGTTTATCACGATGCTGATGGTAGGGCTGACGTTCGGTATCCTGGCAGTAGCACTTGTACTGTATGGGATAGGATTTGGAGGTGCATAATAATGGTGGAGAAAAAAGAACCAGCAGAGGGATGGCCCGTAGCGACGGGTGATTATGAGGCAGGGGATCCAAAGAACCCCGTGGCTGTTTCCTCAGGTGGCGGTCATTTCAGCGATGCTGCGGTACAGGAGCTATTCGCTGCCGGAGCTGCAATAGTGGGGTCATGTAAGACGGAGAACATTGGATTGGAGAAGCAGATAGCGAATATTATCGCCAATCCAAACATAAGGTTCTACATCCTTACGGGACCAGAAGTTCCGGGGCATGTGACCGGAGGCTCGTTGTTGAAACTGCATGAGAAAGGTATAGACAAGGAATCGCATAAGATAGTAGATGCACCGGGTGCAATACCATTCATCGAGAACGTGCCACTTGAAGCGGTTGAGCGGTTCAGACAGCAGGTAGAAATAATCGAGATGATGGGCTCAGAAGATGTCGGTGCGATAAAAGCGAAAGTAGCGGAATGTAAGTCAAAAGACCCGGGTGCCTTTCCTGAAGACCCGATGATCGTGAAGGTGGGAGCAGAGGAAGAAGAAGCGGCGGAACTGAAAATACCGTTAGCTATGTCTGCCGAGCCGTTCATGGGTACAATCACCGGTGCGGTAGAAAGTGCGAGATATAAGTCGCAGGTGATGGCAAGGGACTACAAGTTATCAATGGCAATATCAAAGAATACCATTCTCGGGTTAGCCGCGGGATTTCTGCTCGCTTTAGTTGTCGCTATACCTTTCATTGCTTATTTAGCATTAACGGGGGTGATTTAAAATGGCAGCACAGAAAGTTACACAACAGACTCCTGAGACGGCAGTGATAACGGCGAAGATAGAGGATTTAAGGAAGCTGATAACGGTCATAGGAAAGGATTCGAGATTCGCAGCAGGGCTTTGGGTCGGTTTTGTTAAAGGATTTGCACTGGGCATCTTTGTAAGCCTCGTGCTTGCCGGCTTGAAGATAGTGTTAATGGGGGTGAAGTAGGTAGCGATGGCAGAAGAAGGAAAAAGTGAAGAAGAAGTGGTAGAGGAACTGGAAAAGTTAGAAGAGGAACTGGAAAAGGAGTTAAGTGTCCCCATACCAATTGCAATAACACCACCAGAACATACGAAATTGCTGGATAGGTTGGATGTGATGGATGAGAAAGTCGAGTTCGTAGCTGGTGAGCTGGCGCAAAAACAGGGCGAGAAAATTGGCACAGCACTTGGCATATTGTACGGTGCTGTAGTGGGGATACTGATATTTGTGATGTTCCTAATCTAATCTAAAATAAAAGAGAGAGGATAAGAAAAAGGAGGACAGGAAAGGAAAAAATGTTTTTGTTTGATAGGAAGCAGGAGATATATGAAATAGGCGGAGTGAAAGTAGGGGGACAGCCAGGCGAGTGCGCAACTGTTATGTGTGGCACGATATTCTACGCGAAGCATTACCTCGTCGAGGACGCGGAAAAAGGGATATTTGATAAGAAAGCGGCGGAAGACGTGCTAAACAAGCAGGATGAGTTTTCTGATTTAACCGGCAATCCGTGCATGATGCAGATATTTTCGGAATCGCCGGAGGCGATGGAGAAAGAAATTGCGTTCTGTGTAGAGAAGAGTGACTCACCCTTCTTGATTGACTCGACCGTTGCGGAGGCAAAGGTTGCGGGACTCAAGTACGTGGACGAAGTGGGATTGACAGACAGAGCGGTGTACAACTCGATAAACGTGTCGTGTTCACCGGAGGAGCTGAAAGCAATAGAAGAATCCAAAATAGAAGCAGCGATTATCTTAGCGTTCAATCCAAAAGATTCGACAGTAGCGGGAAAGATAGACCTGTTAGAGACCGGGGCAGGTACCTTTGATAAAGGACTGGTGCAGCTTGCACGGGACCTGGGCGTAACGAAACAGATGTGCGACCCCGCGACACTGCCAATAGGTGCAGGAGTGGGTTCAGCCATTGCTTCTGGATTCGTCATCAAATCGAAATATGGTATATCAGTAGGTTTGGGCATCCACAATGCACCTTCTGCATGGACATGGCTGAAAACGTTCAGGAAGGAACATGCGACGAAAGGACCAGGCGGTTGGGAAGGACTCGGAGCGGATGTGTTCAGAATCTGCGATATAGCCTCGAATGTCATTCCGATTATCGCGGGGATGGATTTCGTGCTTTACGGGCCGATTGAGAATGCCTCAATGACGTTCCCACTGGTGGGAATGGCGGATATGATTGTTGCAGAGGCTAACGCGGCAGAGCACGGTATTGAGTCACTGGAGCCACATCCAATACTGAAAATGACTGCATAGGGGTACTTTTTTTTTAAAAAAATCCCCTTTTTATTTTTTGTACTTAATTTAGCGGGTTAGGTTTTAGGGCTACTAATACCAGACAACTAATTTTCTCTGTGAACTCAGCGTTCTCTGCGGTGAATTTGATTTTTCATCTTTTACTCCCATTTTATTTCCCGTATTACGGACAATGTCTTCTCCACCTCATCAAGCGATTTAACTCTGTACTTCACCTTGCCTCCATCCATTGATGTGATTCTCTCAAGGTTTCTTTCTCCCTCGGTATCCATCTTGCTTTCACCTTCTTTTAGTTTTCTTAAACTTTTATTTCTTTATAAAAATTCATATTTCACGAGATTCGACAACCTATGGCAGGGGATGTCGTAACGTCCTTCTTCGGATATAGCTGCTTCCTCTTTTCTTTACCCCCTTGAATTGCTTCTTTCAGTTTCAAATCCGCTCTGCCTTCGCGCATAAAATTCATATCCCAATCCTCAGCAGGGATATGCAAGAAGCTGTCTCCACTTTCTTTTTCAAGAATCAGTGTTATTTCTTTTTCTTTTGTTTCCTTTTCTTCTCCTTCTTTTATTTTTATCTCTCCGACGATTTTATCACCTTCCGCAAGTCCAAACAGGAAGACGGATGGAACGGAAACAAAAAATCCGCTTGACCCCGCTGGAAGAGCACCGTCCCTTTTTCGGATGAGTGTATCCTTTACAATGAGTGCCATTTTTTCTCCTCCATATCTTTTAATTCATTCATACTTTTCCTTTTTCGATTAAGTTTTCGATCACAGCCGTACTTTATTCTAGACCTCTTAAGGCCATTAAGGAAATAATCGGCTGGGTCTTGAGGTTGACGCTTTTCGGTTTCCGCAATGAGTTTCTCTAAGACTCCGATAGGGTAACGATAAGTAACCCTTTTAGCTAACCCTATCCCAATACCAAACTTATATAAGGTACTCTGAACACCCTTTTCCCTTGCATAATGCGAAATTTCTTTTTCGTTTCTCTTCTTCATCTTCAACTTAGAAGATTGTAGCTTTTTTATAACAACAAGCAAAAGAACTAAGAACTTTTTTGTTTTTCTTTTAGCACAGGTTTTCTTTTTGTAAAAAAAGAAAAAGTGTGAGGTGAAAGAAAACATGGATAAAAATTCTGAGTGGAATGAAGGGATTGAGCGCGAGCGAAAAGAGAAGGATAGCTTCTTTGCGGTGCACGGGCAATCGCCGATACCACCGGGAGAGCGAGCGAAGTTCGGGGGTCTTGAATATTATCCCCCTAACGCAGACTACCGGTTCGAGCTCGAACTTCATGAGCACGGCGATAAAAAGCTATTAAAAATTGAAGACACAGGAGGCAATATGCGGGACTTCCTGCGCTGGGGTGAATTTCGATTCAAAGTGGGTGCTGAGGAATGCACACTGCAGGCGTATAAGATCGACCCTCGAGAGGAACGGCTGTTTATCCCGTTCAAGGACGTAACCAGTGGTAAGGAGACCTACGGAGCAGGGCGGTATATTGACCTTGAGCTCGAGAGAGACTGCACACCGGAAGGAAGATGGATTCTGGATTTTAATAAAGCGTATAATCCCTGGTGTGCTTATAGTAAGAACTATGTATGCCCTTTTGTGCCTCCGGAGAACTGGCTTAAAATGGCTATACGTGCAGGAGAGAAGAAATTAAAAGGGGAGGAGCCTTAGGTAAATAGTTGAAGTAAAATGATTGAAGAAAGAATGAACGGTTTCCGCAAACGATTCTATACCCTACGCACTTTTTTTGGTGACCTCAGAGATTTAGTAGCGCACATCCCTGCTCTAATATCGACCATTCGCAACAAGCGCGTTAGCCGACCCTTCACTGAAAAGATCATGCTATCAATCGCTAGCGTCAACGAGTGCTCTTACTGCTCATACCTACACACCAAGACAGCGCTTAAAGGAGGGGTTAGTGGGAAGGAGATTAGCAAGCTACTAACACAGGAGATAGGGGCTTTCCCAGAAGATGAGTCTGTGGCGATTGCCTTCGCCCAGCACTATGCTGAAACCGGAAGGAAACCAGACCCAGAAGCAGAGCGACGGTTCCGTAATTATTACGGTCCCAAAGTCAGCCAGGACATCGTGAACTACATTCGGATTGTGAATTTCTTTACCATGACAGGCAACACAGCGTGTGCCTTCCTCAGCAGGCTGCAAGGAAAACCTGCGCAAAAAAGCAGTCCGGTGAGTGAGTTTTTAATCTTGGTAATTTGTGCGCCGTGGGCGATTGTAACGCTAATATACGACGCTAGACGCAAAAGTAAAGAAAATGCTTATAGTGGTTGAAGCCTTTAAAGTTTGCAATCAGTATAGTCTAATGCTCGTTAAACTATTGAGAATTGGAAAAGAGAATGAAGCAAATACGGAAGATGGATTCATTCTATCAATAGCAGCCCGAAAAGGGTTATTTTTTGATACGGCGATGTGAACACTTCTGCTTCGTAGCCTACTTTTCTCACTGTTGCAAAAACATCTATTCCACATGCCTCCATTGAGGGTCTCGCTCTATCTTGATGTTTACAGAATCTCTCTGGTACTTGGTCAAGAGGTTTGTCTTGCTCCGGTATGCATGGGTCACAGTAGGAACAGGGGAGCGCATCCATTGCGAATGCCTTGTAATATCCTGACAGGTATGTGTGTCTTTCTAATTCAAACATTGTATCACTTATCTTCGTAATGGCGTCCCATAGGAAATGGTGAAGATGGCGAGGGGGAACATCTGAATTGGGCTTCACATCCTCAAATCTTACGATAAGCGCTTTTTCATATCCTTTTATGTGTTTCCTCGTCTCTTCCGGCGTTGGGGTATAGGGCGGGCAGTTCAGATGCTTCCCATAGCCTCTACATCCCTATCTGCATTTCCACCGCACCCAATCAGCTACTTCTATTTCATTTGCTGAAATAAGTTTGAAATCATCATGTATACTTCTTAATTCATGCAACCGTGCATCTAAATCTTCTTTCATCTCGGCTTTAAATTTTATTTTATAAAAAGAAAAGGCTTTACGAAAACTTCTTTTCGCTTCATAATTAATTAATTCAGAAGCAAGGATTGACCTCGTAGGTTACATCCTTTTCCTTCAAGCCGAGAGCGAAAGAGAAACGAGGGTTAATCAATCCAGCAGCTTTAAGCTCTGCGATTAATACCCCTATTCTATCCTCCATGTCAAATCGTGATGCGATACATTTAATTTCCTTTGCTCTTATTTTCCCATATTGGGCATTCCGCTTTATTTCAGCGAAAAAATTAGGCATTACCTCCCCTAAAGGCTCTTTTATCCTTTTAAAATATGCGTGTATCGCGTATTCAGGCTCCCATGTCCCCGTTTCACAAGCCCTTTTCGCTGCTTCTCTAACCACCCCTGGAATATAGTATTTCTCATCTTTAAATTTAAAAAGATATTCACTGCTTTTCCAGCTCAAATCTTTTCCTTCTGGAATGATTAACCGCCTTTCACTTGCAACAAGTATAACCTCCTCAGCATTTTCTCCTGCTAATCCCCTTATGTGCTCATACGGAATATCGCTATCGCCATTAGTATTAAGGAATTCGTAAAGAATATCCGCTATATGTGCCGCGTAGTCAGATATGGATATTTGCCTTATGGCATTTCTTAAGTTTTCCTCTGATTTCATGTCAGTGCGAATATCATCAACTCCCTCAACGTTCTAGGAAATCCGCAAGCTCCTTTATCCCTTCCAACTCAAAATCGAGCGCTTCACCAACTAAACAATTTTTAAATACCTTCTTATCTGCTGGTATGACGGATACGACCTTATTTTGATCCACCGAATCGAGAAGAAACCTCACAGTTTCGTCATCTGTCTTGTTCAGCACATAATATAACGGTTTACCCGCGCTCTCGCTGATTTTAGTTATCTTCTCGGCAAGTCGGATTGATTCCTGAGAGGGGTCAATGACCATCAGAATGAGGTCACAGCCTGTTTCTACACCTCTTCCAAAGTGCTCAACCCCTGCATCTGTGTCAACAAGCGTAAATTCATCTTCTCTCAGCTCAAGCATGCGCAAGAAATCAGCGGATAAAGCATTAAAGGGGCATGCACAACCTTCGCCGAAATCGCGAATCTTGCCTATCGCGAGCAGATTTATCCCTCCCTTTTTGCTCATGTAATCCTCCGGTATGTCACTCGCTCTTATCCCTTCCCCGAACACACTGAATCTTTCCCTTCCCCCTTTCATGGACTCCAATAGTTTCTCTGCAACCATTCTCTTACCGCCGAAGTGTATTGCGAAATCCTTTGGAAGTTCCATTCCAAGCTGAATATGCAGCCCGAAGTTTGATTCGTCATTATCCACTACGATAACTTTGTATCCCCTCTTTTCAAGTTCTACTGCAAGCAGAGCTGTTACTGAACTCTTTCCACAGCCCCCTTTGCCACATATCAGGATTTTCATTGTATGTAAAGTATAACTTCCTTCTATTTAAGACACGGATTTACACTGATTTACGCA
>JAUWNY010000142.1 GCA_030612405.1 Candidatus Methanophagales archaeon | reverse complement strand
ATATCGCATGTTCATAGTCTATTAGGTTACCACGAGCGTCTATATTCCCGGGATGTGTGAAACAATGGTAAATTCCAAGTTCGTGGGCTGTTCTCAATACCCTACCTAATTTTGCCACAGCATCAGACAGTAGCTTAACATGGGCAATCCCCTCCATTATGGCGAGCTGGCGTACTATTTGAAAAAGGTCAAGCCTGATAAAAGGGAGATAATCTTCACCCCATCTTCTGAGAACACCGTAACGGATAATTTCAGCATCATAAAATTTCCCGTTTTCACGTTTCTTCTCCTCTTCAGCAGTCAGAGGTCTCACTTCTATCTTTGAACCTTCTCTTTTAAGTAACGCCATTCCAACCTCGTGATATTCCGCCTTAACGCTGCCCGCTCCTCTTTTGGCAATGTCGTTTAACGCTTTCGCCTCTCGCTCACCGTGCTCCTTCAAAAGCAGTCCACGAGGTTGACCACTTGCGGGCACTATCTCATCGCTGTATGGCAAGGTAAGACCCTTATATTCAGTGAGTTCGTTATTCTCAACCACGAAGTAAGCCCGCTGGCTGTGAGATTCAAAAGCGTGCTTATGTAACAGTCTCCTTTGGACATCCTCAGGAAGATAATCCGTATGCGAATATGCCATTTTTGTCGTCGGGTCGAAATAGACCATCCATTGCGCTAACGGTCTTATTTGCTGCCATTCTGCCATTCGATGTCCATATAAAATGTCTGCGATTTCTTCTTCCAACGGCTGTTTTCGATTCACTTTTTATTCAGCGGATTTGACTGCCCGCGGGCACTTCCGTATCAAGATGCAATAAAATCGGTTTCCCGTTTACATCCATGGCTAAAATCATCCCCTGACTTTCCACACCTCTGAGTTTTGCAGGCTTCAGATTAACTAAAACGGGAACGAGTCTGCCAACCAAACCCTCAGGATTGTATTCTTCTGCAATCCCGGCAATAAGCTGTCTCTTTTCATTCCCAACATCAACATCGAGCTTGATTAACTTCTTGCTTCCCTCGACTCTTTCCGCATTCGCTATCCTTCCAATCCGCAGGTCGAGTCTTGCAAACTCGTTTATGTCTATTATCTCTTTATTTCCCATTTCACTCGCCTCATATCGCTAAGAAAGTACTGATGCCATTAAAGTTTTTCCTTTTTGGCCATTACCATTCTACTCTTTCAGCTTTTTCCGCTGATACCCCGAGTATATCGCCCCAAGCGGGTTATGAGCGAGAACGCGATCTTTTACCGCAAGTGTTGTCACCGGCGCCTCGGAGTATTTTGTGAACAGTATGTCATGTCCCATACACAATCCAAGAATGACGTTCAAGTCGGTTTTTTCTTTGTTGAATATTTTTGCCTGTCCTATTGGGTTGCACATCGCCTCGTTTCTAAACGTTTGCACTTGTTCCAACTCGAAATCTGATTTGTCAATCCCGCATACCTTACAGCAGACCGAAGACACATCGAAGTGTTGAGATAGAATATCGCATATTACTTCCGCCTCATTTTCCAGTCCTATGCAGAACGCAACGCCCAATTTCTTGTAGCCCATCCCTTTCGCATATAAAATCAACTCCTCTATGCGGTTTTTCTTCATGTAATACCTTGATTCAATACGTGCAGAAACGCTGAGTGACTTGAGAACTTCGGCATCGCCTTTGTATACTTTGCTGACCTCCTCTGTGATTTTCGTGCAGTCCTTGCCCTTATAGCACGCTTTTTCTTTACAGTCCGCACAATTCATAATCTTATATAAAGAATATTTTAAGTTATTGTTATGGTATCAAATAAGGAAGATTATGACGTTGTTGTAATAGGTGCGGGGATTAGCGGTTTATTATCTGCTTTAGCATTGTCAAAGGAAGGTAAAAGAGTATTAGTTCTGGAAAAGGAGGGTTATCTTGGTGGCGTTTGTAGGTCATACGGGGTTGATGGATACTATGTTGATACCGGAGTACACGCCATAACAAGATTGGAAAAGGGCCCATTAAGAGAGCTGATGAATGAATATTTTGATGTTATTCCGAATTTCGTTCCTTTTGGAACGTATTACGTACGGATCGGTGGCGAAATCAAACCATTCCCGTGGAGCATTAAAGACTGGCTTGTGTTTGATTTACTGCCTACTAAAGACAGGTTGCTGCTCATGAAATCGCTATTTAATGCATTATATCTGTTGAGTATTGGCAGGGATTTATCCACCGTCTCTATAAGTGATATACTCCCAGATAACATTTCAATTACAGGTAAAACGTTTCTGGATTGGCTCTCTTACTTTATGGTTGGCACGTCTATAGAAAATGCTCCTGTATCAAGATTCATAGATAATAAAAACCATAAGCCAAACTCACTACCCTACGTGGGGAAGCTATACAATCTGCTTATCGCAGAAGGAGCTACGGATCAAGGCTACCCTGAAGGAGGGCTTCAATCCATCGTTGATTCTATCTTAAATTCTTTCCCTCCAGGCAAGGTTGAAATTAAAACCAACGAGGAAGTATTAAAGATTCAAGTCCAAGGCACCGAAAGAATAGAGGGAGTGATTACCGAAGGGGATAGTTATGATTGCAACACGGTGATTTACTCGGGACTCGCTTCGAATCTGCCTGACCTGATTGATAATTTACCAAAGGCGTATGTCGAAAATTTAAGGACTATCAAGAAGGTTAATTCCTTAACCATCTGGCTTGGTCTGACAAAAAACTTCTTTAATAATCACGGTTCCGAGATGTGGATTGATTCAAACCCTTATGCATGGGTCGTCCCAACGTCAAATTATGACCCCAAATTAGCACCAGAAGGAAAGCACCTTGTTGGTTTTACATTTATATTACCTGATGGATACAATGCATCAACCTCGAGGAAAAAGGCGTTGGATACAATTATAAACACCATCCCGGATATTGAAAAGTATATAGATATGATTCATTATCAAGAGCTAATTCCAGAAAAGGCATGTTGGGCTATTAACTCGGGCTTTGGAGATGTAAAAACACCAATAAGAAATTTCTACACGGTAGGAACAGACGCAGAAGAAAGAAGTGCGGGCATTAGTAGAGCTGCATATTCTGTCTTACGGTGCTTGGACATCATGAAATCTGATAAAACTTTGTAACCCCTCAGATTACACAGATTTTCACACAAACTTTCTTTTGAAAAGAAAGTCTGATTAAAGAAACATTTTAGAGTTGTTTTTTTTTCTGTAAACGCTTTTCTTTTCTGCGAACCATTTTTGGTCAAACTTTTCTTAAAAGTTTTAAAGAAAAGAACAGTTGCTGTAAAAGAGATAAAATTCAATAATACACATGAAAACAGAGAATTTGCCTTGCGTGAGGGTGGAGAAGAGGAAAGGTGAAGAAATCCGGAGAGCATTGAAGGAACTCGAACTGCTGAGAACCGATGCAAGGATAATTTCAAACGATAATTTTATTTATTTGCCACTTACGCGGGAGTTAAAAAAAGACGAAATAGGTGAAATAGATTTTAGGGAACTTTTAACGAGAGAATTTGAGGTTTTAGAACGGAGGAAAAGCATAGAAGACCTCGTTGGGTTCAAACCCTCTTATGAAATGGTAGGAGATATAGCGGTGCTAACTGCTGTGGATTTAACCGGGGAGAATGAACAGCTCGTAGCACATGCGCTAATGAACCTGCATAAAAACATTAAAGTGGTTGCAAAGCGGGTTTCACCGGTGGAAGGTGTGTTCAGAAAGAGAAAAATGAAAATAATCGCAGGTGAGAACAGAACAGAAACGATGCATAAGGAGAACGGATGTAGATACAAGCTTGACCTGGAGAAGGTTTATTTTAATCCGCGGCTGGCGAGTGAACGAAATAGAGTGGTATCACAGGTCGAGCGCAGCAGAAAAGATGAGATAATAGACATGTTCGCAGGCGTCGGTCCCTTCTCCATACAAATCGCTAAACGTGCACCTCAAAGCCACGTTACCGCGATTGACGTCAATCCCGATGCGATACGCTATCTCATAGAAAATATAGAACTGAATGGTCTGAGAAACGTAGAAGCGATAGAGGGCGACATAAAAGAAATTTACGAGCGGTTCAGAAACAAGGCGGACAGGATAATCATGAACCTACCGAAAAGCGCTTATTTGTTCCTTCGAGAAGCTCTGTGTATGCTCGACCCTCGAGGCGGGATAATTCATTTCTATGATTTAGAATCCTCTTATTCTGATGCGAGTGATGAAGAGACAAAATCGCATGAAATTGAAATTGCGGCAATAAACAAAGCGAAAGCGAAATTAGCGGCGAAAGTAGAAGAAGCGGGTGATGAGTTTCACTTCCGTTCTCTGGAAATACGTGATGCGAGGAAAGTGAAGACCTATGCCCCTTATGCATACATTATTGGTATAGACGCAAGGATTATTGGATAGCCCATCCCGTAATATAGTCATTCCAGTAATAACTTGCAAATAATGAACCACGAGATTTCACGAGATTAACACAAGACCAGAACTCTGAGAGAAGAAAAACGATTCCGGTTTCTTGATCTTTGCTTTTTCTCGTGAAAATCTGTGTAATCTTGTGGTTATAATTTTCGGAATGACTATAAATTGCACAGGCACGGTCTAAAGTCTAAAAATCAGGTGATTTATCACCGCGGAGAGTCAATAATTTCGTTTATTTCATAAATATTCAAGATAATTAGTCAAGATATTCCACATCTTTTAGGATATATGGAGCTATATAGGGACTTATGCCGTTTGAGGTAACTAAATCAATCTTTCTACCAAGTAAATCTCGAAGAAAAAAGTAAAGATTTAATAAAATTTTTGATAACTTTTATGTTGCTTCTAAGGAGGTCTAAAATTTCGCTCTTTTTAATGATTGATTTATTTTCCATTCTTCTTCCTCTCTTATTTTTTATATTATCAATTAATCAATACTATAAATTGATTTCATAATATTCATAGTTTTCTGAGGATTTTGATTAACTTCTGTTTTAAGAATCTTAGAAATCCTATATGTTCTCTTGCTCATTTTTTCTGTTTTTTCATCTGTTTCAAGGCGTGCTAAATTTCCTGATGCCTCTGCGGTCTCTCTGTGGTCGCCGCGTGCTCGGCGGTAAAATTTAAGGTTAATATAGCGATTTTACCAGAAAAATCGACCGTGCCGCCGTTCATATCAGGGTTCTTATGTGCCGTGCCTCTTCAATCGTCATAATATCCAATACCTTTACGGTCTCTTTTCCTTATCGTAAATTCGGTGGGATATTGTATAACGTTCTCGGGCTATACGAAGTCGGCGATAACCGATTTGGGCGAATGGAGTGAGCCGTATAGCCCGTGTTATATAACCCGACCGAAGTGAGGGCGAGGAACAAAGCGACGAAGCGTTCCGAACCTCCACGCGCTCAAATAGTATGGTCTTATAATCACCACCTCTGTGTAAAATCACTAAAGTTGGGAGTTGGACCTATGAACCTCACATCTCTCACCACCTCAAACCTTCTTTTGGCACTTAGTATTTTCATTTGCTCGTCGGGCCGAAGTTGATGAATATCCGCAGTACCTTTGGTTTCTACCACAAAGTAAATACTTTGTTTTGTTGTTCCATTTGTCTGTTTTTCAACAATTATTGCCCAGTCAGGAGTGTATTTTCCAGCAGGAGTTTCTATAACGTACCAACCTGGAAGCTTGATGAATAATTTGACCCGTGAATCTCTGTCCAACGCCTGTGCGAAGTCTCTTTCGATTCTGCTAAAACCTTCCTCACTCGGACCCGTATCAATTTCAATTCCGTCTTTATTTTCCCCCTCTATTTTATAAAGTGTTTTCTTGTTATTTAGCGACACAATATATTTATCATAGGTCTGAATACTCTCATTGAATAAATTGGCATTGAAATATTCATTTAGTTCGATGTATGCAATATTCTCCACAGAACTCTCTTTTAGGTTATATTTGATAATTCTGACAACATTTTCTGCATATTTTTGAGGATTTTCAAAAAGAAGGTGGAGATTATTCGCGTTGCGGAGTATCTTCAAAATTGTGGACTTAGTAAGGCTCGTCTCATTTTCAATGTGTCTAACAATATTAAATATACTTTTTAACTTGATTCGCTCTGCACGCTCCCTAATAAACTCTTCTCTTGATTTTTCATAATCAATTTCCTCTATTCTAACCTTCTGAATACTTATCTCGGGAGCTTTTATTTCAATCTCGTTTATCTCTTTTACGCACTTATTAACGAACTCGTTTATATCTATGTTAATAACATACTTCGCCTTTTTGGAGATTTTCCCCCATAAACTCTCAAATAACCCACTTTCGAGAGTATCTTTCTTTATTATTATTTTCTTACGCTTCCGTTTATCTTCTACAGGCG
>JAUWNY010000124.1 GCA_030612405.1 Candidatus Methanophagales archaeon | reverse complement strand
TCTATCGTTCCCATTACCAGCAGCGTTACACCATCAGGTCCTTCTGCACCGTATTTCGTGATTATGTCATCTACTTTTGGATTCAGTTTGTAGATGCCCGTCCCGGAATAAGCACCCGTGCGTTCAAAAATCAGGTCTTTTAACGCGGATATGGGTGTAGGATTCTCTTTTATGCCCAATGTAAATTTCAAGTTCATCGCAGGGTCGGCATCTACGGCAATTACGGGATGCCCTTCTCTCGCAAGGAGACGGGCAAGCGTACCTGCAATGGTCGTTTTCCCCACACCGCCTTTTCCTGCAACCGCTATTTTTAGTTTTGTTCTTGTTCTCTCCATGTGACTTCAACCTCGTCAGGTCGGTAATTAGGCTTAACCGCGGATTTATCAATCGGCGTTGTATCGCCGGTTTTGTAGTGAAGCAGACCGAGATAAGCAATCATTGTGCCGTTATCCTTTAAATATTTATTTTCAGGAACGTAAAATTTTGCTTCTCGGTCGTGGCACATCGTTTGCAACATTTGCTGTAATCTCCGGTTCGCACCTACGCCACCAGCTAACAGCATATCATCTTTACCGAGATGTGCCATTGCTCGCTCGGTTACTTCAGTGAGCATAGCAAAAGCCGTCTCCTGAAAGGAATAGCAGACATCCTCGGTTTTATGACGATGTAAATTTATAGCGTCTTTAGCAGCAGTAGTGAGCCCGGAAAAAGACAAATCCATTCCCTTTATTACATAGGGCATATAAACGTATTCGGTGCCTTTGGAAGCCAGCTCTTCTATCTTTGGTCCTCCGGGATGGCTCAGCCCTAAAGAGCGAGCAAACTTGTCCAATGCATTCCCTATACCTATATCCAGCGTTTCTCCCAGGATGCGATACCTGCCGGCACGGTATGCAAGAACTTGAGAGTTAGCTCCACTTACGTACAACACCACCGGGTCTTTCGTTCCGCATCGCCATCTGCCGATTTCTATATGGGCGATGCAGTGATTAACGCCAACAAGGGGTATTTTTAAAGATATAGCGAGTGCTCTCGCTGCCGTAGCTACTGTTCTGAGACAGGGACCCATACCCGGCCCCTGCGAGAATGCGATTGCATCTATGCTATCCAGCGAAAAACCTCCTTCCTCTGCCTCCGCGCCTCTAAAAACACGCGAGACAACGTTTTTTATTTCAGATGCGTGATGCTGCGCAGCTTCTCTTGGATGAATACCGCCATGTAAAGGTTTATAAGTTGATTCAGCCTCACATATTGTCTTCGCTTCGCTGACCAGTGCAGCACTGAGGTTCCATGCCGTTCCTTCGAGACCTAAGATGAGAGTCATAACCACGAGATTACACAGATTTTCACGAGAAAACTTTTCTTATAAAGAGAAAAGCTTTACCAAAAGAACTTTATATTTCTTTCTTAGCACAGGTTCTTTTTCTAAAAGAAAGTGTTTTGTAAAAAGAAAAAGTGTTACGAAAGAAAGTGATAGTGGACACGAATGCGCTGCTCATACCCGGTGAATTTGGCGTTGACATATTTGAAGAGTTGGAGAGATTAGGCTATGAACATATAATCGTGCCGAAAGCGGTCTTGAGTGAACTGGATAGACTCAGACGAAGACCGAATTTGAAAGGCAAAGAGAAAAGAGCAGCGAATATTGGGTATTCTTTGGTGCTTAAATATGTGCAAGAAGAGCATGATGGATGCATGGTAACGATAAATAAAGAAGAAGAAAGAGAGGAGGAGGAATCGGTGGGGCGAGAAAGAGAAAGAGATGTTGACGAGCTAATCGTAAAAATGGCATTGAAGCATAAAGCAGCAGTCCTCACGAGCGATGAGCCGTTGAGGAGGAAATTATCGGAAGCGGGAATAGCAACGGTGTATTTAAGAGGGAAGAGCAGATTGGAGGAAAAATGAAACTATTTCGTAGACTTATTTCGTTGGACGAAGCATTAAAAGCGGTTTTAGCCTATGCGAAGCCAGCAGAAACAGAAATAGAAGAAATCGGGTTTGGCGATGCGTTGAACCGCGTTTTAGCAGAAGACGTTTACTCGCCGGCAGATAGTCCTCCTTTTGACCGCGCTGCGATGGATGGGTATGCGATCAGGGCAGAAGACTCTTTTGGCGCATCTCCAAATAATCCCGTGCTCTTGAGGCTAATAAAGAGCCAGAGTGAAAAAGGAAAAGAGAGCAGGGTAGGAGTAGAAATAGGAGACGGTGAATGTTTCAGCATACAAACAGGAATGGCGCTGCCAAACGGCAGCAACGCAGTTGTCATGCTTGAATATACAAAGGAAAGAGGCAGCGAATTGGAAATTTTCAAACCCGTCACACCGGGTAAAAACGTTTCTTTCAAAGGAGAGGATGTGAAGAAGGGCGAGGTGGTGCTAAAAGAAGGGAAGCTGTTAAGAGCCCATGACGTCGGCATGCTCGCATCTCTTTTCAAACGCTCGGTGAAGGTGTACAAACGAGCAAAGTTCGGGATAATATCCACCGGGGACGAGCTGTTGAATCCCGAGGATGCCGAGCCTTATGAAGGCGAAAACAGAATAGCAGATGTAAATAGTTATGTGCTTGCGGGGCTGACAGAGCCAATTGCAAGTTCATATAGAATAGGAATCGTGAGGGACAATTACGATAGGATAAAGGCGGCAATAAGTGAGTCGTTAGCGGTGGATTCCGATTCCAATTGCCATTGCGATGGCTTATTAATAAGTGGCGGGAGTTCAGTAGGCAAAAGGGATTTCATAGCCGATGCGGTAGAAGATTCAGGAAAACTCGTGTTTCACGGTGTGGCTATTCGACCCGGCGAACCAACGGGTTTCGGTATCGTCAATAACAAGCCGGTATTTATTCTACCCGGTTATCCCGTAGCGGCAATATCCGCGTTTGAACTGCTCGTCCGACCTTTTTTGTTCGCGATGCATGGTGTAAAGGAAGAACGCAAGAAGATTTTTGCGGTAGCGCGTAAAAAAATCCCGTCGGCTGTTGGCAGAACCGATTTTGTGCGGGTAAAACTGTTTTACAAGGAGAATGAGTATTTTGTAGAGCCGATACGGGTGAGCGGCTCCGGCATATTATCCAGCATGACGAAATCAGATGGGTTTGTGGTGATAGAAGAGAATAAGGAAGGTGTGGAGGCGGGAGAGAAGGTGGAAGTGGATGTGTGGGGGTGAAGTGATTTATTTATCACCGCCGAGAGCGCAGAGACCGCAGAGTTTTTTTTAGACGGTTTTTATTTTTGCTCGTTTTTTCTGATGCTTCAGCGTTATTTGATATTTATTTTTATTTCTATAAATCATAAATAATTAGGGTTAACTGAAATGAACTATATGGTGTTTCTCTCGGCACTGAGAAGGAATAAAGTGAGTACATTTTCACTCCGGGATATCGAGAATTTATTTCCCGATGCTAATGTTGCTACATTAAAAAACAACCTGACCAACTGGCTGAAAAAGGGATACATAGAGCGACTTAAAAGAGACCTGTATGCGTGTGTAGAACCCGTTTTGGAATCTGACATACCGGACTTTTATGTTGCTAACAAACTGTATGTCCCTTCTTATGTATCTCTGGAAACGGCACTATCCTTCTACAATATAATTCCAGAAATTGCAGCACAGGTTACCTCTGTTACGACCAGGCCCGGGAGGGAATTCAAGAATAGACATGGCGTATTCATGTATCGCAGTTGCAAAAAAGGGGCATTTACGGGATACCAGATCGTATCTTACGAAGGTTACAAAGTTTTGATTGCAGACAGGGAAAAAGCGTTGGTTGATTTTTTATACTTTAAACTACGTCATGGGATATCAATAGACTTTGAAGAAGAGCGCTTTGACGAAGATATCCTTAAAGGGATTGAGTGGAAGAAAGCGGAGGAGTATGCTGAACGCTTTAACAAAGTAACCATCAATAAAGTAAAGGATTGCAGGGACTGGTTAGAATGCTGAAGATGGAGTATCTCCTGGAGGAGGCAAAAGAACTTGGTTTACCCCTGACTAAAAAAAGGGCTATCCTCAGGGAGTATCTCCAGACGATAATCCTGAATAGCATATATAAAAGTAACTTTGCTAAGTCAATGTTCTTTGTTGGAGGCACTGCATTGAGATTCTTCTATAATCTGCCAAGATTTTCCGAGGATCTGGATTTCAATACGCCCTCTCTGGAAACGGATAGTTTTGAGAAGATTCTGGATAGAGTCGAGATGAATTTATCACAGGAAGGATTGTCAGCGGGGATTTCATATAAAGAGAGGGGCAATCTGTTTATAGCCTCACTGAATTTCCCGGGGCTGATGAGCGAGTATGGAATTATTAATGGACGTGGCGGAGATATTATGATAAAGATAGAGGTAAACAGGCCAGAATGGCATTTATCTACGGAATCACATGTCCTGAGCCAGTATGGTTATAATTTCTCCGCCATTCTAATGTCAAAAGGGGCATTGCTCTCAGAGAAATTATCCGCGCTCTTGAGCAGAAGAAGGGGACGTTATATCTACGATGTCCTGTTCATGCTCAGAAAAAAATTCCCCTTTGATAGAGAGGTGCTTTATGCCAATAATATCCGAGAAGACCCAAAAGAGACGATTCTGAATTATCTGTCGGGAATATCCGAGAAAGAGCTTAAAAAGCTGGCAGAGCAGGTAAAACCGTTTCTGTTTCGGGGGGATGATATTGAACTGGTCTTAAAGGCGCCTCAATATGGTGAAAAATTCTTATCAACGTATCATGATTAGATTCTTTATAAGATGCCGAGTAAAGAGTTTAGAGCAGTGTCGGAATTAGAAAAAACAGAAGTAATAGAAACAGCACGCAAAATAGTAAAAGAAGGACTTGGACCTATCTGCGACAACTGCATTGGCAGACAATTTGCAAAGATTTCCTCAGGACTATCAAACGCTAAAAGAGGGCAAATACTAAAAGAAGCGCTGAGAACGAAATGGGATTTAGGCGAAGAAATAGAATTGCAAGGCAAATGCTGGGTATGTAATGGTCTGTTTGAGAACTTGGATGAGTGGGTGTTAAAGGCACTGGAAGCGCTGAGAGGTTACGAATTTGACTCGTTTCTCGTGGGTACAAAAGTAAGCGGGATGCTGCTGGAGAACGAGGAATTGATATGGGAGATTGCAGGAGCTTCTTACGCTGAGCCGTTAAAAGCGGAATTGAATAGAGAGATAGGAAAAAGAATAGAGCGAGAAACAGGAAAAGAAGCGGATTTTGAGCGACCTGACCTTGTGGTACTACTGAATTTATGGACGGAAAAGGTGGAATTACAGGTGAACTCGGTTTTCATTTATGGCAGATACAGGAAGTTCGAGCGAGGAATACCACAAACAAGATGGTTATGCCGTGAGTGCCGGGGTATAGGCTGTGAGAAGTGCAATTACACAGGCAAAATGTATGCGGAATCCGTGGAGGAACTGATAAGCAGCTCGATATTGGCGGAGTTCAAAGGTGAATACATGGTGCTGCATGGATGTGGCAGAGAGGACATAGATGCACGAATGCTCGGTTCAGGTCGCCCTTTTGTGGTCGAGATAAAGGAGCCGAAACGGCGGAACGTGGATTTGCGGATGTTAGAAGATAAAGTGAGAGAAGAGAATGCGGGTAAACTGGAAGTGACAGGTCTTCAATACGTGAAACGGGAAATGGTAGCGCGGATAAAAAATGCGAAAGCAGATAAGACTTACAGGGTCGGAGTGGAGCTTAAGACAAAGGTGCTTGAAAAGGATTTGGAAAATGCTTTAGATAAGCTAACCGGAGCAGTGATAGAACAGAGGACACCAACGAGAGTATTGCATAGAAGAACGGACATGGTAAGGCGGAGGAAGGTACATAGTGCAAAATTGATATCGTTTGACGAGTCGGTTTTCTTTATGGAGATAAGATGTGATGGTGGTCTGTACATAAAGGAACTCGTATCGGGCGACGGAGGAAGAACGAAGCCGAATTTGAGCGAGTTGCTCGGAACGGAAGTCGAAGCGGAAGTGAAGGAACTGGATGTGGTGGATGTTTTTGTATTCGAATAGCATGGGTAAAAAACCACGAGATTAAACAGGTGTCAGGTTTTAGGTTTTAGGTGTCAGGGCGGTCAAGCAGATTAGAAGCTTGGTTTATATTTATGCAGTTATGGTCATTTATGCGTATGTGATGAGGTAAAAGGGATAAAATGAACGAGAGAGAGAAGATATTCCTCGATGAGGAAGAAATTCCAAAGGAGTGGTACAACATACAGGCGGACATGCCTTCTCCGCTGGACCCGGTGCTAAATCCAGCGACGAGGGAGCCAATAACACCCGGTGATTTAGCGGCTATTTTCCCCATGGGGCTGATAAAACAGGAAATGAGCACGGAGCGGTGGATTCCTATACCGGAGGAAGTTAGAGAGATTTACCGGCTCTGGCGACCAACGCCGTTGTACAGAGCAAAGCGGCTGGAGGAGAAACTGAAGACGCCAGCGAGGATTTATTACAAATGGGAAGGAGTTAGCCCGCCGGGGAGTCATAAGCCAAACACCGCGGTTGCACAGGCATATTACAACATGAAAGAAGGCGTTGAGAGAATAGCAACGGAAACAGGGGCGGGTCAGTGGGGTTCTGCACTCGCTTTTGGTACCATGCTGTTCGGGTTGAAATCCACGATTTACATGGTCGCTGCGAGTTACGACCAGAAACCATACCGCAGGGTAATGATGGAAACGTGGGACGGCGAAGTATTCCGAAGCCCGAGCAAGAACACGGAATTTGGGCGTCAATATCTGGAGAAGGACCCGGATACTACGGGTAGTCTGGGTATTTCAATCTCAGAAGCGGTAGAGGATGCAGCCACGCACGACAATACGAACTACGCACTGGGTTCGGTTCTGAATCACGTTATATTGCATCAGACCGTAGTAGGTCTGGAGGCGAAGAAGGCGTTTAAGCAGATAGACGAATATCCCGATGTGATTTTCGGAAACGTCGGTGGCGGCAGTAACTTCAGCGGGGCTACTTTTCCGTTCGCATGCGATAAGTTAACAGGTAAAAAGCCGGACTTAAAAATCGTTGCTTGTGAGCCGATGGCATGCCCAACGCTGACGAAGGGGCTGTATCTATACGATTTTGGCGACTGTGCGGGGATGACGCCTCTGTTGAAGATGTTCACGTTGGGGCATACGTTCGTCCCGCCACCGATTCACGCAGGCGGGCTGAGATACCACGGCGATGCACCGCTGCTCTGCAAGCTGGTGAAGGACGGCTGGATAGATGCAGTGGCGTATCACCAGACCGAGATATTCAAGGCTGCGAAATTGTTTGCCGAGACGGAAGGGCATATAATAGCACCGGAATCGGCACACGAAGTGAGAGCGGTAATAGACGAGGCGTTGCGATGCAAGGA
>JAUWNY010000147.1 GCA_030612405.1 Candidatus Methanophagales archaeon | reverse complement strand
TAAAAATGATGGGGTGATAAGATGGGAAAGGAACTGAACTGGAGAGAGGCATGGAAAGAGATGCAAAAACAACCTTCCTAAAATAGAAAGAACGATAGACCTATTAATACAAATAAAAGTCCAGCAATTTTTGTTACTGTTTTTCTCTCTATTTTACTCGAAATAAATTCACCCAAATAGATTGTCAGGATAGATAGAAGAGTTAATGCTATCATAACACCTGTTAGAACCAGTAAACCATTATATTTAGTTGCAAATAATCCAGAAGCAATTTGTGTTTTATTTCATTTTTAAGGATAAGAGCAAAATGGATAGTTGGGTTTTATCACCCAATTCCGCTAAACCCACCACAATTAAAGGGATCAATATATCTTGTAGCATAATTAAAACTATTATTCAAGTGATAAGAAAAAATGAAGGAGTTGTTGATTGCACCGGCAGCTTTTGCACTTTTTATTCTATGAGCATGTAGAGGAGCTTGCAGAGGCTATGGCGGAACTTGAAAAAACAACACCTACACAAACGTCCATACCAACAGCATCGAAAGAACCGGGATTCGGGGCGGTATTTGCAATTGCCGGTATTTTGGCGATTGTATGTGCATACGTGGTGCTCAGAAGGAACAGGAACAGATAATGCGAGCGATTACTAAACCGCTCTGAACAAACAATTTTTTCACCTTTTTTTTCTTTTTTATTGAGAAATAGTTTGGGTTAGCGATGCAAAGAGAGAAAATGACCACAACGGAGGCAATTTTATGTGGAATAGAGGGCGTATGCACGTTAGAAGAGCTTGCTAACGAATTGGACATGAGAAAACCCATGCTGATGGCGAGAATAGAGTTCATGGCTCGTGCAGGCTATCTCTGTGAAGTTAGTTTGGGAAAATGTAAAGGATTCGGGGGGTGTACAATGGATAAAACATGCGGTGCGCCTGCATCGGAGAGTGTAAAGGTGGGTATGCGGATGTGGATACTCACGTGAAGGAAATCATCGAGCAATACGTTTCGGAAAAGGGTTGGCATAAAGAGAAGCATTCCGCAGTGGTGATGTGGTAGAGAATAGTTTATTTCAGTTACCAAGCCTATATATCGCATAATAGAGGGAGAGGAGAAAAGAGATGAACAAGAGAATATACTTTTTCTACATCTTGATTGCGGTATTATGCCCCATGGTCATGGCGATTTACTATATCAACGACGTTGCCTGCATACATGCGGTGCGTTCTGAGACAATCGCAGCTATTTTATCAACCTGCGCTGCAATCCTCGCCTTTAGTGAATATAGGGGAGCAAGAAAACCTGTTGGGCATTGGTTATCTGCTTCGATACCCCTGATTGGCATTCCGCTTATTCCCGTTGCTATGATAATTCACATTGGTTTTGAGACATTTCTAACCGAAAGGATAATAGCATTTACAACGATGGAAGTTTTTGCTCTCGCTCAATTCATCGTAGCTGTTTTGATGTTCCGGGGTTTGATATTCAAACGAGGAACGGATAAGCAGAAGATGCCTCGCATTGGCTTTGCGATAATGAAGACAGTATTAACTCTACGCAGCCTATTTAAAAAGCCAGAAAGAACCTTACGTGAGATGGGACTCCAGAAAGGACAAACTGTTCTGGATTACGGCTGTGGAATAGGGAGTTTTAGTATCCCGGCGGCGAAAATGGTTGGCGATGATGGCGTTGTTTATGCTTTAGATATTCATCCTCGGGCTATAAGGACGGTTGAGAAGGAGATTAAAAAGAAAAGAATCTCTAACATCAAACCGATTCTCTCTGCTCGAGAAACAGGATTGCCAGATGGGTGTGTAGATGTTGTTTTATTATACGATGTGTTTCAAATGATAAGCGACAAGGATAAACTATTGGAAGACTATCACATTCCGAAGAACAGGTTGCATAGATGGCTGCACGTGTCCTTTACATCACTTTACGAGAGCAAGTATTACCGAGATTTTGCGAAACGGGACCTTGAGGAGTTGCTGCGAGAACACGGTTTGAAAGTCGTTACAGAGGCTTACGGGCTGATAGATTTTGTTAAGATACTTTTGTGCGAGCGTGAATCCGTTGAGAGGAAGGGATGAACTGGATAATGCGGTAGAGGCATAAAAATGAAAGACATATTACTAATAATATCTATAACCTTTGTTGGGCAAACCTTAGGTTGTTTAATTGGATTCTTTATACGGCTTAACCAAAAAGCGAATAAAATCTTTTATTATAGTCACGGTGACAATCGGGTTTGAATTACTTGGTTTTATTTTTGGCTATTATGTCTTAAAAGGAACGTCTTTAGATTTGTTAGGCGCCTCGCTTGCACTTGTAGCAGGATTTATGACCTACATTTCCGTAGAAGAACTGATCCCCGCAGCTCAAATAAAACAGAATTTAAAAACAGGTCTTACCGGTCTTATTTTGGGTGCGGGGTGTGCTTTATTAATCAGCCTTTTAGGTTAAATGATGAATATAAATTAATTAAAGAAGAAAAAATGGTACCGGATATAGTAATTCCTTTAATTGTAGTAGGCTTAGCAGAATTGGGTGACAAAACACAGCTATCTACCCTACTCTTAGCGTCGAAAACCGAGAAACACCTGCACTTATTCCTTGGTGTAATACTGGCATTTTTGATAGTAGATGGAATAGCAATTTTAGCGGGAGAGTGGATTACACATGTCGTACCAAGAGATTTAATAAAAATACTTTCGGGTGTGGTTTTCATAATTTTGGGACTCTTAACCTTAATCTTTAGAACCAAAATGGAAGAAACCAAAAGCAACTATTATTTCGAAAACCCGTTCTATTCAGGGTTTATCCTGATTTTCGTTTCAGAATGGGGGGACAAGACACAAATTGCCGCTGGATTGTTTGCAACCAAATACAGTGGCTTAATGGTTTTAACAGGAGTTATAATGGCGTTAAGTTTGCTTTCTATAATTGCGATATATTCGGGGAAATTTATTTCAGATAAAGTGAATAGAGAAACATTAGCGAAAATTGCCGGGATTTCGTTTATATTACTGGGTATAGCCTTCTTTTTCTAACCACAAGATTACACAACACTTTCTTTCTTTTTCAAAGAAAGAACCTGTGCTAAGAAAGAAAATAAAAAGGGGAGAAATGAAAGAGCCACACATAAGAAAAGGTTTGTGCTAAGAGAAAAAACATAAATCCGTTCCCTTTGTTAGACCGCTTCCCATTCTCCTAATATATTTAGGTTTATTCTAAATTCCCCAATTTATTTGGGGTTTATACCTAAAACCGAGCTTTATTAGGGGACATTATTTATGTGCCTAACAATATTGGATTTAAATAAAAACAAAAGGAGAAAACGTCATGAAGAAATTACCAGAAGTGGATGTTAGCTTCGAGAATCTGTACGGACTGCTCATCGCACCGATTAAATCGAAGCTACTGTTGACGGGCATTGAACTGAAAGTGTTCAATCAGTTGTCCGAACCCAGGTCAGCAGAAGCCATGGCAGAGGCAATCGGCAGCCATCCGGAGAACACGAGGCTGTTTCTGGACGGTCTGGCAGCGAGCGACCTGGTGGTGAAGAAGAATGGCATGTACCAGAATACACCTGTCACACAAACCTTTCTGGTGGAAGGCAGCCTGACTTACTTGGGGGAGTTTTTGCCCTTTCAATTGCAGTGGCACAAGCCCGTCCTCGACAATCTCTCCACGCTGGTTAAGGATGGTCCTCCCCCTCCGCCGGAGATGGGCGCGGAATCTGAAGAGGTGTGGGCTCAGATGGCCAACACCATAGCTCAGTATGAGAAGTCCTGGCCGGCACAGAATTTAGCGAAAATCATCGGAGAATTCCCAGAGTTCCCATCATTTCGGAAGATGCTTGATCTGGGCGGCGGACCGGGACTTATCGGGATGGCTATTGTAGCCGCACATCCGAGCATGAAGGGGGTCATCTTTGATCGTCCGGCGATTGTTGGGGTTGCCGAAGAGTTCATCAGAGAATATGAGATGGAGGATCGGATGACGGTCACGGGCGGGGACTATCTGCAGGATTTTATCGGCGAGGGGTATGATCTTATTCTGGCATCTGCGACGCTAAACTTTGTGAAAGATGATCTGGACTCGTTTCTCACGAAGATATATGATGCCTTAAATCCCGGGGGCGTCTTCATCACCCTCTCTGACGGTTTGACACACGAGCGAACTAAGCCTGAAATCATGGTGATTAGCTGGTTGTCAATGGCACTTACAGGTATGGACATGGGGTTCGACCAGGGCTTTATTGCGGATTACATGCTTCGCGTCGGGTTCAAGTCCGTGCGTTCACGCACGCTGAATACGCCTATGGGTCCGATGGACTTCGACATCGGAAGGAAGGAAAAAATGTTAGATTCAAGCAAAACCGAGAAAAAGGAGGGATAAACAAAAATGGAACTTTTAGAAGCTATTAAGTCGAGGAAGAGTATCAGGGCATTCAAGCCCGACCAGGTTCCCAGGGAAGTCTTAACAGAACTTCTGGAAGTCGCAAGATGGGCTCCTTCCGGCACCAATACACAGCCTTGGGAATTTTTCGTTTTGACAGAAAAGGTATTGGATGAGCTTAGCCATGCCTTTGTAGAAAAGGTTAGTTCAGGGGATATTATGAAGCTAATTCAACCAGATATAGAGATGTTTAAAAGACCTGCAAAGGGAATTTATGGAAGGAGACAGCAGAAATTTTTCAAGCAGTTTCTTGACCTTCTGGAGCCTGAAGAGGGAAAGACCAAAATGCAGAAATGGTTTGAGCTGAGTGCAAGCAGATACGGTGCCCCTGCTCTTATTATCGTAGTTGCAGATAAATCAGCACCGGGCTGGTTCATTTTGATATAGGCTCAATAACGCAGACAATAGCTCTTGCAGCTCAGGAATTTGGCTTGGGCACATGTATCTTGGGTGGTGTAGCATTTTTTCCAGATGAAGTGCGAAGAATTGCAAACATTCCTGAGTCCAAGCAAGTTATTATCGGGATTGCTATTGGATATCCGGACTGGGATCATCCACTTAATAGCTTGCGGACCGAACGAGAGCCTGTTGAGAAGTTGGTTACATGGCGTGGGATGACCGAACAAAGGAAGGAGTAAGCATCATGAAGAAGTTACCGAAAGTAAATGTTAGTTCTGAGTATCTGTACAGGATGCTCATCGCACCAATCCGCTCGAAGCTGCTCGTGACAACAATCGGGCTTGGACAAAAATAAGGAGACAAAACATGTTAGAAGGCTTAAAACGATTATTGGAGCTTGCGGGGCAGCAAAGGAGGAAACTAATCGCTTCGTGCATTTTATCCGTTATCGGAACAGCCCTGGGGCTGGTACCTTTTATTCTCATTTATTTGATGGTACTTGAATTATTCAACCCAGTGATAAACCAGCTTTATGTCTGGAAGCTTGTTTTTTGGTGCTTCGTTGCAATAGTTTTAAGATTCGCCTTTATGGGACTTTCGGGCACTCTTTCCCACTTAGCGGCATACTCCATCCTGTATGATTTGCGAATAAAACTGGCTAAGAAATTGGGCACGCTACCGTTAGGGTATTTCAACGAGAAGAACACCGGGAACACCAAGACTGCAATGAATGAGCATGTAGAGAATATTGAGCTATTTATCGCCCACGGATTACCTGATTTGACGGCAGCCATCGTAGTGCCCATCTTCACCGCTATTTTTCTCTTTATTGTTGACTGGCGAATGGCTCTTGCCACGCTGGCAGTTATTCCCGTTGCCCTGATGGCACAGGGATTGATGTATAGAGACTATAAACCATTGATGAAAGGCTACTACGATGCTT
>JAUWNY010000179.1 GCA_030612405.1 Candidatus Methanophagales archaeon | reverse complement strand
GCAAATCCTACATCCATTACTCAATAAAGTGCTTCAACGCGGCGAAAAGACACGAACCTTAGTCGGTGGTAAATTCGGCGGTGTTTTCATCGGTTTCAGGAAACGCGAAATAAGTAAACTTGAACAAATCGCAGCAGACATTCTTTCTGAGGGAGGCACAGTCTAAAAATCCAGTGATTTATCACCGCGGAGAGCGCAGAGTACGCAGAGTTTTAAGACTGTTCCAATCATTGTTTAGGCTTTCTAGCGCCTTTGCGTTCTCCGTGTGCTCTGCGGTGAAATTTAAGGATTTAGCAATTTCACTAAATCCTTTAGCTATTGATTCAAGTTCCAGATAAAGTTTCAATATTCCCAATCTCTTTGTCCAACCTTTTTATTTTCTCTTCGAGATTTTCTATAACTATCAAATCCTCCCAGCTCGGATGTTCAGCTACCCTGTCATTCTTTATGGCTTCTTCTAATTCTTTTGATGAAGATATGTTTCTATACCTCGATAAAATCTCGAGCTTCTCAGCCATGCAGTCCCTCTTCTTTGATTTTAAATTATTTTCTCACTTAAAGGTATATAAATAAAGCTTCCTTATTTGATATTTTTACCTTCCCCTGGATTTATCTCGCATCTCTTTTATAGCCATTGCAATCTTCTTCACAATCTCTCCTTTCCTCCCTACTTTGTTCACCCGCACTCTTCCACTTTGAAGCCAGTGCGTTTTCGGATATGCTTTTTCTTTCTCCACCACGGGTTCCAGGTCGAGCATTCTTGCAACCTTTTCTATCTCTTCTATCTTCGGTGATTTCACCGCATTCCTTCTCGACACGATTCGACCTTCTCCCTTTGTCTTCCCTGCCGTTAAATACGCAGGCCAGATGACTGTTTTTTCACCTTTTTCGGTCACTTTTACCTCCTTCAAAAAAATGCTTTCAAACCCATCCATATATCTTGCACACTTATACCTAACTCATGCAACGCAACGGACCCCCCAATCCAGAATCCAAGCATGCTTCCTATATTTGCCAGCGCCGCTACAAGGATGACTTTAAACAGCTTGTTTCTCATTAATTCTCGCAAGGATTCCACATTCAGCATGCTCTTTGCGTCTTCTACCGTTGGCTTTCGAAAATGTACTTCTGCCAAGCCTGCAAACCACCCTGCGGCTAAAAAAGGGATCAAAGAGGTAATTGGCGATGCACAAAAGGCAGTAAGCGCAGAAAGAGGATGCCCTCTTGCGATGACAACACCCGCCGCAGATAAAACGCCATTTATTACAATCCAATAAGGCAACACCCTAAGCAAGTCTTGGAAAGATATATCAGAGAAAATGAATCCTAAAAGGACAATTACGAGAGCTGCGCCCAATCCGACACCCAACAAATTTTTAATATTTATACCAAACCTTTTCTTAGGAAGCGAGCATAACTCCTCCTTAGGCGGTATCAACTCCGGATGCTCAAGGAGATTCTTTATTCCTGCAACATGTCCCGCACCAACTACCGCAACTATTTTCCTCCCCTCTTCCTCTTCCTTGGCATCAGCATTCGCACGGGTTCCTTCTTTAGAAATAGCGTGGAGTTCAAGTTCCCTCAAATTCCCTGCGATATAGGCATCTCGTTCATCCAACAGCGCTGTCGCAGCACCCGGTGAAAACTCCCTTAGTTCTTCCATCAACTGCGTAACTACATCATCATCCGTTATCCTGTCCAGGTCTATGTAATTCTTCCCCTTCCCTTTCCCTATCTCTATTCCTTCCTCTCCCGCATCTTTTATGCCCCTCATGCTGCCAACCGCGAAAATAATCGAAAATATCATCTTGATCTTTTCCGTAAATTTCATCGCACTCCAGAACCGCTGCATTGTTACTTGAATAGGTCTATCAATCAATGCGATTTCGCAACCTCTCTCCTCGGCTTTCTTTATCGCCGCCATCATGTCTGCACCGGGCTCAATGCCTAATTCCGCACCCATTTTACGCTGCACGTATGCAAGCAGCCAATGCGTGAGTAATAAAAATGGGCTGCCACCGCTTATCACGTCTTTTATCGAAAAATCCGCCACATCCCCTTTCAATGCCCTGAATCTACCTTCGCATAACTCAACGGCAACCACGTCGGGTTCTTCTCTGTCTATTACCTCCTCCACCTCTTTTACGCTCTTTTCTAATATGTGCCCCGTGCCCACCAGGATTATATTATTTTGCATTTTTCAATTTCCACTTTGCACTTTACATTTGCCATTGTATATAAAATGTAACTCCCATCTATTTAAGACACGGATTTACACTGATTTATTTTAGTTTAACCGTGTTGATACGTATCATCTGTGCTAATTGAGCCCTTTCAGGGCTTGCGGTGATGTGGGCAGAGCCCACAAACGTTAATATGTGTCAACAATTTAGTTTGTTCCGTTTTAGGATAATTTACTTATACATGGTAGCTCTTACTTCTCTACATAATATGCGATGTTCGCAAGAAGAACACGTACATACGTCATTTTGACACGTGATTTCACGAAGGAAGTAACAAAACTTATATAGCTTTAATTACCGACAGATACCTTATGATTTTTCTGCAATGGATCACTATGTAATATAACTATTCGATTCATTATGATGGTATGTAGTTTAATAACCCCCTCTCCCGTCACCAATAAACAAGCTTTCTTACACTTATCCCCATGCCTCCTGCCAGATGTATGAGGTAGAAAGCTAAATGGAAGGTACGACACACCCTCTTTTCAACACTTCTGCCTGTATATTGATGCAAACGTTTCAATCCCAGCGTATTCTTCACGATATCGAATAATACCTCAATCCTGCTCCGCTTTTCTCTGAATGATTCCCACCCCTCGATCAGCCTAAGGAATTCACGTCTGATTTTCTTCCAAATATCGAGCAAATAAGCCTTCCCAGCCCATACATCGAGTGGAGGGACGAGATTTGCTTCAATCTTCTTCATATTTGTATTCTTCCTCAGATAAATGATTGGAACAACGAAGAATCGATTAATGGTGGCTATATAATTCTTCATTGCGCTATATCCTTTATCACAGATGATTAAATCGCCCATTCTCATCTTTCTCGAGGAGTATAGCTTTTCAAGGAGTGGAATAAGTGTCTTTGCATCATTCGGGCATCCATCGTAGAGTTCATAACCTAAGAGTTCGTAATTCTCGGCGTCTATTGCTACGATCAGCTTAAAACCGACGTAATACCCTTCGGAGGGGTAATAAGACCATTTGTATGGTTTCCCGTCCTTTCCGATCCTTCTTCTTTTTCTCCACGTATTCAGGTCGATTTTGATCGGCGTTGCATCTATAAGGATGTATCTCCTTCCCTTTTGCCTCCTTCTCTTAGATATTTTGAATATTGCCCTAAAAAACGTTGATACTGCCGTTATATCTAATTTGGAATGCAATTTGTAGAGATATCTCAAATCAGGTATTCCCTTCACGTCCACAAATCTCTTCAGCTTTTCATTCTCTTCTAATTCCGATATAAAATCAGAATATGCCCTTTCAAACAGATCGGCAATCACAATGACCTTCATTATGTCTATAAACCGTTCTACATCAGGTATTTTCAGCCTGCTTGCCGTCTTCTTTGCTCTTCTAGAGCCGATCGCTTTGAGTATAAATTGTGCTATAACCCATTTTGGGCTCTCCAAATCTGGTATTAATGGCGATTTCATTTTAGTTCCTCCATTAATAGCAATATACGAGGTTATATTTAAATCTTTCGGTTTTTAACGG
>JAUWNY010000081.1 GCA_030612405.1 Candidatus Methanophagales archaeon | reverse complement strand
CCTTTACGAGGCGAAGGTCATGCGTTCGAATCGCATCGGGCCCATATTTTAAGAAAACAGAAAATGGATTAGGGACGCAGATTAACGCAGATGATAAGAATCTACACGGTTAAACTAAAATAAATCTGCGTAAATCAGTGTCTTAAATAGAAGAAAGTTTAATGATAAAACATGTTCCTGTTCGGACATCTGGGGATAACACTGGGAATTGCATTTCTGGTTCTCTACACATTAAAAATCGTACCTGACCGTCGGTTATACGGCTTTATCCTTATAGGGGCAATCCTGCCGGATTTGATAGATAAGCCAATAGGTGAGATTTTGTTGGCACACTCAATTTCAAATGGCAGGTTATTTGCTCATACGCTGCTGTTCGTCTTTATCCTGCTGCTCATTGGCACTTGCATATACAAGCGAAACGGAAGCGAAGAAAAAGCGATTCTTTTCCTCGCGTTTGCTTCTTTTATTCACCTCTGCGAAGACCGAATGTGGCTCAGCCCGGAAACACTGTTCTATCCCTTTTTTGGATTTGATTTCCCGCAAGGCGTGATAGAACAGCACTGGTGGGATTACTTTTTAATGTGCTTTTTCGGGACTTATTCGCCTTTGACAGGTGGAATCGAACTCACATACGCATTTGTTTCTGAACTGGTAGGCATATTCATCCTGTTGCTGTTCATTTTTTATCACATCTATCGAACATCAATCCAGAGATGGAGTTCGCGATAAGGCGCGGTTAGATTTATGCTCATGCCATCATTTCCACTTTCGCTTGAATTGCCTTTGAAAAGCAAAAATTTCAGTTTCCTCGTGCCATACACGTTTAGATTGCCGTTTTCTTTTTTAACTTTTAGGTCGAAGGTTCCACCACCCGGGATTTTTAAGGTCGCTTTTTCCCCCTTCATCATTATTCTGGATAAGTTTTCATCCTTAATGACGTAGATGGTTTTGCCATCAGCGGATTTGAGGATTTCTGCACCTTCCACCCAGTCAAGGTCGTGGTCAACCCTGAGGTAGCTTAAAAGCCTCTCGCTATCGTTTCCGGGAACCTTGTTCCAGCTAAACAAATACGCCATGCCTTTTCGCGGGATAAACGTAAACGGGACATCCAGCGTTTCGTTATGCGCAAGCTGTATTTCCCGCTCGCCGATTGTTTCGTTTTCTATCTCCGCCCTGAACAGGTATGAGATGGGTTCGTATTCGTGGTTGACCACGCCAACTATTACCGTTCCTTCCTCGCCTGCGGAAATGCTTGAAGGATAACCTGCTGCTTTGCCTTCTTCACCGAGAATATAGAATTCGGTGAATTCTTCCCCTTTCTTCGGCGTTACGATTACGTAGATAGTTAGTGCGGCTGCCGTGATAATAGCGATAATCAGTATTACCGTGAGAATTTTATCAAGCGTTTTTGCGTTTTTCATGGATGTTTAGCTTCTTTTAATAACCACAAGATTACACATAAGCCCTTTCAGGGCTTGCGGGGACATGGGGCAGAGCCCCATAATTTTCACGAGAAATTGCGAAGATGCACCTCAAAACCTGTATTATGTATCATGTATCCTGCATCATTTTCTTGTTAGAAAAAAAACGTTCTCGAAAAATAAAAAGGAGGGATGCGTGAGGAATCACTCACGCACTCGGCTTCTCCATTAACTTCTCCTTCGTCATTATCGCCCCTGTTCGGGAATGTGGCTCACGAACCAAGCTGTCAGTTTGCTTTTCCATTTCTCTCGCTTCGAATGCAAGCTTTGCCGCTGCTCTTAACAGTTCATGCGCCGCCGCTACCACAGGTACGTATTCTTCGGGGTTCTTCATCATGAAACACCCTTTCACGTCCAGTTCAGCTACTTTCTCCGCCATGCTGTAAGCTGCGATCGCTTTCGCTTTTGCATACGGATTGGAAAACTTTGCTCGTTCTACCGCGCGCTCCGCAGTTGCTATTATCTGTGGTAATTTCACTTCTTCGCCTTTCTTTATCGCTTCTATAACAGCATCTATCTCCTCCTGCACCAATTTTGCTACGCCGGTTATGGACAGAACAGAAAGGACATCGGCATTGAACAGACTCATCTCTACGGGATCTAAAAACTCCCTTCTCGCTCCTATCATCGGGTCCCCTGGTATGATAATGTATCCAAATCCCCCTTCTTTTAACTTATCCACTGCCTTTTTCGCCGGGGCATCGGAAATAACAATGCAGGGCTTGCCCTTCTCCTTCACCATCTCACGTGCGCTCTTAGGACCTGGAAGTGCAGCATTGGGACTGGTTATTACCACCACATCGGGGTCCCAGTCCAGCAGGCGCGAAGTGTCAGCCGCATTTTCCGGTGTCATCTTCGCTCCCGTACCCAACACACGAACGTCTATATCCACTCTATCCGCTCTCTCATCCAGCAATAAATCCACTATTCTCGAGATTCCTATATTCCCTAATTTCACAAATCCTATCTTTACTATTTCTGTTTCCATGTGCAATCACGTTTTATGTGTATGCAATTAGAAGTATAAAAAAGGAAAGGTATGGTATTTGATATTTGAATTGGCATAGCATAAAGAGAAGCGAAAATATTATATAACAAAAAATATTTTTAGGGATTGTAGAGAAAGTTTATATTATCAAAAAAGTAAGGATAAACTGTGAAAATAGGAGATAATGTCAATGAACAACCAATCTATCAAAGTGGAGATTGTCAAGCAGCTTGACCGTCTTCCGTATAAGTTCCAACAGCGTGTGTTAGATTTTGTGAGGGGATTATCCAGACAGAATGGTGTGCCCGGGAAGCAACTGCTTCATTTTGCAGGTGCAATTAATAGCGAAGATTTGCAAGCAATGACCAAAGCTATTGAAGATGAGTGTGAGAGGGTCAATATGAATGAGTGGTAGATTCCTCTTGGATAATGAGTTTGCGTTCAGCAGTGTGGTGCTCGCTTGTGATCTGGACACGGCACGGGAGTATGGGGAAATCAAGAATGCTCTGCGAGAGAAAGGGCGACTGATTCCCGAAATAATTATTATATCGTTTAACTAAGAAAATGCACGATACCGATACTTTAATCAGAAGCGATTTGCTCGAAAGAATCAGGCATAAGAAAGAGCGATTAGATGCACACAGACCACTTCCTGGGAGTGCGGTGAGAAAGCTCGGAGATGAGCTGCGGTTATTGCATACTTATCATTCAAACGCTATTGAAGGCAATACGCTGACACTCCAAGAAACTAAACTCGTGCTTGAAGAGGGGATAACGATTGGCGGGAAATCGCTAAGGGAACATCTGGAAGCGACTAATCTCGCAGAGGCTTACGACTTGATAGAATCAATAGCAAAGGAGAAAAGAGAAATAGACCATACAACCGTACAGCGAATCCATGAAGTTGTAGTTAGGGGTATAAAGGTTGATGCAGGAAAATACAGAGTTCATAATGTACGAATAACCGGAGCAACCAAAACGCCCCCGGACTTCTCAAAAGTCACTCGCATGATGGACGATTTGATTGCATTTTTAAATTTACCGGATAAGGACAAAAAGGAGCATCCCGTAAAAACCGCTGCGTTCATGCATCATAAACTGGTGGAAATTCATCCGTTCACCGATGGCAATGGGAGAGTGGCACGCCTTCTTACCAACCTTTTTCTCGTGAAAGAGGGCTATCCCCCTATTGTCCTGAGGAAAGAAGAACGAGGGAAATACTATCGTTTTTTACGCCTTGCAGATGGGGGCAATCTCGAACCATTTGCAAATTTCATTGCTAAATCCGTAGATGAGTCATTAACGCTCTATTTGGCGATATTTGGTGGCATTGACGAGCTGATTTCTCTTGCGGAATTGGCAAAGCTAAAGGAGTGCCCATACGCACAGGGATATTTAGCGTTGAGAGCAAGGCAGGGATTGTTAGACGCAGTTAAAATTGGAAGAAAATGGTTCTCTACTAAACGAGCATTAACGGATTACATCAGCGAACATGCGAAATGAAAATGATGGTGTTATAGTTTTTTATATCGAGATGACTATTGAAGGATAAAGATATATAGAAGGAAGAAGAAAAGGTAAACGATGGGGGCAGTCGAAGATATAAAGGAGGAAGATTTGGAAGGCGAGGTCGAGTTTGTGGTAGAGCTTGATAGAAAAGAGTTATTGGATATTGACGTCGCATCGAAATTGGAGAGAGAGTTCGCACTAAGGCATCTCGACAAGTGGGAGAGGGAAGCAGAAGAAATGAAGATTGTTTTTGACGGCAGCGATTACCTGATTCGTTTTCCCACGGCGCTATCACAAATAGTGTCAAAGAAATCCTCGGTAAAACTCCTGCCGATAAGTGAGGATGAGTTTTTGTTGAAGATTGTGTGAGTCTTACTGTTTATGATTAAGAATGAAAAGAGGTGGAGGTGAAAAAGAAGAAATGAAATGCGAAAGAGGAAAATTTTGGGAGGCATTGACATTCGCAGTCATATTCGCAATGCTTGCCTTCCTAAGTGTTGGATGTACATCTGCAACAACGCATTACGTTAACCCCGGTGAATCAATTCAAGCAGCAGTGAATGCGGCTGACCCTGACGATACCATCACCGTTAGGGATGGCATCTACACCGAAAATGTGGATGTGAACGTAGATAATTTAACAATTCAATCTGAAAATGGTACAACTAAAACAATAATTAAGGCAAAAGATCCAAAACATCCTGTATTTTATGTAGGTGGAAGTTATGTTAATATAATCGGTTTCACTGTAACCGGTACAACGTATTATATCACTCACGGTGGAATTCATATTAGATATGATGCCAAATATAAAGCAGATCACTGTAATATTTACAATAACAACTGCTCTGATAACCAAAATGGCATCTTCGTCTATTCAAGCAATAATATTTTATTTAACAATAACTGCTCAAAAAACAGCTATTCGGGGATATATGTTTGGGGCACGAACACTATATACAACAACAATTGCTTTGAAAATCAACAACATGGAATTTGCATCCATTATTCCCGTAATGGCAACATATACGGCAACAACTGCTCAAATAACATTGGCTATGGTGTTATTTTTTCTGATTCGGACAATAATCATGTATACAACAACAATTGCTCAAACAACTTTTTTGGCATCTTAGTCGATGATTCAATTAATAACACCTTTTACGTAAATAACTTCAAAAATGACATTATTTCCCGTAATTCAAATAACGTCTGGAATTCAACAGCAGAAATAACCTACACCTACAAAGGCAAGACGTACACCAATTACTTAGGCAACTACTGGAGCGATTATAAAGGGTGCGATGACAACAACAATGGAATTGGTGATAGCCATTATAGCATAAACTCAGATAATGACAATTATCCATTGATGGAACCTTGGGAGAATTACTTTGCGCCAACAGAGAATATTTTTGACACAGAGCAATCAGAAAATCCATACCCGAGCATAATGGGAACACATAATGGCACAATCACACCTTCATCTAACATCACTGTTAGCACATTGTACACCTACGCGTGTGTTGGAACTGGTGGACATACAGAGTCCATCAAATTATATAATGAAAACGACACATTGATAGCGAATGGCTCATGGAACGGGTACATCGGAGATTACCATAACATAACAATACATAACCTGACGGGGGAGGCTCCTTACGTCACGTTGTTGAAAAATCATGAATACCGCTATGTCATAAAAACGGGTTCTTATCCACAGATAATACATGCGAAAAGCAAGGACGTAACAGGAGGAACAATTACTTGCGATCAATTCATTGATGCGAATGGAAAAACATACACCGACTGGATACCTGCAATAAGATTACACTAAAAATTCTTTTGGTAAAGCTTTTCTTTAAGCCCTTACAGGGCTTGCGGGGTTGTGGAGCAGAGCCCCACATAAGAAAAGGTTTTTGATCAAACTTTCTTTCAAAGAAAGTTTGTTTTAATGCGTGAAATATGCCACCACTTCCTTTCCAGTTTCCTTTTTCATAACAGAATCAATCCTGACGAACCCGTATCTTTCGAACTGCACCACGTTTCCGAGTTCCGAAGCAATCAAAGGCTCGCCTATGCCTTCATCTGTCCCGTCAGGCTTCTTCACTACGACTTTTATACCTTCTGATGGCGCCCATTGAATAATCGAGACGTCTTCTGCTGGTGTTTCTACGACGTTCGCAACCAGCGGCTCGATTTGCTCTATTTCCACATCACAGAGGAATTTAAGCCGTATTCGTTGTCCCTGTTTTAGTTTAGCGAAATCATCACCACTTATGTAAACCGTATTGCGTGTTCTTATCTCCCGGTAATCCTCTTTTGAAGGATGTTTCAATGCTTTAGCCACGAAAGAAATCCCGTCTTTCAACTTCATCTCCTTCGGATTACGCACAAAGAAGTATCTCGATGCGAGTGCATCCACGGCTTTCCTGTTCTCTGCATACAAGTTCTTCATGCTTACCGCGATGTCCGTTTGCGTGACGCCAATGGAGATAAAGAACCTGCGAATCGCTTCTGGCTGAAATCCTCTTCTGCGAAGTGCCTTTAGCGTTGGTAGTTGCGGGTCGTCCCACCCTACGTATTCGCCGTTTTCTATCCTCTTTCGCAGCTCGGAAGTGCTTAATTTACCGAATTCCTGTACTTTTATCCTGCCCCAAACCATTGTCCTTGGATACTTCCAGCCGAGATGGTCGTATAAGAACCGCTGCCGCTTTTCCGACTTCATCAGGTCTTTTCCACGTATTATGTGCGTTATTCCGAGCAAATGGTCCTCTATCGCCGACTCGAAATCCAGCGTTGGCCACACCACGTATTTATCGCCAACCCTCGGATGCTCCCGTTTTAAAATCCTGAGTGCGACCCAATCGCGTAAAGCCGGGTCTGCACTTGCCATATCCGTTTTTATCCGCAACACTGCTTCTTTTTCTTCATAGACGCTTTTTAACATCTTTTTCCAACATTCTATATTCGCTTCAATGCTGACATCCCTATGAGGGCATGGTAGTTTTCGCTCTTTATACGTTTTGAAAGTCTCCGCAGAGCAAAAGCAGACATACGCCGCTCCTTTTTTTAGCAGCTCCTCCGCATATTTGTAATATAACTCCATGCGTTCCGACGCCACTATCACCTCATCGGGCTCGGCGTTCAGCCATGCACAATCCTCAAGATACCAGTCATAAGCTTCGAGCAAAGGTCGTTTCAATACAGGGTCCGTGTCGTCAAACCTCAGAATGAATTTACCATCGTGCATTTTCGCATACTCAGAATTCACGATTATGCCTCGCGTACTGCCGAGCGTCGCAGCGCCGTTAGGGTTGGGTGCGAATCGCATCACAACTTTTTCGCCTTTCGCAAGAGGCAGTTCTGGCAGTCCAGGTTCACGTTTTTCTTTCTCTTTCACTTTTAACTCCGCTACCAATTCCGGAGCCATCTTGGTCAATTCTTCTACCCGCTTTTCCTTACTCATTGACTCTATTCTCTTTATCTCCTCTTTCACCAATGTTGAGACCCGTTTCGCATCCCGCCTTAATTCTGGATGTTCAGCAAGAACCTTCTTCACTACTGCATCCTCTTTAGGCGGTTTCTCATACTTCACTGCATTCTGCAACGCATATTTCCTTATTTTTGTCCTTGTCTCTGTTTCTTCCATTTTCGCTATTCGGTCACCGTTTATAAATGAGCTACGCAAAGAAAAACTTTTTCACTGTCCAAATTTGATTTTGTTTCTTGCGAGCGAAGATAACTTCTCTCAAGTGCTAAATGTTCTTAATATATGCTGGCTTTAAAGTACAATTCGGCATTTTCGTGCTAAAAAATAATAACCAAAAATATCAGTATTTATATATAAATATTATAAGTTATGAAATATCAACCGTATTATATCACTTGGGAACCGAGAGCAAGATGATCTGGGGAAAGGATAAGGAAGAAGGGATTTGCATGAAAAATATCATCGGTGTTGCAGCGGTAATTATGGTAGTAATGGCAATTGTGCTTATCGCATTTTCTTCTCCTGCGTCGGCGACGCTCTGCAACAGGACTTTCAATCTCACCGGGGGTATCATCAATTACACGGGAGGTTTTGCGAGTGGGGGTGACCCTGAAGACGAGGATGCAAAGAATATTTTGATTGTTTATAATTGGGCAAGCGGCGAAAAGTCGGGTGGCGAGGAGATAAAATTCTATAATTTGACGAAAGACGCTTCTGATCGAGTGTATGTTGAGGGACCTTACACAAAGTCCGGGAATCAGTACTCAGGGTATGATTTGGAAAGGAAGTTGGTTCCGATGGGGGGGGAATGGGAGGTGGAGGGGAAAAAGACTGGTGGATACTTCAGGGTAGAGGATGATTATGGCAATGGGGGCTGGCTCCAGGTTGTAAAGCATGAAATCAAATTGGAGCTGGAAGGAGAAAAGGAGAAGGTACAGGAAAAAGAGATTTTCAACCTCACAATAAAGAGTAACGATAGAGATAAAGGAGTGATGAAGCTAACTATCGAAGACAATGAAGGATATTCGATAATGAACGAAACCGGCATGGACATCTACAAAATTCTCATAGAGTATAAAAACGAAACGGAGTTTTCCAACTTTGCTGTTAATCCGTATCAAGAGTCTGTGGGAGGATTAAGCTTTACTGAGGATAAAAAGCTTGTTTTCAATACCTCAAAGCTGGATATGAAGGAGGGAAAATACAAAATAATCCTGGAGGATTATGCAACAGAGGCGGAGAAGAAAGTGGATATCGAGGTTGAGAAGATATATCTGAAAGTAGAGTGCGACGAAGAAGTCGTTAAGGGTGAGGATATTGTCATAATAATAAAGAGCTCGTTCTACGAGAAAGAAGTGAATGTAACTGTCGGGGGCATTCCCGAGTGGGAAGAAAAGACACTAACTCTTGATGAGGAAGGCAAGAAAAAGGTAAGGATTTCTACCGAAAGTGAGGACTGTGGCACGTATAAGGTAACTGTTGAAGTTTGCGGCTACATTGAAACCAAATACGTGAAGATAAAGAAAAGTGGGACGAGCTTAGAAGTGCCCGAGAATGCAACTGTGGGTGACATTGTTCATATAGAGGGAACTTCAGACTTCGGTGATTTCGCCGTGCTTCTCGTTGATGACATCTTCAAAAAAGAAGCACGAATAAGCGATGATGAATTTGAATGGGACTGGGACACAAGCGGCGAACTCGACGGCTACCGTGAAATAGAAGTTTTCATACTTAGCGAGCATGCCACGGATACTTTTTTCATTGGGGACCACATCAGTGAGGACTGGCAGAGAGGGGAGGGTGTGGATGCATCAGCAACCATATTCTTGCTCCTGCCGGAGTTCAGCATGACCGTCTCGAAAAACATAGCCGAGGGTGATGATGTAGTAATAAGTGGTACAGTCATCGGTGCTGATCACGTTTATGTTATCGTGATGAACCACAAAGGAGAAGTGATGTTTCCACCGGATGGAACTGTGGGCGTGATAAATGCGAGGACAACACCTGTTGTGGATGGCAAATGGGAAGAAAATGTTGGCGAACTTGATTGCGGAAGATATACCGCGATTGCTCTTTACGAAGGAAGAGATGGGATAACAGATGCTATAAATGATAATGGTGAGTGGGAAGCAGGTGACGAAAGCAAGACTTTGGAACAACGTGTGGCGATCCTCATGGATGCGATAACCTCAGCAGGCAGTGACGACCTGTTTGAGCGCGCTGATTTCTCTGTTCATGCACCGAAAGTCATTTTGAAAGAACCGAAAACAGCAGTGGAAATAGGTGATGTGATAACAGTAAAAGCGGAAACAAACATAAGAGAAGGCGAGAAGGCTTTTATTTCGCTCTTCCAGAACACAAGCTCGAACAACTTGAAGAAGACTTTTGCTCTCGTCGAGAACGGCAGCGTGAATGCGAGCATCAATACGAGCGGGCTGTTACCGGGCATATATACTGTAGCAGTGGACATCAGTGGAAGAGCTTCTGCTGAAAAGGAGATAATACTGGTGGAGAAGAAGGAGGAAGGAGGCAAGGTGGAAGAGAAATCAATACCGCAAAATGAATCTGTACCGGAGCCTGAGGCAGTGGTAGAAGGAAATGAAAGTGTAGGTGAAGGTGGCAGTGAAATAAATGAGAGCCAGGAAGGAGAAGAACGAAAAATACCTGTAAACGTGTGGGATTTAGTTATTGCGGTCATCGTGGCAATTTTTGTTTCGTTTGCTGCGAAGCGTAAGCGTTACTGATTAATAATTAGACGCAGATGAACACAGATTAACACAGATAAGAACTTAGAAGAAATAAATCACTGAAATAAATTCGTTCAAAAAACCTATTATTTTCTCTTTTCTCAGCTATATTTATTCACCTTGTTGCTTTTTACCGGAATTTTATATTGGAGATGCGGAGGATGGGGAGGGGAATATCTTGAGATCGAAAGAATACCGAAATTTCCTTGTTAGTATGAAGAATCATGAGGTGTGCAGTAAATGTGTGTGGTGAAACCAGAAGAAAGTTCGTCGCTAAGCGAATATCTTTATTCCCTTAGATTCTACATCTTATTCGTTTCTATTCTATTCATTAGTTCCATTATCCTGGGATATGTTGGTTTATTCGGTGGAACATTTAGTCGGCCTATGAGCCGTTTTCAACAGCTTAGAGAGGTTGTAGAAGATTTCGCACAGCTATATCCTCTTTGGATAATTTTTTTGGTTGCATTTGTGTTGATATTCTTAAACAACATTCTTACATGCTTCCTTAACATCGTATTAGGACCTCTGTTAGCTATTGCTCCTTTAGCTTCAGTAGTTTTCAATGGTGGTTTGATTGGATGTCTTGCGCAAAAAGAAGGGCTGATCATCTTTATTGGGATAATACCCCATGGTATCTTTGAGATACCAGCTCTTTTGTTAAGTGCAGCGGTTGGATTGAGAATAGGGCGAGAAACATTGAAAAATAAGGAGGAGAGGAATTTAAAGGGAGAGCTAAATAAAGGTTTGATGGTTTTCTTAGTTTTGATTTTGCCACTTCTTCTCATTGCAGCAGCAATTGAATCTTCTTCGTTTGTTGCAACACTTTTTCTTTTCACAAAAGAAAACCTGTGCTAACAGAAAATCCTTGTTTCTTTGCTCAGAAATTTGAAGTTTGCATGAATGGCAAATATTATTGTAAACCTAAATTACTATAATATTGAGTTAATTAACACCTAAAGCTATTTAAATAGTAATAAATATTTACGTTATAAAGTATAGTATTTAAAAAAATTTAGGAGGTGAAAAAAAAGAAATGATGAAAAGAAAATTGGCTACAGTAGTCTTGGCAATATTTATATGTAGTGTATTCGTTGTAACGGGTTCGGCACAAGAGAGTATCGTCAGTGATTATCCGGGATTAAAGCCGGTAGTTGACTTCGTTGGGGAGAAGGATCTGTCAGTGATGGATTTAGTAGGGTTCAAAGCTGCAGATAGA
>JAUWNY010000106.1 GCA_030612405.1 Candidatus Methanophagales archaeon | reverse complement strand
TAATTTCGTCTTGACTTCATCAAGTGTGCCGCGCTCTATCAACGTGCCATTTGAGATTATGCCTATCGTATTACAGACCTGAGCGACCTCGGCTAAAATGTGAGAAGAAAAGAAGATCGTTTTTCCTTCATCCGATAGTTTTTTGAGCGTTTGCCTGAGTTGTAATACCCCTTCCGGGTCAAGATTCGTAGTGGGCTCATCCAGGAAAATAACCCCAGGATTATTAAGCAATGCCTGTGCAAATCCAAGCCGCTGCGTCATTCCCCTTGAGTATCCACCCACTTTCTGGCTTACGCTATCAAGCTGTACCAGTTCAAGCAGTTCTTCTATTCTCTTCTTCCTCTCATCCGCGTCCATCGGATAGAATCGCGCGAAGTAATCGAGGTTTTGCTCCGCGGTCATATTGCCGTAGAACCCAACGTTCTCCGGTAGGTATCCGATGAGCTCCTTTACTTTAAGCGGATTCCTCGCTACCTCGATGTCGTTTATGATGCACTTGCCTTCGGTGGGTTCGATCAGTCCCACGAGCATCAGTATTGTCGTGCTTTTTCCTGCTCCGTTCGGACCTAAAAAGCCAAATACGTCGCCTTCCGCTATCTCCAAATTCAGACCATCTACTGCCTTATTTCCATTATACACCTTTGTAAGGTTTTCTGTTTTTATCATTTTATCTCCTTTCCATTCACTTCCTTCAGCACTCATACATATTTTCGGTGGAAGCATATAAAAGAGAAATGGAACAACCTAATTTAAACCGTTACCACCGCCTTTTGCTTCGCCTTTTTATTCACCACCTTCTCATCACCCAAATCACCACAACTCCAATCGCTGCGAGGATTGCTATAACAATTCCCAAAACGACCAATATCATATCTGATGACCCTATGTTTGTATTTGATTCTGTCATTACAACATCCTCAGTTGGAACTTGGATGCCTTTCAAACTAAATGAGCACACAGCTACTGCCTTAACCCTTATCATCTCGGGATTCTCTGATTCAGAGTAAGGAATCCATTTCCCGTCTTCATAAAACATTCTCGAATTATAGCCTGCATAGCCAATCTTTGTGGTGTTTTTTATTTCTTGAATGTCCTCGGCACTTAGACCTTTAACAATTCCTGTATTGCTTAACCATTCCAACTCAGTCTTCATCGCTTCCTTTGCTTCTTCGTCCGTGAAATTGAAGACGGGCTCTGGGACTTTCATCTCTACTTTTTCCATCTCGTGTAGAGCATCTGTTATCTTTTGAAAATCGGGTTTACCCAGATAAAACATGCTGGAAATCACATACAATATTTCATTCTTCAGCACCTCACTCAATTCTTTATTTGTTTCAATGTCTATCTCAATTCCGCCTCTTGTTCTTTCTGGCGGGAAGAAACTTATTTCAACCCAATGGTCATTTTCCTTATAGTCCGCTGAATAGGAATAGAAGCACTTATCACCTATACAGCCACCTCCACTTTGTTTGATGGTCCATCCGGGTATTTGTAATTCTTCTGGAGTTGTCAAATGGGAGAAGTTCTGATGTGGTTCAAACTTTGTCTTTGAAATCTGTGCTTTTGTTTTATATCTATGTTCTGTCACTTCGTGTACCTTTGGCGTTAGCCTGACGGAAAGGTATTTTTGCACGCTTTCTTCTTTTTCTTCTTTCTCTTGCTCTTGGGATTGTTCCCCTTTGTCTTTGATTATTTCTTCTTCACCAGAGATTTTGGTTTGTTTTTTGGTAGATATGATGGTGATAAGTTCTGCATGGGGATAGGAGACGGGGTGCTCATTTGTTTCTTCGGCAGTTTCTATGCTCGATTCATATAAAATTACTGCTAAATCATCGTGGTAGTGCGATTTGTAAACAACCACTTCTCCAGAAACGCCTATTAGCTCTGGATGTACATCCACGACGTTTTCTGCGCTCTTTAACATGCTTAAATCATAGCTCAATCCCGGCTTGTTCAGTAAAACTTCTACACTGTACGGGTCTTCTTGGCTTACGCACGCGTGTGATGTGCCTGCTGTCGCAATTGCGGCAATAGCCAGGAGAGCAAAAATTAATACGCTTCTACCTTTCATTTTTTTATCACCTATTCTTAGGTGATTCACGCCCTTTATAAGACTTTCGATAGCTACGAATTGGTTCGTAGTTATAGATATTTTTAAAAAGGGGCAAAACAAAAATAACAGTGATGGTTTCGAACGAGAACAATAGGGGGATGGACGAAAACACGGAAGATAAAAAACTATTAATCCTTCCTTTAAACGACAAAAACTCAAAGAAAATCTCCCAGATTATTTCTAACGACACTGCAAGGAATATTTTAGAGGCTATCGCATCAGAGCCACTTTCCGCATCCGAAATAGCAGAAAAACTCGGCATTCCTTTAAGCACCGTTCAGTACAATCTTGATAAACTTAACAATGCGGGACTGGTGAAGGTAGAGCGAACGAAGTACAGCGAGAAGATGAAACACGTGAAGATATACGCACCGCAGCGTAAATTTGTTGTCATTGTTCCAGAGAAGACAAATAGAAAAGATGTCATTGCGACATTGAAGCGATATTTGACGGTGATATTCTTTGCGGTGGCTGGCTCCGGGATAATAGAATTTTTAACGATGAAGATGAAAGGTCTGGGGTGGGAAGAAGTCACAAGGTCAGTAATACCCGAAAAAGGAGATGCAGTCCCTGCGCCAATACCCGCACCTACACCGATGCCAGCAGCAGTACCAACAACAGAGAAAGCGTTAGATATAGCTATGGGATTTGACATCTTTGCTCATCCCGGTTTATGGTTCCTATTTGGTTGTCTGTTTGTAATATTGGTTGTATTCCTCATAGAACATCTTGGAAGGAAAAAGGAAAGGAAAAAATGAAGATGAATAAAATAAATATCGCGTTGGTATGTACATCGGCGATCTTCTTTTATATCTGGGTAGCGTACGCATTAGATTTTCTTTCTCCTCGTAGTGGCTTTTTGTCCTGGATTATTGCACTATTTTTAGGCATTATCTCTCTTTTTGGCTCTCTTCTTTTCGTATCAGAGATGAAGAATAAGTCAAATCGCTGGTATTTAGGAATTCCGCTCAGTATAGCGATATTTTTCGTAGTTATCGCAATATCTTTAGATTTTTTCCATATAGGCGGTACTTTCCCTTCAGAGACCTCATTGACGATGCTCGCTCCTTGCTCTATTTTGTTCTTCCTCTCTGTTCCAGCAGATCAAAGGAAAATGGTGATCATCCCCGTTCTTATATCCAGTATCATCAGCAGTTATGCTCTTTTCAGTTATTATTATCTATTGAGAGGCATGCTCTCACCGCTTCAGACATCCTGGAATGTTGTCATTCTACTGTTATGGTTATACTGGGCTATCGGAACGCCGATCATTGGTATATGTCTTGTAGCGATTGCAGTAAGATATAAGAAGTAATAAGTTAGTTAGTTTGCATAAGAAACAGATTAAATGCTTTCCATTTTTCTGAAACACGGAGAGTTCACCGACATTGAAAAGTTAAAAGATGAAGAAAAAATACAAATAGCCCGACCTATTCAAAATAGACCGAGCCTTCTATTTCATATTTTCACGTTTTCTATCGGATTCACCACGATGTCATAGTTGAAGTGCATCACATCGCTTGGCAGCATCTCGAGTTTCCACATGCCACTTGCCGGGTTCTCTATCTGATATATCACCGCTTGTTGTCCATGCTCATGCACACGCACATTTGCATTTGCACTTGCTATTTCTCCCTCGCTTTCCCATACCGGCATGGGTATAGGCTTGGGCGGTCTGGGTGCATATTCAAAAACATTCACGTATCCCGATATGTGAGTCATCACCTTTGTCTTCCGTGATACTTCGTTCCCATAAGGGTCGAACAGATGCACATTCACCGTTCCTTCAGTAGAGATTAGATTTTTCTCATCTCTGTTCCATTTCACGGTCACAACCAATTTTGATGAATTTGCTACAACACCGAACGCCGTTACTATCGGCTCTTCCAGCGGCTTATATACCTGAATGCTGTAATGCTCTATTTGTTCAGGATATTTGTCTGCTCTTATCGCAATCATCCCGCTGTAATATCCACCCTTTACATCCGAAGGTATGCTCACCGAGATGTCAAATTTTGTGGACTCTTGAGCACCCAAATCTATCTCACTCGGACTAACTGAAACCCACCCAGTTTTTATCACGTTTTCGCTATACTTATACCAATATTCCTCTTCCTCTCGCATAACAGGAACGAGTTCAACGGTTATCTCGCTGTTGCCGTCGTTATGCACCTTTCCTTCAATGGAAATCGTCTCGCCAGCCTTTGCTAAGTTATCATAGGGGATTATATTTGTATAAATCCCTCTTTCTGCCGGCGGTGGCACAGATCTTATTGGTATGGGTTCTATCATCGGCGCAGGAATGGCGTTCGTAATCGCTGCTCCGACCAGCATCGCCACAAGCAATACCGGGACCGAAGCCAATATCTTCTTTTTTGATACCACTTTTTTTTTTACCTCCAATAAGTAGTCAAGAGGAAGGGTTATATAAGATTTGCGTAAGCTACGAATTGGTTCGTAGTTATAAATAAATTCAAGCCATTCTATTCCTTCTCCTACCGCGATATTTTACGAGGATTGCAACCATTATTAGAAGCAAGCAACCAATAGGAATCCATAACCCCGGGGGATGCGCAAAAGTATCAAATACGGATGGCTTGGGACTTTCAGCCACAATGATTTCCCAACCATTGATTATCTTGCGATGTAACTGCTGGTTCTCCGGTGTACGCTCATAGACCCAGAGCGTAACCGTTTTCCGCGCTGAGCGGTCTACCGAAGTTCCGCCAATTTTCATCTCAGGATTCCCTTTCCATTTCTCTATTTGATTCCTGATCCAAGCTATCTCTTCATCAGTTGCCTCTACACCACTTGGCACTTCTTCAGGTAATAAATCTATTGGAAAACCGCCACAACTACCTAAACTTTTTAACATATACATTCCTGTTTCTTCTGACATTTCCTCAGTAATTCCCTGCATCCACTCACCTTTAAAATATCGGATTTTTGAGTTCCAGCCAGCAGTTCCTTTATCCGCTACTTTTATTATTCCGTATATATCATCATCAGTTAAACCACTAATTACATTATTGCTTTGTAACCATTCTAATTCTGTTCTTAACGCCTGTCCCCAATCAAAAGTATCTAATTCAATATCTATGGCAGGTTCTAAATCAACATCTTGTATAGTTCTGGGTGTTATCTCTGCTTGGCTTAGAACATCAGAATTAAATCCGTAAGTTTCAAGTATATTCTTAAATTCTTCTTCTAATTCAGGTGTTAAAGTGCTTTGGTCTCTGACTTGAATGGAAAACCCGCTAAAACTTTCTCTTTTTTCATCTTTCTCATCATCTTCCTCTTCTTCAAAAATATAACTCCATACAGCAATATCAATATTTTCCTTTATAAGATGGGCTCTAAGATAATCAAATTTTTCCTTTTGAACACCAACCTTATTTTCATAGCCTAAAGATTTGAAATACTCTTGATTAACTTCTTGGGTAATAGGCGGAAGATTATCTAACTTTATTCTTAGTTCAGAGTAAGAGCTATAAACGAATTTTGTCGGCATTTGTATTTTAACATCTAAATATTTTTGACCGTCCCATTCTTCTTCCGTTAAAACAACTGCAACGTCTTTATTGTAATGAGAACGGTAAATTATAGCAGTGGTTTCTAAATAATCTTCAAAAGAAGGTTCTATTCTTTTGTCGGGTAATTCCGTGTGGACTTCAGTAGGTGTTATCGGTGTAGGTTTAGAAACCTCTTCATATACCACTTCTGGAATATCAGGACTTTCTTCTTTCTCTTTTTCTATAACTGTAACATCTTCTGATTGTTTTATCCCGCTTAAATCATAAGTTATGGACGCCTTATTTAAAGCTACTTCGGTGGCAAAACTGTCCGTCGGGTTAAAACAAGCCATGCCGGTATTTGAAAAAATTAGCAGGCTAAATATTAGCAAGATGCCTATTCCGAATGTTTTGGTTTTGTTTTTCATCATAATCATTTTTTATATTTATTGACTAAATAATATACAACTCCAGCACCGATTAAAGCGCCAATGAAAGACGATAATACTATGGCAGGATCAACTGCTATAGTTATAGCATTAAGCAAATCCACTTTCACGATTGAAGCAATTACAAAGATTAAAATGCCTATGGCAATAAATAAACAAATCACAGCCAAAGCTATGAATTTTGGCGTCCAGTTTCTGGTTTTTGTTTCCATAATCATATTATGCTCCTTATTTTATTTGAACAACCGAATGACTTATCCCCGTTCTCACACTGATAAAACATTCCCTAACAAAAAAGATTTTGTTTTCGTTTTTCATCTTCATTAAACTCTTATTTAGCAGGATCAACAACTTTTCCTAAGAATAAAATATTTCCTGTATCTTTTTGTTGTATTATAAATATGAATGGATGATCTGCTCTAAATACCTTGGACATTACTACCCCTCTTTCCATAATTACTGCTGTTGCTGCTGCTGCTTCTGTTCCCTCTTCATTTACTTCAACAAAAGCTTGATGAATAACCTGGCTAATATACAAATCTCTTTTCCCTGTCATTCCAGAGAAATCAGCTTCACCAGTAAATGCTGAAGGCATTCCCATCTCTGCAAGGTCCTGAGCCATAAAATATTTGGTTTCAAACTTGAATTTGGGCATATAAACGTCTACTCTTTCCTTTTGAAGCATGCCTCGCCATTCATTCAATTTTTCCACCGTAAGAGATTGTTCAAGTTTGTCTAAAGTATCCTCTTTTGGTAAAAGCACAATCATAGATAACTCTTCACCCTCATAAGGCATTTCGAGTATTTGTAAGTGCGCTGTTTCAGCATAATTGAATTTCGCTTTTTCTCCTGTTAGACTCATCATCTCCACTTTTACAGTTTTAGTTGGGCTTACTCCGAAGTCAGCTTCTCTTGTTTTGTTTTTATCGAACTGCAAGACCCAGGTACCCTTAAAGTAAATAGCATTTGTCAAAACCAATCTTGTCAAGGGACATATTCCACCTGGAGGAATTAAATCCTTAATTTTGTCATTTGTTTGGTCTTCTACCCAATTATTAATCGTAATACGAGAGGGTTCTGGTTCACTTCTGAAATCCAAATTAGTTACCTTCCCACGATAATATTTTTCCGTAGTGCCGAAATATTCGTTCGTAAATTGGCAATCTTTTTGCGCCCACAGCGCATTTGCAGTATGTAACTTATACTGTTTGCCTTTCTCTTTCTTATTGATTTCGTTGTAGATTTTTGCAAAGGCAGGTCTTCTCACATCATTATCTGCTGGAAAATGAAACACTGATTGCATTTCTCCTGATGTTTTTCCTCTTGCACCTTCATAAGTCATGGCCAAAGCCGTTGAAATGCTATATGGAGAAAAGAAGATGTTATCATCTCTAGATTCATCTTTATATTTTGAATAAAGCTCAAATGCAAATTGATTATTGGCATTTACAACAGCATTAACTTTTTCTGGCGTCGCTTCAGTATCATCTGCTGTTGGCGTTGGTTGTTTTACCCAATCACTTATTTTGATTTTATACGGATAGACATCTTCCACGAAGTCCAACTCTTCAACTTCCTCCACTTTATTTTCTTCAATTAAACTGTGGTAAACCGTCCCTATTTCTGAAGTGGATAATTTTCTTACACCTGAATTTCTTAAAGTCGCTATTTGCTCTTCAGTTAATGGTTTACTGGTTTGAATAAGAAAACTTGCTGTATTATTTATTAATTTGTAATCGTCAAAATATGTAATCCCTACTGTGCCTGGATAGATTTTTGTTTCTTTAGATTTACCAGAATTGACAACAACTTCAGTTGGATAACTGAGTATCAACCATCCAGCGGCGACTACTATAGCAATTGCGAAAATCCCAAAGAGTATCTTCTTTTTCGCTATCATTTTTTCTCCCTGCTGTAATAGTTTAGTTAGAGCAATGGGTTATATATAATTTTCGATAGCTACGAATTGGTTCGTAGTTATAAAAATGCGAGCAGATTCATGAAGTCACACTATGAAAAGATAAGGAGAAATACACCAAGACCGAGATTATTATTGAAACAATAAGTTGTGAGACTATTCCAAACGAAATATAACGCCTCTTATTCCAAAAATAGAAAGTCAAAAGAACGAATAAAATAAATATTATTGCGGGTGAATAGCGTGGAATTAACTCCGATGCCAAGACATATAATAGAAAGACACCAAAAAATCCGATAAGAAAATCGCCCACCTTTTCCGATGACTTTTTATATTCTTTTTTCATTTTTTCTCTCCAGTTCCGTTTTGTTCCCAATCAACACTTGTAGACTCCTTAATGAGAGTGAACGCATCGTAGAAAGTGTATGTGGCAAATAAAATAATTGCAATGAGTACAAAAATAATAGTGGATATCCGCATCCGCTTGCTGGCTATCAACTTTGCCTTCGTCTTCATTTTTTCTCCTTCAAATTTCGTGAGGTTTTACAGTAATATTTATTTCGTTTTGTAACGCAATTACTCTTTGGATCATTCTTAATTGTTCCTGGTCTTTCACTTCCTCTACGGACTTCACTGTTTCATTATTTAAATAAATGGTGATTTTGTATGGTTTTCCTCCCATCATAACAAATTCTTCTCCATAATTTTTGCTCGGTCTATTTCCCATTACTACTCTGTACGGGTTCCCATCGATTAATTTCCTCACGCGCTCATCTTTTTCCGCTACCCTAAACAACAAACCTACCCAATCTACTCTGTCAACCTCCAAAAACTTCTTTATCCTCGGCAGTTCCGACCACCTTGAAACCTCACATTTTACCTTGTCCCATACCTGCACCCTGTTAAAATCTTCTCTGCTCACAGAGTATCCATAAGTATATCCTCTTTCAAGGTTGTTAACCGGGTCGCGGGAG
>JAUWNY010000087.1 GCA_030612405.1 Candidatus Methanophagales archaeon | reverse complement strand
GCTGATCGCCTGTAGCGGCACATCGCTCGCCAGTACGTTGCCTCTATCGTCGTATAGGTCTATCTTATCTTCTATAGCTTTGGCCATATCTTTTTTTTCCTCCTTTTTATTTTTCCCTAATGATTTTGTTTAGGGTAACCTTCTTTATATCCCAACCCAACTTAAAAGCCTTTCGGTTTTTCTGAGCCTTCCAAAAATGAGATGCCGCTTTCTGCGTCCTTATTTCACATTAATTCGATATCTGTTCATATAAGTTGTGATGATCACATAATAAGTGTGAACTTTACCAAAGAAACTTATGTTTTTAGTAAAGGTTTTTGCTTGCAAAAAAGTTTTTTGTGAAAAAGAAAAAGTGTTGAGAAAAAGAGCAATTGTAATATCTCCTGGAATTTACACCTATGGAGCATCCGTGATAGCGGGAATTCTTGAACGATGCCCGGGAGATAAGGATAATATTGATGTAACGCTCTCAAAGAGTTTGCATTTTGAAGGCAAATTCGATTATATCTTCTTAAGCCTCAGCTCCACTTTGCATCTGCTTGAAATCGGAGATTCTATACAGGAACTGAAGAGAAAGTGTAAGGATGGGGGATTGATAGTGGTCGGAGGTCCTGTTTCGCAGTGCCCTGAGTTTGTTTTCAGATACTTGGATTGTGATGTGGTCGTTATTGGCGAAGGGGAGATACCGGTGGAGATGATGAAGAACGGGTATGAGATAGAGGAAATAGACGGAGTCGCGTACAAGGAAAACAGGGAAATAGTAATAAATCCGCCGAAGCAACTCCCGGACATCGAGCACAGAACTTTACCAAAGATACCGAAGGATATAAGTGAACAGGATGTACGGGGGGCAAATGTTTACATAGAAACACATCGGGGCTGCAAATTTAATTGCTCCTTCTGCCAGGTTTCTGAATTCTTCGGTCGCGAAATAAGAAGCAGAAGTATTGATAATATCGTGGAAGAAGTGAAAGAATTCAAGAAAGCGGGCGTGAAGAAAATAGCGGTCAGCGGTGGGACATCTTCACTTTATTACAAATTCCAGGATTTGTTGGAGAAAGTAAGTTCTGTAATAGGCAAAAATAATCTCTCTGCTCCCGATATACGGGTGGATACCATAAATGAAGAGACATTAGATGCAATACGGGAATATACGATTGGCTGGGTATTCTTTGGTATGGAATCAGGGAGCGATAGAATGTTAAAACGCATGCGGAAAGGGATAAAGGTGGGAGATATAATAGAAGCGCGGGAAGCGGCGAAGCAGAAGGGAGTGAAAGTTGCGGGTTCTTTTATCGTTGGTTATCCAGGGGAAAGAGAAGAGGATTATGAAAAGACAAAGGAGTTGGTAGAAGACCTGTATCTTGATGATTGTTTTATAAGCATTGCAGAGCCCATACCGGGCACGGAATTAGCTGAGGAGGTAATAAAAGGGAAGGAGGATAATCCTTCGTTTATACAGAGTAAAAGAATTCGGAATATGTCAGTAGCAGAGGAAAGAGCTCTGGACCTCATGCTTACGTCTTATGTCGCGAGGGAAAGACCCCTCACTTTAAGCGATGAATTATATGAAAAAACGCTGAAAGAGGTAAGGAAACAAGGAGAAGATATAAGAAAAGTTACGCAAATGATTACTGGTGGACTGGGATATGTTTATAATTGCGGATATTTAAATAATGGTTGATATTTTGCAATGACGGGCACAGTCTAAAAATCGGGTGATTTATCACCGCGGAGAGCGCAGAGACCACAGAGTTTAAAGACAGTTTCAATCTTTGCTCGGGTTTTCTGGTGCCTTTGCGTTCTCCGTGTGCTCTGCGGTAAAACTATAATTTTGAAATGTGAGATTGTCAAGGTATGTCAACTACTTTATATACAATTAACCTATACGAATAAAAATTACCAACAATAGAAGAGATGGCAGAAAAAGAGAAGGATGAGGAGAAGGAAAAGAGTTGGATGGAAAAGGCGGCAGAAAAGGCTGATAAAGAAGAAGGCGGGAGAAAAGCAAGGATAGTGGCACATGCAACATGTTCAAAGTGTGGGAAAGAAGTGGAAGAAGGGAACTACATCGAAATGCGTGGTAGAATCCTTTGCGCTGAATGCTACGAAGCGGAACTGGAAACCGAAATGGATATAAGTGCCGCAGAGGGTACGGGAGCAGGATAAGGAAGATGGAAGAGAAGAAAGAAAAATATGCACTTCCCATTCCCCGGGCGATAGCAACAGGTATAATATTTGAAGCAGCAGAGAAATTCGGGTTGGAAGTGGACCAGGAGAAGCCACCTGAGGATGCCTTTGATCCAAGAACCGATTTACCGGTCAAGGATTATGTGCCCCGGATAATACTGTGGGGAGACTCTCCGGAACAGTTGATGGAGGCAAAAGAATACATATACAAGAAACACGAGAAATGGATAACCAATATAGATGCGGGGCGTAAGAGCAGAATGGAACAAATCCAGCGAAAATTCCGAAAATGAAAATATTTAGGACGCAGATTTACACGGATTTACGCAGAAAATTATTTCCTCAAATTATCCAATGCCTTGCGTTTAACTTCCGGTTTAGTGCCAAAATTATATTTAAAATCCTGATTATCTGCGTTCATCTGCGTCCGATTATAAAAATTATTCTTTCTTGTGTCTTTGCGTTCTCCGCGTGCTCTGCGGTGAAATTCAAGGATATAGTGATTTCACGAGAAAAAACCAAAAATGATAGCCACCGAGACCACAGAGGACACAGAGGGTAAATACTCGGTGTCCTCTGGGTACTCTGTGGCAAAAATTATACTTTATACACAACTAGAAAAATCCACAGTGCCCCTTACACCTTCTCCTTCACATATATCATGTCCCCTTCTTTCAGCTTACCGAGATAAGCTAAATTAGAAGGAGAGAGCGAAGAAAAAGAAAGGACGAGGTTAGCACCGTCAAAGGTCTCACCCGTGGGTCCATACTCCTTACTGTCGCTCAATCGAACGCCCATTACCCCTCGGTTTGACCGTGACATGTTTGTAACTCCTATTATTCCCTTTTCGACCTTTGCTTTTGCCAGGTTCTCAGGGACAAGTGTCCCCGCTTCTTCGGCACTTCCATGGAACAGGACCATCATCCCGGGAACAGAGAAATAGACCTTTAAAAGCCCTATTGGTCGGTTAATCAACCCCGAAACCTTTTTGAAATACCACACGGTCTTGGGCGCTTCGCGGTGAAAGAATTCCACGTCAAATACGCCTTCCGCATCAACGCCAACGGTCCTTAGTGTCCCCCTATCCATAATTTCCATCGTCAGTGCGGGCTCCTGGTCTACGACAATTGCATCGTCACTATCATTTCCTTCCCTTACCTGCTCAATATTCTCAGCTTCAAAAAACTCCTCCGCTTCCTTTTGTGTCTTGCCCACCACCATCATCCATCCAGGCTCACTCGTGGTGTAAATCGTGTCTCCCGAACGAGCGTAATCCATTAATTCGCTGCCCTGTATTATCTCACCAAATACGTTATGAGAAGGGTGCGGCAGTCTGCTTTCCTTATACATATAGATTTTCCCTTTCTCTGTCCCTGCGTTCCTCGCCGTCAGGTAATTTTTCGACCTGTAGCTAATGTTCTCATCCGGCAAATTAAGCCCTTTTAACGCTTCAGAAGCCAGATAAGTATGTGCATAGTCGTCTATGCGGAGAAGGCCATCTCTTATAAGAGACAAGAAATGCTCGCTTGACATCGGCGCTTCTCGAAACAGTTTTACCGTTGCGAACGTGAATATCTCCTGCCCTTCCTTTATCTCGGTATTCAGGTCAGAGGTGACGAAACCCGCTCTCTCCGCTTTTGTTACAATTGGCGTTATCTCCTCTATTCTATCTCCCTCGCGCAAATCAGAAATGATGCTCCTCCCTCTCGTCAATTTCCCGATTACGGCATCGGGGCCCGTCCCATAGGCCGCTTCGTGTTCTCGCTTACTTATCATAAGGTACGTCATGCCCGGGTCAAAGCCGCCAAAACCGAAGAAAACATCCCATTTCTTGTACCGACACTCGCTCTTTTCTACACTTAGATTCGTCTCTATCGGCCCAATAGCAGTTATATCCTCGCTCTCCCACCCTATCGTACCTCGTTCATTGTGAAATTTCTTATAATCTTTGTAGAATTCCGACATCGCTTCAGTTTCAGCTTTCGCTTCTGCCTCTTTTTCTCGGGCTATCTTTATCCTCGCCTCTCCCGCTTTTGTTTTCACCGCGAATTCGTTTTTTAACGCCCTTCTCTCCTTCTCCGAAATAACGGCTACTATACAGCCTGGCTTGTATGCGCCATCCAGCTCTTCGATAATGTCGCCTAACTTTTTACTTCGGACTTCCTGCGTCGCACCATTGAGTTTGATCTTCATAGAAATATTCTTTAGTGTCCGGCACTTTTAAAGTTTTCCTTTTTTTCGTTTTTGTATCATTTTATTTCATTTCAGGAACATACAATGAATATGCAATGAACGTGAAACTACTCAGGGTAACGGAAAAAGGAATAAATCTGGTTGCCGAAGCTGCGAGGATAAGCGGTGTTTCTTCGATTCAAACAGCGAAAGGAATAATTGAGCTAATTACAGATAACGATTATTCTTCGGCGCTTGAGCATATCCATTTCACGTTCGATATTTCAGAGATAAGCGTGGCGTTGAGTCGGGAATTGTTAGAGCACCGGATTGCCTCGCACACCGCGAGAAGCACGAGGTATATGGAAGAGCAGGGGTTTAGTTACTATGTTCCGCGAGAATTAGAAGAGCGAGAAGGGGGGGAAGGAGAAGAGGTGCGGATTTACAGAGAAGCGATGACCCGTGCCGACGAGGCATACACAAAGTTGCGAGAACTCGGCGTTGCGAGAGAACAGGCGAGATATGTCTTGCCTATGGCGCTGCACACGCATTACGTGGTTACGATGAACGTTCGCAGCCTGATAAACTTCTTTATGCTCCGGCTATGTGTAAGAGCGTCACCGGAAATCAGAGAACTCGCAATGCGCATGTACAAAATATGCCTTGCGGAATACCCCGATATTTTGTCGCGGATATGGTGTCGTGGCTTCACGCTCGGCGTATGCCCGGAGAACAAAGCTCGTCCAAACATGTGTCCATTCAAAAAGTTAGTGCCGGAAAAGCGTGAAGTGAAGGGCGAATTTGAGCCGCAAGCGAGGAAGATAATAGAGAAGGAGTTAAAAAAATTTTTAATAAAATAGTGAAGATAGCTAAGGGAGCGATAGTATGACCAGCACGGTTATGGGGGATGAGGTAAGAATAGTGGAAAAAGAAGGCGTGAAGCATAAAAATCCGATTGTGATAGAGGGATTGCCGGACGTGGGTCTGGTAGGAACGATTGCCGCGTCTTATATTGTGGAGCGCATGGGATATAAGGAGATAGGCTACATCGAATCTGATTTGTTTCCCCCTGTTATGGTGGTGCACGAGGGGCAATCAAAAAATCCATTGCGGATATACGGTGATGAGGGCGTAGTGGTAGTGCTGTCAGAAGTCGCGATACCGGTAGATGCGGTTTATCCGTTGACTGAGGCTTTAGCTGACTGGGTCAAAGAAATAGACAGCAAATTGGTCATTTCGATGACAGGACTACCAGCGGCGAACAGGATAGATATAGAGAAGCCGGAGGTGTTTGCCGTGGGGAACAGTGAAGAAGCGTTAAACGAGCTGAAGGATAAGCAGATGGAACTACTGGAGGAAGGATTTATCGCGGGTCCCTATGCTGTAATGCTAAGGGAATGCAGCAAGAGGAAAATGAGTGCAATTTCGCTGCTCGCTCAGTGCTTCCCCGTGTATCCCGACCCGGGTGCCGCAGCATCGGCGATTGAGTCGCTTGATAAGTTTTTAAAATTGGGTATAGACGTAAAGGAGCTATTAGAAAAAGGGGAGGAGATAAAACTAAAAGCTCGCGACCTTATGCGGCAAACAGCGCTATCAGCACCAAAAATGCAGAAAGGCGTGGAGCAGGATATGCCCTTTATGTACCGGTAAGAAAATGTGGAAAAATCCCAATGTCAAATACTACCAAATCCCAAGTAAATCCCAATTTCAAAATCCCAAAGAGAGGGGCTAAGCAAAAAATGGAGTGTAAAATTGGTTGTATTGGGATTTGGGATTTTTAAGGAACTAAACAAATACTACAGGTAGGGGTGGAAGAAGGTATAGAAATGGGAATAGAAAGAAGGATAATAAGGACGACATGGGGATATGATGGCTGTTTAGAGCCGTTATACGAACTGGAGGACAAAGAAGATGCGATTTTGGTTACCTTTGACCTTCCACGGGTAAGAAAAGAAAACGTGGAGATAAACACAACAGAAAACACGGTGGATGTAATGGCAAAGATGAGCGATGCCGTTTGCTGGGAGCGGTGGGGCAGTATCCAGAAAAGGATAAGTTTTCAAGCATTCAGGAAACAAATAAGGTTGCCGGAACCCATAGACCCCGAAAAAGTATCCGCTTCGTTTAAAAACGGTATTCTCAGGATAAATCTGCCTAAGGTGAGAAAGAAGGTGTTTATACCGATAGAATAAAAGGTGAACCTGTGCGGGAACAAATGGAAGAAGACAAATTTGGTGATGACCTGATCAAACCGACTTCGTTCTATTCCGCAGAGCACGAGAAGACGAAACTGAATTGGTTCTGCTACGAAGTAGCTTTGAGTGTTGAGCTTGAGATTCAACAGGAATTGGGGGAAAGATTGAAGCGATATGGAATTTACGAAGAGCAAATAGCTGATTTTTCCGTTTATCTCGCGAAGCAGATGAAGGAAATCGTATTACAAAAACTATCGGGCGAAATCGAGACGGTATATTTCTCGTATGATATGGTTGAGGCATATTTCCCGAAGTTGAGTGACCGAATGGTGAATAAAATGCTCGATGCGGTTGCAAAAGCATGGGACGAACAGCTCAGCATTTGCGAGAGATGTCCCACGAGGTGTGTGAGCGAAAAGGATGTATATTGCACGATGTTTGATGAAGGACCCTATTAAAAGGTGTCCACGGCAAAATGAAAATGGCAAGGTGCAAAAGTCAAAATCATATCCCTCTTTATTCCCCTCAAACAGTATTTTTATTTGTTTGCCCTTGTGTCTGCTTCGTTTAATGGCATTCTCAACCAGACCTCTTACTTCTATTCCACCACATTCATCGAAAAACCCAACCATTTTGCAGAATGCGTGAGCATCCCGACTGAAACAACGTCAACGTCCGTAGAAGCAAATTCCTTTATATTTTTCATATCTATCCCACCCGAAGCTTCTAAAATCAAGCCATCACGAAGCCCTTTATCGCTCAGCAACCTCACGCAGTCTTTTACTTCCGCTGCTGTCATGTTATCGAGCATGATTATGTCCACCTTCAATTCCACCGCTCTTAGTGCCTCCGCGATACTTTCAACCTCAACTTCGATTTTTTTTGTGAAGCTTGTGCTCTCTTTTGCCTTCGTTATCGCATTCTCCAGCCCCATCAGCTTTATGTGATTGTCTTTTATTATTACCGCGTCGTACAGCCCGAATCTGTGTGGGTCGCCGCCTCCAATCCTTATCGCTTTCTTCTCGTATTTCCTGAACCCCGGCGTTGTTTTCCTCGTCCCTGCTACTTTTATACGCCGATTTCCCTTCCTTGCTTCGTTTACAAGCGTATCCGTTAAAGTCGCTATACCGCTCATTCTGCCCATGAAATTGAGCACAAGCCTTTCTGCCCTCAATATCTCCGCACCTGCTCCACGCACAGTCAAAATCGTATCACCGCTTCTTATCCGGGCTCCGTCTTCAAATCCACTGGAATACTGGACCGACAAATAGTCTAATATCTCTTTTACCTCTTCTAAACCCGCAAGAACACCTTCTTCCTTAGCGGTTATCTCCGCTTTACTATCCGTATGTGGCACTATCGGCTCGTAATCCCCTTGCCCGGTATCTTCCTCCAAAAAATGCTCTATCTCTCTCAGCAGCATGTGCAAAAAACTCCCCGTTCTTTCAAAATGAATGTTAACTTTACCAAAGAAGAATTATTTATGCTTTTAATAAACTTTTCTTTTTAAAGATAGGTTTTAAGCAAAAAGTTTATGACGAAAATACGAGTGGGTGTAGTCGGCTGCGGTGCGATAGGAAGTGAAATATGCAAGGCGATAGATGGATACGGGGACGCGGACTTAGGAATGGAACTGAAATTTTTGATAGACAGCCATCCTGAAAGGATAGAAAAGCTGCATAAAAGCCTGATAAAAAAGCCCGCGATAATAAAATCCGATAGCATGATGCTGGATGAAATTTTAACTGAAGTTGACCTGCTGGTAGAATGTGCATCGCAGGCTGCGGTTCGTGAGTTTGCGATACCCGCGTTAAAAAGGGGTAAGGATGTGATGATATTAAGCGTGGGTGCGTTACTATGCGAGGACGGTCTTTTTGAAGAAATTGAGCGTATATCAAAGGAAAAAGGGTGTAAAGTGTATATTCCGTCGGGCGCAGTGGCAGGTATAGACGGGCTGAAATCCGGTGCTATTGGCGGGATACGTTCGGTGCTGTTAACGACAATAAAGCCGCCTTCGGGATTCGAGGGGAACGCGTACGTGAAGGAAAAGGGAATAGATTTATTTTCAATAGAAAAAGAGGAAACGCTGTTCACGGGTTCTGCGAAGGAAGCGGTGAGGTATTTTCCAGAGAACGTGAACGTAGCTGCTTCTTTAAGCCTTGCAGGTATAGGTCCAGAGGCTACCCGCGTGAAAATCGTTGCAGATCCCTCTGCGGTGGAGAACGTGCATGAGATAGAGGCGAGAGGCGAATTTGGTAAGTTATTCGTGAGGGTGGAGAACGTTCCTTCGCGAGCGAATCCGAAAACGAGCTATTTAGCTGCTCTTTCTGCAATTGCAACGCTGAAAAGCATCTCTTATCCGATAAGGGTGGGGACGTAGGGAATATAAAATGCAAAGTGCAAAATGAAAAATGCAAAATGAAAATTGATTAATAGAGGCGGGGGAGCGCAATGGGATGACAACGGAGATGGATAGTGAGGGATTGATAAAGAAATTTTTTGAGCTTGAGGATGCAGATGAATGTGTAGTGAGTGCGTGGGACATTTTCATTGACGTTCAACGAGCGTATAGAGGTGAGAAAGCGGGGACTATCAGCCGGAGAGAGCGGGATAAAGTGCAAAGGAAATTTGACGGGTATGTGAGAAAGAACAAATTAAGGATGCTGGGCGAGGAAGAGGGGTTGAAAGCACATGAGTTTGCAATAGTCAAAGGAGAGGAGGGAGAAGGAGAGATAAAAACTTTGAACAGCTTTGATGTCTGGTTACTGACTGATTTTGAAGAGGTCTGTTTTGCATGGGTAGCTGAGGAACCGGAGGAGGTAGAAGGATTTCCCGGTGTGATAATAGCATTTCTGGAAAACCCGGAAGTTGACGAGTGGTTAAAAGAGAGATTGGTAGAAAAGAACAAGGAAGCAGGTGAGATAGTTCTGAAGACGATTCTTGAAAAGAGACCAGCAGAGGTGGGTGTTCACTCATTACTCGTGGAGCACTACGAAAGGGAGAGCAGGTTCTCAGAAGCAGAAGCGGAATACCAGCGAATGCTTGGTGAAACGGAAGATGAACTCGTGTGGGCAAACTACGGATACTTCTTAGAGAGGCGGCGAGGAAGATATGAAGATGCCTTTGAGGCGTTCAAAAACAGTTTGGAGGTTTGCGAGCGTATTGGAGAAGAAGAGGCGGGAGAATTTTTAGAAGAAGTGAAGCGCAGCATAAGCAGAGTGGAGAGGATGAAGGACCTGAAAGGTGAGAAAGCGAGGGCAGCGAGGGAATATCATGAAGCCGTGTGGTTGATAGGGGACATAAAAGCATTTGCAGAGAAGAGGATGGAAAGGGAAATAAAGAAAGCGCAGGAGGAATACGTGGAAGAAAAGGAGATGGAGGAGATTGAATTCGAAGACACTTTCGATTTTATACAGTGGTTCTTGTTCCACAGGGAACTGTCAAATGGTAAAGCCCCGGGGATGGTGTATGCGGAGGAGAAAAGTCTCGACGAAGTGACAAAGGAGAAACTAAGAGGGCTGGGAAGTCCTGTGGAAGGTACTTTTGAAATTGTGGATGTGGACCATGCCTCCTTCACGCTCGTGGTTAAAGATATAATAACTGACGAAGAGTACGACTTGATGGGGAATTTCCCGGAGATAAGAAAGGGGCAGACTTTTACCGGCTGTATCTACCCGTGGGGCGATTTCTATCTTACAGGAGGCGCTGTGGTGGCGCATGAAGAGGAATACGGTGAGCAGGTAAAGAGGCTTGTTGAGGAACTTAAAAGTGGAAAGCTGTTAGAAGATGCGAAGAAAGAGCTAAAAAAGGAGCATGATGCATTTGTTCTCTATTTTGGCACGGAAGAACGGATATTTAAATCGAAGAAGGAATGTGAAAAGGCATTTAACAAGTTCTCAAAATGGTTTTTGTTTGAATATGTATCTGCGACTGAAGAGGGAGGAAAGACAGCAGCAGAGATATATGAAGAGAAGTATGGGGAGAAACCAAAGCCTGAGAGGACAAAATTACCACGTTCATTCGCAGGTGCAGGCGATATTGGTGCGGTAAGTTATCCTGAGTATGGTATTTGTTTTGTGCGTCATTATGGTTTTTTGAAAAGAGTTTTTGACACGGGCGCGGACGATGAGATAGAAGAAGATAAGGAGAAGCGGAAAGAAATTTTATTGAGCGAAGAGCCATTTATTTTAAAGAAATTGATGAAAGGTAAGGAGAGAAATACGGTGAAAATAATAAATAGTGTTTTTGATGCAGGTTTAGATGCAGATGCGAGTGAGGATGAAATAAGTGGTTTTATGGGAGAGTTGAGAGAGGATTGGGGTGGGGTATAAGAGGTTGTCCAACAATTCAAAATTAGAGTGACGCTCCCCGCCCTGAAGGGCGGGGCGTCTATGCATGGCCTACGGCCTGCACTAATGGGGGCGAAGGGCCTATTATTATCAAATACATCTCGGACTAACCTATTTTTCTTCAGACATAATTTCATGAAAATCACACACTGCTAAAATTGGAAATCTATTTAAAAGGTCATTAAAATAAGTTTCATAACCATTGAGATATTTATCTAATTCATCTAAAATTGTTCTTAAACCATTTAAGTTC
>JAUWNY010000129.1 GCA_030612405.1 Candidatus Methanophagales archaeon | reverse complement strand
CATACAACTGCCGTTACCTTGAGCTATCTGGCATCGCATCCCGAGCCGCCGGTGAAGGTCTTTTGCATTGACCGCGTTTATCGCCGTGAGACGATTGACCCAACGCATATTCCGGAGTTCGACCAGTTAGAAGGGATTGTCATGGACAAAGGAGTAACGTTCAGCAACTTGCTGGGCTGTCTCGCAACGTTTTACAATAAGATAGGGTTTCCTTCGATACGATTCCGCCCTGGTTATTTCCCTTATACCGAACCTTCGGTAGAAGTAGAAGTGTATATGGCAGAGCGAGGCTGGATAGAATTAGGCGGTGCAGGGATATTCCGCGAAGAGGTAACGAATCCCATGGGTGTGGACTATCCCGTTTTAGCGTGGGGACTCGGCATCGGGCGGCTCGCTATGATTAGTTTAGGATTGACGGACATACGAGATTTGTATCAGCCGGATATAGACTGGTTGAGGAATGCACGCAGTTTTCGGTAACATCCTATTCAAGCGGCAATACGATAAAATTCCCATATTGCGTGAAATGCGCATCAAATGCAAATACCTCTGTTATCCCCATTCGTTCCATTAAAGCAAAGCTTGTGCAGTCAGTAAAGCTAAAGGTCTTATCCTGATACCCTACAAAAATAAAACTTCACTGCTGCATGATGATTAGCATCACTCTTATCCAGAAGCGCATACCAGGCACCGGTATCAACGAATATGTAAGGCAAGCCTATCATCCCTCATAGATATATTGGTCATGTCTGCGTGAAATGTCGCTTATGCCACTCTTCCCAATACCAATTATGCTCGATAATTCCTTTCTCTGTGATTCTAATAGTCTCGCATCTTCTTCTGGCATAACCACTAAATGCACATGTTTGTGCTCAGGAAGGTCTATCCTCTGGAGAGGCTTGAATATCCCCTCCTCATAAACCGCTACTATTGTTTTTGTCATATTTATCTATCTACCTATATACTTTCTTTAAATATAATAAATAAATAATCTGTGAAAATCCGTGTAATCTGAGGGGTTATAAAAGGAGAGGGGAAAAAATGGAAAAAGAAGAAGAGGAAGAAATAAAACTGGGCTTTGTCGTTTCTGAGTTTCATCGCGACATCACCCATCAGATGGAGATACTGGGGAGAGAGCATGCGGCATTTCTCGGTGCGAAGGTCACTCGCACCGTATATACACCAGGAACCTTTGACATGCCTCTGGCAGTGAAAAAGATGGTAAGTGAGAAAGATAAAGATAAAGAAGTAGATGCCGTAGTTACACTGGGTTGCATAATAGAAGGAGCAACAGAGCATGACAATATGATAGCATCGCAGCTCGCGAGAAAGATAATGGACCTTTCGCTGGAGTACGGAAAGCCGGTGACTCTGGGCGTCTCAGGACCGGGGATGACGAGATTAGAAGCGCAGGAGCGAATAGATTATGCAAAAAGAGCGGTAGAAGCCGCGGTGAAGATGGTAAAGCGTTTAGCGGTTTAGCTGATTAGCGGGCTTAGCGGTTTAGAGGTTCAGCGGTTTAGCAGCGAAATATTAAGCGGTTGAAATGAAAAAGAAGGATTAACGATGAAGAGTTTTAAGGAATTAAAAGTGTGGCAAAAAGGGATTGAACTTGTAGCGGAGGTCTATAAGATTACCGCTTCATTTCCTGATGAGGAGAAATATGGTTTGAGAGCACAGATGAGAAGGGCTGCGGTTTCTATTCCATCTAATATTGCTGAAGGGCATTTGCGAAAAACAGCAAAAGATTTTAGACAATTTCTATCCATTGCTCGGGGTTCTTGTGCAGAGTTAGAGACACAAATAATTATCGCACATAAATTGGGTTTTATTCACGACAACAACTTTAACAATTTGTCCCCAAAGATAGAAGAACTTTCAAAAATGCTGTCCTCCTTTTACTCCAAAATAGATTCCAAACCACCAACACGCTAAACCGCTAATAATCCAAGCCTCTAAGCCGCTAAACCGCTAAACCTCTTAAAAAATAAGCCTTGCCGGTATTTCCTGATTCCGTATCAAATCTTCAATGGTTTCCCTTGACCTTATTAAATCCGCTTTTCCATCACAAACCAGCACTTCCGCACATCTCGGTCGTCCGTTATACTGCGAACTCATCGAGAATCCATAAGCTCCCGTATCCAATATTGCCACTAAATCACCTCTCTCCACTTTAGGAAGCATTCTATCCTTCGCCATTATGTCCCCCGCTTCGCATACATTCCCAACAACGGTATATAACTCCGAAGCACGCTCATTTACCTTGTTCGCCACCACCACTTCGTGATACGCACCATACATCACGGGTCTTATCAGCAGATTAAAACCGGCATCTATCGCCACGAAATTTTTATTTGCTCGCTTAACTGCGTTTACGCGGCTCAGCAGTATTGTACTTGTGCCCACAATAGACCTGCCAGGCTCAAGCACGAGTTTTAAGGATATACCCAATTCCCGTATTTTGTTTTCAAAAACGGGCAATATCATTTCTGCAAGGTCTTTTGGCGTGGGTGCAGTCGCTTTTTCCTCCTGCCTGTAGCCTATTCCAAGCCCTCCGCCGAGGTCAACAAATTTGAGCTGCATGTCTCGTTCATACACCCTCTCGACAAGAGCCATCATCTTTTCTGTCGCTTCGCCGAACACGGTTATGTCCAGAATTTGCGAACCTATATGGCAATGCAAACCAGCAAGTAGGACGTTCGGCAGCTTTTCCGCTTCTTCACACACGGGAATCACATCGTGAAAAGGAATGCCAAATTTCGATTCTTTCAAGCCCGTTGCGATTTTTGGATGCACCTCCGGCGACACGTCAGGGTTCACGCGTATCGCTATTTCCACTTCTCTTCCCAGCTCGTTTGCTACCGCCGATAAAGCTTGCAATTCGTCAACGGAATCCACAGATACTCGTACACCTGATTCCACCGCCTCTTTCAAGTCATCATCGCTTTTCGAGTTACCGTTGAACAATATCTTTTCCGCAGGTATACCCGCCAGCTTCGTAAGCTCGAGTTCACCGGCAGAGAACACGTCAGCACCCGCACCTTCACTCGCTAATATTTTCAGCAATGCCAGATTTCCGTTCGCTTTTACCGCATAATAAATGTCCGTATCTATGTTAGTCGTTTCAAAAGCGTTTTTGTAGTTCTTAAAGTTGTTTCTCAGGTTATTCTCATCTGTTATATAAAGCGGTGTGCCATATTTCTCCGCCAGTTCTACTGCATCTACGCCTCCGAAGAACAAATGATTGTTTCTTTCTTTTGTCATGCTTTTCCTCTGTTAAAGTATGAATATCAGCAAATAAATTTTTCTTTTAGCACAGGTTCTTTCTTTGGAAAAGAAAGAAAGTGTTTTACAAAAAAGAAAAAGTGTTCAGGACGCTCGAGAATGGTTATTCCTTCCATTTTTCTCAACACATCCACATTTCTTATATCTATCTCTCTTGCTTTTATCTCCACCACGCCACCATTTATCGCATCATAAGGGCAAAGTTCACTGCACAAGCCGCATCCATCGCATCGCAGCAGATCAATTTGTGGGATAGGCGCGCCATAAATAGCTTCTTTTTCACAGCTATCCCTCGGCGCGCAATCATCGCAACCCCTGCATTTATCCCGATCTATTGAATAAGGCATTTCCGATTCCACTTTACCAGGAGAACCATCCGTTGGAACGATATATACAGGGATGCACGCTTTCGTTGCAAGAGAGACGACATTTGTTACTAACGAATCCGCTATTCCATACGCTATTTTTGCAACGGTATTAGAAGTAGCAGGGGAAACAACAACGGCATCGTATTTCTTCAATGAGAACCTCCCTGCTTTTGGAGAACTTGACCCTTGCTCCTTCTCCGTGAATATCTCTGCCATGTAATCCCCGTTTGAAATCTCCTTTAACTTATCGAAAATGCCATACATTCGCAGCACTTCCACGCCTGCATTGGAGATGAAAGTAGTGATTTTTATCTCTTGTTGAGAGGTTTGAGGTTTGAGGTTTGAGGTTTCGGGGACCAAGTCCCTGACACCTGATACCTGACACCCAACACCTTTTTTTATCGTTCTGAAGACCTCGTAGCTTTCTTCCAGAAAATGCCCTGCCCCCGTTATGCACCATGCTATTTTCATTTGTTTTTATAACCACCAGATTACACAACACTTTTTCTTTTTGTGAAAAAGAAAACCTGTGCTAAAAGAAAAACAAATTTCTTTGGTAAAGCTTTCTTTTTGAAAGAAAGGTTTTTGTTAATCTGCGTTAATCTGTGTCAAAAATTTATTTTCTTGTGTATTTCTACGCTCCCTCATGTTTATAGCTTCACTTATCCTCAACACGTCTATCAAATATTCACAAGCCCGGAATGCTTCCTTTCTATGCTTCGCACCCACCAGAATAGCAACGATATTATCGCCTGCTTCCAACGAGCCTTTTCGATGTGCAATTTCCACCGTTTCGACATCAAACTTTTCTAAGGCTTCTCGTTTCAAGCGTTCAAGCTCTTTCTCTGCTTTCGTTTCGTCTTTAATTTCTATTTCCATCCCTTTTAGACTTTCATTGGCTCTCACTACACCGAGGAACGAAACGATACAGCCCAAGCCCGGCTCGGGCTTTTTCATCTTCCTCACGAGTGCATCAATGGAAAAATCCTGCTCTGCAATCATTTCGATTTCGTTCATAACATAAATTTAAATTTAAGACAGACTATAAAAAATAGTATAAGAGAAGCTAAACAAAATAGAAACATGCACCTTAAAGCACTCGTATCACAGCACCAGCAAGCATTCAAGCAGAAAGTAGTGCAGACGCTCGCAGCAAAACATTCAATGAACATAGAGCAGGTACTTGAGGAGTATGGGGACGTGATTGGGCAGTATATCCAGAAAAAATACAGGGGTATAAGACTGGCAATTTCTGAGATACAGGAGTTCAAACGCCCTGTCGTGTTGAACATAAGACGAGACCCCTGCAGCGACAATGTATGCATGATTTGCGAGCGCGACCAGCCAAATATCGAGGAGCTGCAGCGATTGTATGGCGACAGGTTGGTTTTTTATGCGATTTACGATGGTTCGCCCGAAGGTGCTCTTTATCATGTTATACATCAGGGTGAAGGAGAGAAGCTACTCCCTCTTACTGCCGTCATTCATAGAGGTGAAGTGAAAAAATACTGGTCTGGGAGACCGGTAAAGGTTGAGGAGTACAGGGAATATCTTGATTCGCTGGTGTAAATTACGCGTGTTCACGCGAACTAAAAAATCCAATCTATTTATATGTATTAAAATTTAAACAAAAGATAAAAGAGGTGATAAGCAATGTGTAGTGTTGGCGGTACCGACTTTGAATTTGATATTGAGAAGATAGAAGTGGAGAGATACAAGTGCAATAATTGCGGGAACAAGTTTGATGCGATGGGCGAGAAAGTGCTCTGCCCATCATGCCAGTCGGAAGACGTTGTAAAAGTGTGAAAACCGGATTTACCCGACATGATACCGTTAAGCAACAACGAGATGCTGCTGGTGCATGGAGATAGCGGTACGTTAGCTGTGGTCAAAGCAGGCGCTCAAAGGCAGTTTTTCGTTGATACTCCGGAAGGCGAGTTCGTATTGGTGATGGGACCAGAGGAGCTGCTTGTAGCTTCTGGCTTCGGCACTGACGAGCGAATGGAGAACGGATTAAGGTGTGTGCTATACATGATTAGAGAAGTCAATTCGCCGCTGATTGTACTGCCAAAGAACCATCCCGCTTCGGCACGTCTCAAAATAGTGGTAGCTGCGGGCAAGCGAATTGTGCTGAGTTGTGACATTACGCCGGGGACGCATCCGGAGCAGCATTTGCTCTGTGGCATGAAGGAGTTCGACGGTGCAGAGATTCTGGGCGTAGAGGGCGGTGTGGAGCTGAAGGGGCTGGAGTGGGCGAAGTGTGAGAAGATTAAATTTTAAGAACTCAGATAAGGTGGGATACATTGCCGCCGTGAATCCCCCAGACTGGCGAGACTTTTTTTTGGGGGGGGAAACTGTGGTAGAAGCTGCAAAAAAGGGGCGAAAAGTAAAGAACCAACGCAAAGCTCTTATGAGGTATATATGCAAAAGGGCAATATTTGCTTTTGATAATGATACGATTGACCATAGAGAAAGAACCGCAACAGCAGATAACAGAGCGTATCGGGCTTCGTGCCTTCGGCACTCCGCCCAAATTCCCCTTCGAGGGACTTCAGATACGCTCGGAACGTTATATGAAATTGACTACGGACGCCTTTACAATTCAAAATTTATTAACTAAAAAAATCAATAACATATGCTTTTATATACAAAGAGGATAAATCAAAAAGGGGATAAAGATGAAAGAAGCAAAAAATATATTTAAAGGATTTGTCTATGGATTCTTGATTCTTGGGTTGATTGCTTCTGTTTCTGCTAGCCCCTGCGGGTGCGACACGGGAACTTACAATTACACCTGCGGAGAAACAGTAAATGAAAGTTGTACTTTAAACTGCGATTTGACTTCATCTGGAACTTGCTTTACAATTGGAGCTGACGACATTACAATTGACGGTGCCGGCCATAGCATAACTGGCGATGCCACAGGAAATGGAATTAATGTAACTGGAAGGAATAATGTAACAATAAAGAATTTAAATATTTATAATTTATCTCATGGAATTTATCTCAAAAGTGGTTTATGGGATAACGTAAAGCACCTGGGGATTTACGGCGGCATTTTTGATTACAACGCCGCCCTTGGAGTAAATGGATATTACTCGCAGGATATGCAGCACAGATTGGGTGTTTCAGCAGGAGCTGCTCACACCTGCATCCTGAAATCAAACGGTAATGTTGATTGTTATGGAAGCAATTACGATACTTCATATCCCGGTGATAACTGGGCTGGTCAAGCAAATGATTACAACGGCGGGGATGCAATAGGGGTGTCTGCTGGCGGGTACCACACCTGCATCTTGAAATCAAACGGTAATGTTGACTGTTATGGAAGTACCCATAGCGTCAAGTTAGTCTTGTGAAGCCATAAATAATGCAGTTTCTCCCAGGTCGGAAAACGAGCCAATGCCCGAAAAAAATCCATAAACAATAAAACGAAAACTTTATATGTGTAGTGTATATACACTACATATAT
>JAUWNY010000126.1 GCA_030612405.1 Candidatus Methanophagales archaeon | reverse complement strand
GACAGTGAAGATTAAAAGCGACCAACTGGAGGAGGAAGAGGATTTTAGAATAATCGTCAAGGAATCGTCTAATGTAGCCCTCTATGGCGTGGTGATCATCATTATAGTGATACTGGCTTTGGCATTCATGTTCAGGAAGTATGGGAGAAGGTGATCTAACAACTCGTCTATTCCTCTATGTTCCCTTCAACAAAAATCTTTTGGAGCAAACAGCATATCGTGACCCCGACATTCTACTATTGTGAAAAAGCCCGTACTTTCTAGCTATTAGGATATATGCATAGACGATATGCCAAAATCTCTTCTCCCTTTGAAAACCATCTTCACCTACCTTTTGAGTGCCATGAACGAATTTTGTATAACGTATTGGATTATGAGAAGTTTTTCCGTTAGGAAAAATTTGGATGGAACGACCGTAGGGAGTGGAATCTCATAATCCGTGTTATACGCCCCCGATAGGGACGAATGACCGTAGGGAGCGAAGTGTCTGCAGAAGGGGTCAAAAAATACGTTTCTTATGATTTCTTTAGTATTAACTCACAAAATTTATCGCCTTTACTCCTCCTTTTGGGGCAATAGTATTTTATGCTCTTGTTTATACCCTCAACCAGTCCCTTTTCATAGCAACCAATCGATGCACATACTTCAGGAGTCCATCCCTTTTTGCTATTCCACATACACTCAGTTATATGGATTTTTATCTCATTGGCGTTTTCTTCTGCAATATGACTTTTTATCCCAAAGAGTCGGTGCATTCCCATTAAAGCAATCGCACATCCATGTAGGTTTCTTTTGATCTTCAAAGTTGCAACAACTTTATCAGCATCTTCGAAGCCTCCTGAATACATCATTTTCGTTAATTTAACTCTTTCACCCTTGTTGAGCATATGAAAAACATCATTAAACATTCTCCCGATCGAACTTGCACTTTCTCTCCATCTTATCCGCACGGGTACAATATCATGTACAACCATGAATTCCATTAATTTACTTTTGAGATTCATATCTTTCACCCAATTTTTATTATGTCCTAATTGTAAGGTTTTTGAAATTTAAAAAGGCGACCCCGTAGGCAAATTGAATATAACGTTTTGCGGATAAAATAAGTTGCCGAAGGCAATTTTGGGAAATCTTTGATTTTCCTTTTATCTGCTGTTATATGACCCGAAGGGCAAGGTTGCGAAGCAACCGCAGAGTTCCGAATCCCTCCATATGTTAGTTGTATCATTTCCATGTTCTTGGTAAATATTTATTCTCTTTTTGCCAAATTAAAAGGGCAACTGAAGTGTTGACACCGCTTACAAAAATAAAAAGGGATAATTATAAGAACTGGCAGGCAAAATATCCAGAATAGAATCAGGAGAGTGTAATTTTTTAACAACCAATATTGTGGAATAAGAATCAATCCTGCAAAGGTTACTATAATACCGACTTTATCTGTAATACTCATCGACAATCCGCGGAATTTATATAATTTTTTGATCAGCCAAAATGGCAAGAGAAGACAGTCTGAACATTTATATGGATATGGGCAATTGGCGCAGACACAATAAAGAAGTAATGGAAAGAGCCCGAAAATAACAAAGCCGGAATAAAATACTCCTAAAAAAATACTTTCTGAATAAATGCCGTATGCCCCAATAACAATATAACCATAAAACATTGTCCGCATGAACATCTTATGAATAAGAGAAAATCTTTCAGTTAAAGTGATTCTTTGTTTAATATGTTTGGCAACCATAATTAACCTCCAAATATTATATTTACCCCCTATTTAAATAGTTATCTTCAGGGATTTGGAATTTTATATAACGGAATCGGGCTATACGAAGTCGGCGAAGCCAATTTGGGAAACCGAAGTGCAACGAGGTTTCCGTATAGTCACTGTTATACGCCCCGAACGTAGCGAAGCGAAGTGAGTGTGCAACGTGGCCGGAGTGGAGCGAAGCGGAACGTAGAAGTCGAATTTTCACTTTTTATAAAATCCTGCGAAGCAGACAATATTTAAGAGTCGGGGGCGGAAAAATTATTATTTCTTAATTTTTTTCTATCCTATATTATCCTATATGATACATACTCAAAGCAATCACTGCAAAAACTAACGTCGCCATACCAGTTCCGATAATGTATGCGTTATCTTTATGATAGAAGTGAGAGATAACTGTGGAGATAAATACAGGCACAATAACTAACGAAGGTTCCATAAAAATACCTAAAATTCTATCAATACCAAAGGTGTCGAAAACTACTACTTGAATGAACTGAAATATTACTCCAAAGATGAATGCAAACCCCACTACTCCAAAGAGTTTACAAAAGCGATTTTTGTTTTTTACCTTGCCACTTCCCATTCCACACAATACAATCCCAGCTATTGATGCAATTGTAAAAATTACAATAATAACTCCAAAAATAAGACTTCTCTGATGGGGAGCAACAGTAAAAGGCAATTGATTGTGAGAAACAGTTACACCACCAGGGACTCCTTCAGGTAACAACCCTGCTGGAAAACCACCACAACCACTCAAACCTTTCATCATATACATTCCTGTCTCTTCTGACATTTCCTCAGTAATTCCCTGCATCCACTCACCTTTAAAATATCGGATTTTTGAGTTCCAGCCAGCAGTTCCTTTATCTGCTACTTTTTCTATTTCATTTAAATCATCATCAGTTAAACCGCTAATTACATTATTGTTTTGTAACCATTCTAATTCTGTTCTTAATGCCTGCCCCCAATCAAAAGTATCTAAGTCAATATCTATGGCTGGTTCTAAATCAACATCTTGTATAGTTCTTGGTGTTATTTTCGCTTGGCTTAGAACATCAGAATTAAATCCATAAGCTTCAAGTATATTCTTAAATTCCTCTTCTAATTCCGGTGTTAAAGTGCTTTGGTCTCTAACACGAATAGAGAACCCACTGAAAGTTCCTCTTTTTTCCGGTTCTTCTTCATCATCTTCCTCTTGCTCGATATTACTAAAACTCCACACCGCGATATCAATATTTTCCTTTATAAGTTGGCTTTTAAGATGACCGGATTGAAATCCACCTTCAACTTCATAGCCTAACGATTTAAAAAACTCCTGATTAACTTCTTCGGTAATAGGCGGTAGATTATCTAACTTTATTCTTAGTTCAGAGTGAGAGCCATAAACGAATTTTGTCGGCACTTGTATTTTAACATCTAAATATTTTTGACCTTCCCATTCTTCTTCCATTAAAGCAACTGCAACATCTTTATTGTAATGAGAACGGTAAATAATAGCATTAGTTTCTATATAATCTTCAAAAGAAGGGGCTCTACTTCTTTTTGGTTTTTCTTCCCCTTCCTCTATTGTTATTATCTCAATCGGTTTTGGAACAGCTTCTTCTCTATGAACCTCTTCAACAATATCGGGGCTTTCTTCTTTCTCCTTTTCTATAACTGTAACATTTTTTGATTGTTTTATTCCGCTTAAATCATAAGTTATAGAAGGTTTGCTTAAAGCTACTTCGGTGGCAAAACTGTCCGTCGGGTTAAAACAAGCCATGCCTATATTCGGGAAAAATAACAGGCATGAGATTAGTAAAATGCTTATTCCGAATATTTTGGTTTTTGCTTTCATCATAGTTACCTCCTGTGTTTATCAATCAAGTAGCCGATGAATGCCCCGATCGCCGCCCAATAAAGTGCCACCACGGGGAAGAGTAGAAAGTTGCACAATCCTGGTGGTGCCAATCGCTGACCCCAATCAACAAGCCCGAGTAGTACGAAGAGGGTGTATAATGGGAAAGAAGATATGAGGAATTTCCATGAGAACTGGGGGGCACTACCCGTGGATGCTATAATTAAAGTGACAACTCCACCTAAAATCGTCCAACCACCACCTATCAACGCTCCAAGCATCGCTCCTTTCTTCCATTTTTTCATTTTTGTTTTCTTACCGCTCTTCATAAGCGATGAGAGTATAAAATATCCGACAATAACACATCCAATTATGGTTGTGGTTGTTATAATCATTCTCCACATTGGACCTCTTATTTGTCCCGTTGCAAGTGAATATATTTGTGAAATCATTAACAAACCAATAATAATTACCATAATTAGATTTGCTTTCCTTTCTTCACCAGTCTTGTACAATCTTCTTAACTGTGAACCTAAAAATCCCCCACCAAAAAATCCAATTCCTATTACAGCGGGAAATCTCAAATCAAATGTACCTGTTGCTAAATACGCAAATAAAAGGGTTAGAATGAACCCTACAATCCCAAATAAAATACCTATTTTGAGACTTTTTTTGTTTTTCATTTACCTTCTCTTTTCTTTCCCAATCTCGGCATCAACTTCGATTTGACCAGCCACCCGAGGCCAACCAGAATTAATATCGGCAATGCGTAGCCAATAAGGATTATCAACCCTCGTACCACCGACACAAATCCTCCAAATGCCGAGCGAATAGCATCCCTTATTCCCCAGCTGTGTGTTATTGGCTCTGGTTCATATAATGAAACCGAAATCGTTGCAAGCTCGACACGGTTATCAAGATATTTTATCCGCCCGGTAAGTCGTTCGATTTCAGTCCGCACTCGCCATATTTCACGTTCAACTTCAAGAACTTCCTTTGTATTATTAGCCATGTCCAGAATCTCCAGTAACCTCTGCTCATGCCGCTCGGAATTATTAAGCCTCGCCTTCAAATCAATATATTCTTCCGTAACATCCTTCCCAGATGTATCTTTTGATTTTACGTCGCCAACGCACGCTATTTCACCGATAACTGCGATGAACCTATCTGCTGGTATCCTGATTGTAATACCGCCCCTCTTACGCCCGGTATCGGTAACATAGGAGTGCGAATCAGAAATAAACCCATTTGACCGTTCTACAATATCAATAACTGAATCAGAACTCGACTGGAAGTCTTTTACTTCGATGCGTAACGAAGCCGTTTGTATTATCTTCCTTTCGGTATCGGTATCCGCATCGGTATATTGTGATTCAGGCGTTCCTCTTCCTGCTGGTGCGGGTGTAGGTGCTACTGCCGGTACGGGAAATCCTTTACCGCCTCCTATGGCTGCTTTTTCTTCTATACCCATCTCCGGATACACCGGATATGTCTTTGGATGTGAATAATCGGTTGGTCCTGCTAAATACGGCAATGTAGAGACCAGAAAACCTGCTGAAGATGCTAATATGCAAAGCACAACGACAACTGCTATTTTGGTGTGTTTTTCCATTTTTGTTTTATTATCCTAAAACTCCGGTTTGTTTTTTACCCCTTATAAGCTTTTTGATAGCTACGAATCGAGTTGAAGTTATCATCATTCATATCTCAACGCCTCAAGAGGTCTCATTCTCGCAGCCTTATATGCAGGATAAATCCCTGATACGATTCCCACTGTGAGTGCAACACCCAATCCAATGAATACCCATTCTATTGGTGTAACTGGAGGAGGCAAAGGTAAATTGATCATGGGAATTAACCTGCAAAAGCCAACACCAAGAGCAACACCAAAAGCTCCACCGATCAATCCAAGCATGCCTGACTCAACCAAGAATGTCATCAAAACATCGAACCTCGTTGCACCAACCGCCTTCATCAACCCTATCTCCCTTGTGCGCTCCGTCACGGTTACGAGCATGATGTTCATAATCCCGATAGACCCGACCAATAATGAAATAAAGGCGATAGCAAGTAGTATGCTGTTCAAAAAACCAGTTGATTTTTGTATCATCTCTAAAATCTCTTTCTGTTTCATGATAGTATATGGCGGCTCAACTGTCGAAATTTTCATCACACCAAGAAGACGGTCCAAACGATCTTCTATCTCCTCTGTAACCTCTTCCACCTCGTCCATGCTCTCTGCGGAGGCAAAGATAGCATAGCCACTTTTATCCAGCATCTCGCTCAGCGTTGATTCTGGGATAAATATCTGCTCGTCTGGATGAAAGCTATACTGCATACCCATAGGGAGAGCGGATGAGTCTTTTATTATTCCCTTTACCAAAAATGTCTCAGTACACTCCTCGCCGTTTGAGCGCGTTACCGTGATCTCGATCGGACTTCGGACCGAAATATTTCTGCTGAATATATCTCTATCGTATGCGACATCGTATCCGAGCACTGCGGCAAATGTATCCTGGTCTGAGAGAAAATCACCTTCTTCTAATTCCAGGTTGCAAACCTGCTGATACTCTTTGGTAACACCAGATACCATCAACCGCTTTGTTTCCGACATAAATCTTACCCTTTCATATTTCCATCTATTTACATATGGAGATGCTTCTACTACGCCTGGAGTACCCCTTACGGCATCCAGCTCTCTGTCATCCAGTGCGCCTTCTTCCTGAGGAATAATCATGATAAGGTTTGACCCCATGCCCATAACGGCTTCTTCCCAATATACCTGAAAGCCCGTTCCAATCGAAACATTTGCGATCACGGCTGCCACCGCTATCAGTATGCCAAGCGTGGTCAAAAAAGACCTTGCCTTCGAACTCCCGATGCTTTCAAATGCGGTAATAAAAGGCTCTATCGGATCCATCTACACCTCCCTCTTTCGTCTCCTGATGTAAAGAACTGTCACGATTGTGATGATTACGAGGATTACAACGATTGGAATAATGAATCCTCCTGAGGATGCTGTGGTTGTTTTTGCTGCTTCCATCGCTACCGCATTCAATGTGAGTGTACAGACATCCGATTCCTGGTAGCCATTTGCATCCTTGTAGCGTACCCTGAAGTCGAGATTATTTATGCCGGTTTTCATGTTTGACGTATCAATCTTAAATTGTGCCGTGTATAGATCGCCCGGTTTCATATTGCCAATGTAATATTCTGACGGCTGATATACCAGTCCTTCCGTCAATGGAACGACAATGGCAGACTTCGCCTCGTCTGACCTCGTATTCACGGTATCAAGCTCTATTTCAGCCATTTCGCCTATTATTATAGACGACGGGAACTTTGATGCAATCAATCGCACACCATAACCATGCACGACCTCTATTGGTATCTTACAATAGGATTCGTGATAATTGTCACCATTTTTGTATTCGACCTTAATTTGACAATGTCATATTAGCATTAATTTTAATAAAGATGTTTCTTGGGCATTGCGATAACATGATTATAATCCAAGAAATATCCCTTTTTAACCAATCTGAGCTTGTCACTGAAAAGAGTTTTGAGCTCGTGGGCAT
>JAUWNY010000134.1 GCA_030612405.1 Candidatus Methanophagales archaeon | reverse complement strand
CCGGTTTCTTGTTGTATATAAAGTATAACTTCCTTTCATTCAAGACACGGATTTACACAGATTTTTTCTTTCTTTTGCTGGGCTGGCAGGGCTATTTTTAACGGTATCGCTCGTTTCATCTTGTCTGTGTTAATCTGCGTTAATCTGTGTCAACGATTTATTTTCTTGATCTTTGCTTTTTCTCGTGAAAATCTGTGTAATCTTGTGGTTACTTTTCGGAATGACTATAAATCTTCCTGAAGTTTTTCGTAATATGATGCTTGTTCATCGTTCATGAATGAACGCCCGCATTTACTGCAAACCATTTTGGGGAATTTTGAGATCCTCACTTTACCATCTAAAAACTTTACTTCCAATAACTTCTCCTCTACCGGTCCACCACACCAGGGGCATACCTTCGGAGTTCTGTACTCGCCTTTCACAACTTCCCAACCTTCTTCTTTTAGTGGCATTACTATAAATTCTATTCTACTTTCCTTATCTTTTTAAACCCTCGCTTGCGCAAGCGGTCTAATGCGTGCTCTGTCCTTATAATCTCACATTTCATAAGCCCTCACTTTTGAACCTCACCCACCAAATAAGTGCCTTTCGCATCCGTCACACGCACCTCACAAGCAGCACCGAGCGGCAAATCCCTCTTTATTACGATGGTCCTGTACGAAGCGTCCCTGCCTATCACGCCACCCTTCTTCCCCTTCTCCATCACTAAAACCGGAAGTTCTTTTCCTACCAATTCCGTGTTTTTCGCGAACGCAAGCCTGTGATAAACGTCGGAGAAAATTCTTGACCTTCTTTTCTTCTCGCGCTCCACCAAATCCTTCTGTTTTGATGCTTCTGTTCCAGGTCTCGGAGAGAACCTCGTTATGTTCACTTTTTCTGGCTTTACCGTCTTCAACAGGTTCAAAGAGGAACCAAAATCCTCTTCTGTCTCGCTCGGGAATCCAATGATAAAATCCGTGCAGATTGTGCTGTATTTGAACCGTTTTCGTATGGTTTTCACTATTTCACCGAAATCCGCAGCTTTGTAGTTCCTTCTCATGTCTCCCAGCACCTTATCCGAGCCCGATTGCACGGGCACGTGAAAGAAATTGAAAATTTTTTCGGATTCGAACGCATCCAGAAGTTCATCCAGAATACGAATCACCGTGAAGGGGTTCATCATGCCTACTCGTATTCTGAAATCGCCTTCTACGGCAGTTAGCAGTTCTAACAATTCCGGAAGTTTCGGGTAATTTATACCGAAGCCGTCCCAGCCATAAGCACTGCAGTCCTGAGCAGTAATTCGTATTTCCTTTGCACCACGTTCAACTGCACTTTTAACTGCTTTGCATAGTTTATCCGCGGCATAGCTTCTCAGGTCGCCCCTCGCTTGTTTCACGATACAATAAGTGCATCTACCTACGCAGCCCATTGCTATCGGGATTACGGCAATCACGCCATCAAAATCAAGTTCAAAATCAAGCTCACACTCAAACTCTTGCTCTTCGCTATCTCGAATGTCAAGCGGAGTCACCATTGTTACATCTTCGCCTAAAATGCTCTTTACCAGCTCTGGCTGTGCCGCAGCCATACAGCCCGCTACAACCACCTCTTTACCCTGCTCTTTCAACTCCTTTATTCGTTTTAGCACGTTTAGTTCCGTCCTTTTCGTTACGGTGCAGGTATTCACGATGACAATGTCTGCCTCACGAGCTTCAACTATCTTATGTCCCGCGGTTTTCATAATTGCTCGCATTCTCAGCGTGTCACCTACGTTAGCCGTGCAGCCGAACGTTTCGATGTGAACGTTTGCAGGTCCTGGAATTGCTGCAGCGAATAGATTCATTTTTCGTTTATGCACACTATTTTATCTTATCCCATCATCAAATATATTGTAATTTCCATGGAAGCACATGCGTGTGACGGGGAGGAGAGAAAGCCAAAATGAACCAAACATCGAGAAGGAAAATAGAGCAGCTTCGGATTTGTGCGGAAGAGGAAGTAGAAACGCGAGAAGATTGCTTTGCAGACGTTAAGCTTGTTCATGTTGCGTTACCAGAAATAGATAAAGACGAGATAGATTTGAATACGGAGTTCTTAGGCTTTTCGTTTAATTATCCGGTGATGATTGCTTCGATGACCGGGGGGCATCCCGCGACGAAGCGAACGAATAAAGTACTTGCAAAAGCGGCTGAGTCGCTTGGCGTGGGCATGGGTGTTGGTTCTCAGCGAGCCGCGCTGGAAAGTAGTGAGCAGGAGGACTCTTTTCGTGTGGTTCGTGACGTTGCACCCAATTCGTTCATCTATGCGAACTTAGGTGCTCCACAGTTAAAGGAATACGGGATAGAAGGCGTTGAGCGCGTTATCGAGATGATAGATGCGGATGCAATTGCTATACATCTCAACTTTTTACAGGAAGCCATTCAGCCAGAGGGCAATGTAGATGCAAGTGGTTGCCTGACTGCGATAAAAGACGTATGCGAAGCGATAAAAAAGCCCGTGATTGTAAAAGAAACGGGAGCGGGAATCAGTTACTGGGTTGCAAAGAAGCTGCATGAAGCAGGTGTGTCGGCAATAGACGTGGGCGGTTTAGGAGGCACGAGTTTAGCCGCAGCAGAGATATACCGTGCGAGAGCAGAAGGGGCCGAATTAAGCGAACATTTAGGCAATCTTTTTGGGTGGGATTGGGGCATCACAACGTTAGAAAGCGTTGTGGAGTGCAGTGCGCTTCCTTTCTCCATTCCTGTGATTGCTACGGGAGGAATAAGAAATGGTCTCGACATCGCAAAAAGCATGGCTTTGGGTGCAGATCTGTGCAGTGCTGCTTTGCCCTTCCTGAAACCTGCAATGGGAACTGCGAATGCAGATGCTGATACGGATATAGATGCCGACGCAGAGAAAGTGACAGAGAAAATAAAAGAGATGGGCGAGGAGTTAAAGGTTGCAATGTTCTTAACAGGCTGTAAGAGCACTACAGAACTAAAGGAAGCAGAAGTAATCATTACGGGTAAGGCGAAAGAGATAGCGGAACAAAGGGGCTTTATCGAAAGGTTAAAGCGGAAAAAGAGGCAGTCGGGCTCGCAAATGCGTTTAAAATAGTTCTGGATAAAGTTATAGTCATTCCAAAAAGTAACCACAAGATTACACAGATTTTCACGAGAAAAAGCAAATATCAAGAAGTCTAAATCGTTATACCTACAAGTATAGGGATGTGGTAAAAATGGAAATAGTAAAACTGTCGAAGTTAAGAGGGATAGACAAATTAGAGGGAGCATCTGAGAAGATTGAGAAGATAAGAAAAGAATGGGATGAAGAATTTGAGAATTCCGATTGCTGACGCTTTGATAGCAGCAAGCGCTTATTTCGTTGGTGCAAAGGTGGTTACGGATGATGAGCATTTTGAACACCTGGATGTGGGAGTTGTAAAATTTAGGGGCACCGCTAAATGAACCCGCTATTATGCTTCAGTGAAGTTGAAGACGATGCAGCCCAAAATAGTCGGTAGAGGCGAAACAGAGAAAGAGCAGTACAACAATAAAATATGTTATTGGCGCAGATTAACACAGACAAGATGAAACGAGCAATGCCAATGCCACATTTTAAAATTTACCGCAGAGAACGCGGAATTAGAGGTTTAGTTTATTAGCGGTTCAGCTCGTTAGCCAAACCGCTAACCCTCTAAACCGCCAAACCGCTAAACGTAATTGCTCAATATCTTGTGGGAAAAAAGCCTAAATACTAAACAGATCCCAATGACCAAAATTACAAATTCAAAACTAAGCCCTTTATAGGGTCTTACAGGCTCGTGAGGTCGTATGGGGGTTTTGATATTTGGATTTTGAAATTTGAAATTGTTTAGAGTTTAGAAATTAGAGTTTAGGATTTTCCACCGTTTATTGAGCAAGTTCCGCTAAACCACTTCCACGCCTACCACTCGCTCACCTTTCTCCACGCTCATTAACCTCACACCTCGCGTGTTCCTGCCCTGAGTGGGGATGCTCCGTGCAGAGATTTTCGTTACCATGCCCTCAGAAGTGGAAATTATCAGGTCGTTATTGTTCTTTACCTGTTTTATACACACCACTTTACCTGTTTTTTCTTCAACTTTAAGTCCAATTACGCCTTTACCACCCCGGTGCGTTTCTCTATACGCATCTAACCGCGTCCTTTTTCCATAGCCGTTCTCCGTTATCGTAACGACTTTTTTTATTTCTTTCGACTCGTCGTAATTCAAGTCTATAGCGTCTATACTTGCTATCTCATCGCCCTTTGCCAATCGCATTCCTCGTACTCCTGCGGCATACCTGCCCATCTCGCGCATTTCTTCCTCGTGGAACACGATTGCCTTCCCGTTTCGCGAAGCGATGACAATTGCGTTTTTTCCCGTGTCTGCATTGTAGCGCTCGTCCTCACGACCCAGCGGCAGCTGCGTCTGCAGGCTCGGTAATGGCTTAATCAACGCAACGTCAGCTAATGAATCGCCCTTTCTGCGGTCAACCTTAACCGCAACGATACCTGTGGTACGTATGGATTTCAGATTGGCGAGTGTGCTTCTTTTTACTACGCCTCGTTTGGTAGCGAAAACGATAAACGCGTCTGTCCTTGTTCCCGCAGCAATAGCTTTGTCCAGGTCTTCAGGAACGGGAATTAAGGCAGCGATTTTCTCCTTTTCTTCCTCCTCATCTCCCACCGGCGGCATCATTTCTGTGGGGTTTAAGCTCAGTCCAGGGATATTCACCAACGGTCTGCCTTTCGCATGTCGGCTGCTTGGCGGGATCAGGTATGTCTTCACCTGGTATGCTCTGCCTGATTCGGTAAATACGATGAGACGTTCCCTTGTAGAAGCACGTGTGAAATTGACCACCGCATCGCCCAAATCTTTCTTTTCGAGTACGGTTATCCCCTTTCCTCCTCGTCTTTGCCGCTTAAAAATATCCGCAGATAGTCGTTTCACGTAATCACGCTGCGTAAAAAACAGGATTACCTCCTCGTCCTCTATAAAATCTCGCTCGCTTAACTCCACCATCTCCTCCATTTCTGTTCTTCTCGCATCGCCGTACTTCTTCTTCAGGTCTACCAGTTCTTCTTTTATAACGTCAAATACTCGTGCTTCAGATGCCAATACCTCCTTTAACCAGCCTATCTTCGTCTCAAGCTCACCCCGCTCGGTTTCTATCTTGTCGCGCTCCAGAGCGCTCAACCGCGACAGTTTCATTTCCAGTATCTCTTTTGCCTGCTCCTCGCTCAGCGCAAATCGGTCCATCAGAGCGCTTTTAGCGGTTTTGATATCGCTTGATGCTTTTATTAGCTTTATCACCTCGTCAATACGCGATATTGCGATAATCAAACCCTCCAATATGTGTCTCCTCTTTTCTGCACGCTCTAATTCATATTGCAGTTTTCTAATCGTTACCTCTTTTCTGTGCTTTATGTAGCATTCAATCAGCTCCTTTAACGTTAATACCCGCGGCTCACCGTCCACCAGCGCGAGATTAATCACACCAAACGTAGTCTCCAATTGTGTGTGTTTATACAGCCGATTCAAAACGATAGATGCATTAGCGCCAGTTTTTAATTCTACTACAATTCGCATGCCCTTTCGGTCGGACTCATCGCGCAGCCCGCTAATGCTTTCTAACCGAGACCGCCTTGCAAATGCCGCTATCTCTTCCACCAGTTTGCTTTTGTTCACCTGATACGGTATCTCGTGTATGATAATTCGCTCCCTGTTTGCTTTTGTTTCTATCTCCGCCTTTGCTCGTATTCGTATGCTGCCTCTACCCGTCTCATACGCACTCTTTATTCCCGCGTAGCCAAAGATAATGCCGCCAGTAGGGAAATCAGGAGCTTTTATTATTTGCCTTAACTCCTCTATGCTCACTTCTGGCTCGTCTATCACTCTTATTATACCGTCAACCACTTCTGCTAAGTTATGTGGCGGCATGTTCGTAGCCATTCCAACGGCAATACCAGAAGAGCCGTTTATCAGCAGATTAGGTAGTTTCGCAGGCATCATCTGCGGTTCTTTCAGTGTATTGTCAAAGTTAGGACCCCATTCAACCGTATCTTTTTCGAGGTCAACGAGCATCTCCTCCGCTATTTTTGACAGCCTCGCTTCGGTATATCGCATTGCAGCAGCGGCATCGCCGTCAACACTGCCGAAATTACCCTGACCGTCTATTAAAGGGTATCGGTAAGAGAAATCCTGCGCCATTCGCACCATTGTGTCATAGACGGCGACGTCACCATGAGGGTGGTATTTACCTAACACGTCCCCCACTATCCTCGCTGATTTCTTATGCGGTCTATCGTGTCTGACGCCAAGTTCATGCATTCCGTATAAGATACGGCGATGCACGGGTTTCAGCCCATCACGTGCATCAGGAAGAGCTCGGCCTACAATTACGCTCATCGCATAGTCCATATACGAGCTCTTCATCTCGTCTTCCACACTGACTTCTATTACACGCTCACGTCCTTGCTCTGCCTCTTCTTCTCCTTCTCCTTCATGCTCGTTTTCGCTCATTCCTGAGATATGTTAAAATTAAAGGTGTTTGAGTAATAAAAACACTTTTTCTTTTTAGAAAACACTTTCTTTCTAAAGAAAGAACCTGTGCTAAGAAAGGATTTTTCTTTAGTAAAGTTATGTTTCTTTTTTAAAGAAAAGTTTGTGCTAAAAGAAAAACAAATACTATGGAGAATTTTGAAAAACCCCTTGGATATACAACTTTTTGTATGTTGATAGATACAATCATATATTATGAAAACTTTAATAGGCTTCGGGCAGAAGGAGGCGTACAAGCGAGTGGAACAGCTTGGCGATCGGCTGGCGGAGGTTAAATCGCAGATAGATTGGGGAGCGTTTCGCCCGATCGTGGGTGATATGTACG
>JAUWNY010000048.1 GCA_030612405.1 Candidatus Methanophagales archaeon | reverse complement strand
ATGATGGGTTCTTCAGATATGCGGGTGAAGGCAGCTACCGGTGCACCCCTCCTCTCGGCACCATACAATGGGAAGTCCTGAGCATGGTAGCCTTCCAAAAATGCAGTAGTCCCCAGCACTCTGCTGGCAACTTTCGCCCCTTGACCACCCCTGCCGTGGAATCTCAACCTGAGCATTTTAGAAGATTATTTTTTACTAAACAACTTCCTTATCTCCTCACCAACGATTTCAACCTGATGCTTCCCTATCTTCTCTCTACTCTCTTTCAAGAATGGAATACCGCGTTTGTATTCATCAACCCATTCATTTGCGAATTCACCGCTCTCCACTCTCTTCAGCGTTTCTTTCATCCTCTCCTTTACCTCAGGTCCGATTATCTTATGCCCTACTGACCACATTCCATACTCCGCGGTATTGGAGATAACCTCTGCCATTAGCTTTATCCCGCCCTGCCACACTAAATCCACAATGAGTTTCATCTCGTGCACGCACTCGAAATACGCCATCTCCGGTGGGTAGCCCGCCTCTACCAGCACTTCAAACCCGTTCTTCATTAATTCCACTAACCCACCGCATAAAACGCACTGCTCGCCGAATAAATCCTCGTATGTCTCCTGTTCAAAAGTACATTCTAAAATGCCTGCTTTTGTCCAGTGCATCGCCTTTGTCATCGCCAGCGCAACTTCGCGTGCTTTTCCCGACGGGTTCTGTTTTACGGCAACGAGACCAGGGACGCCAAAGCCTTCTAAATATGCCTTCCTTTCCTCGGTTCCCGGCGCCTTCGGTGCAACCATAATAACGTCCACGTCCTCCGGTGGAACAATTCGTTTGAAGCAGATATTAAACCCATGCGAAAAACCGAGTGTTTTCCCTACTTTCATGTACTGCTTTATCTGCTTTTCGTAAATCTCAGGCTGAATCTCATCCGGAAGCAGGATATGCACAATGTCCCCTTTTTCTGCCGCTTTATCTATCGCCAATACCTCAAAACCATCCTCTTTTGCCTTTTCCCAGCTTGGGTTTTTACTGCCGCCTAATATCTCCGTCTCCCCTATGATTACGGCAACGCCGGAATCTCTTAAGCAGTTTGCCTGTGCATCTCCCTGTGCCCCATACCCCATCACCGCTATTGTCTTATCCCTTAAAATCCCCTCATCTACATCCTCATCATGTAATACGTTCATGTTATCTGCCCCCATTTGGTGTATTTTAAGTAATTTTATGTTACTTATAAATGTTGCTTTTTTAAATAATTACAATCCTTTTCGTTTCATATCTCGGGGACTAAAATAAGGTCGTCAAATCCTCTTTTCTGCACGAATTCTTTGAGTTCTGTATCGAATGACAAAAATTTCAAACCTTCTCTGAGCGAAATCGCATAGAGCAAGCAATCTATGAAGTCAGTATGCCCCGCTCGCCGCAACTTCAAGGCGTTGAGGAAAACCTCTGCGTTATTTTTTCCACTTCTTCAAAACTAAGGGATGCAAACTTCTTTCCTTTGACTGCAAGCTCCACAGCGTCCTTTATCCCTATCGGCTCCAAAACGAGCTTGTCCCCTTCAATGCAAAGGCTCATCTTGCCCCCCTCTCTCAGGCCAAACCTCTCTGCAAGAGCCTCTGGAATGTGCAGTGCAAACTTCTTCCCGATTTTTACCATCGCTTCTTGACTCATGGTTTCACCCACTTTTTTTCTTTTGTTTCGCCTTACAGATGTTGTATTTATTTTTCGCCGTTTAAAACTTTTTCGAATATCTTTTCACAAAAGGAGAACTCATGTACCTTATTTCTATTTCTCCACGCCTCCACCCGCACCCGCACCTACGCCTATACCGATCCCAATCGCCGTAACCCCCGTCCTGAACAACTGCTTCACGCCAAAATGGCGCATCAGATCCACGAACCTATCTATCTTCTTTGGCTCTTCCTTAAGTTCTAGTGTTACAGAATCCAGAGTGGCATCCAATATTTTCGCTCCGTACGCTTCCGCAAGCTGCATTACCTCCGAGCGAGCTTCTGGATCCTTCGCATGCACTTTCAGCAGGCATAAATCGCGGATAATCGCCTCGCTCTCTTTCAAATCCACCACTTTTACCACTTCTATCAGGTTGCTGAGCTGCTTCCTCACCATCTCCAGCTCGCTCTCTGAACCCTCTATCGCTACCGTCATCCTCGATAAACCCTCCTTCTCGCATGGAGAAACCGTAAGCGAGGTGATATTGATTCCTCGCTGGGTGAACATGCCCGACATTCTCGTAAGCACCCCCGGATTATCCTCCACCAATAACGAAATTATATGTGTTTGCATCTTTCCGTTCCTATCATTCCCGTTATACCACCACCTGGAGGAATCATAGGCAATACCTTGTCCTCCTTACCTACAATCATATCAAGCACTGCGGGCTTTCCCGACTCAAATGCGTTGTTTAATGCGTCTTTCAAATCCTCTGGCTTTTCCACTCGCTCGCTATAGCATCCAAACGCTCCCGCCAGCTTAACAAAATCCGGCGTTATTCCCAAACCTGTATGCGCGTATTTCTTTTCATAGAACAGCTCCTGCCACTGCCTTACCATTCCCAAATACCTGTTGTCGAAGATGCATACCACAACGGGTATATCGTTCTCAACGCAGGTCGCCATGTCCTGACAGGTCATCAGGAAACTCCCGTCCCCTGCTATGTCCACGACTTTCTTATCCGGAGCCGCAACCTTCGCCCCTATCGCAGCGGGGAATCCGAATCCCATCGTCCCCAGCCCGCCGGAGGAAATAAAAGTGCGGGGCTTCCTCGTCATGTAATAATGCGCTGCAAACATCTGACACTGCCCCACTTCTGTGGTGACGATTGCATCGTCATCCAGGATTCTGCTGATTTCTTTTATTAACATATCTGATACCGACGCCCCTTCCATTGATATATCTTCTACACACGAGTCACATGCCGAGTGCATCTTTTTTATTCTCTTCTCCCATTCACTCCCACTTTTCTTCGCTCTCTTTTTCTCCAGCAACTTTAATATTCCCGACAGCGCAAGCTTCACATCTCCTACAATCGGTATATCCACCTGCATGTTCTTGTTTATCTCCGCGGTATCTATGTCCACGTGTATCAGAGTGGCATCCGGAGCAAACTGGTCTAATTGCCAGCCCGTGGTTCTATCGCTGAATCTTGTCCCTAAGGCGAGCAGAGCATCGCATTCGTTAATCGCTCTGTTCGCATAGAGCTGTCCATGCATCCCTGCCATGCCCAGGCAGAAAGGATGATTCTCCGGAATAGCTCCTTTACCCATAAGCGTTGTTACTACGGGAGCACCAAGAAAATCAGCTAAATGGCGTAATTCCTCCGCAGCATCCGCGCTGATAACGCCTCCGCCTGCCAATATAAGGGGACGCTCCGCATTTGCTAAAACCTCAACAACTCTCTTTATTTGCACTTGATTCGGCTTTATATTCGGTTTATAGCCCGCAAAAGTTTCTTTGGGGTGTAAATCCACCTCCGCTACGCCTGCTAATATGTCCGTTGGCAGGTCAACCAAAACAACCCCTTTCCTTCCGGTATTGGCAATATAAAAAGCATTATGGATGACCTTGGGTAAATCTTCCGTTCTCTTTACGAGGAAATTATGTTTCGTGATGGGCATGGTGATAGTGAAGGTGCTGGCTTCCTGGAATGCATTGGTACCTATTACAGAGGTCGGCACCTGCCCTGTTAATGCCACCACAGGCGAAGAATCCATGTTTGCATTCGCCAGTCCAGTAACGAGGTTTGTGGCGCCAGGACCCGAAGTAGCGATGCAAACGCCTGCTTTCCCTGATACACGTGCATAGCCGTCGGCGGCGTGCGCAGCACATTGCTCATGCCGCATCAATATGTGTCTTATCGCCTCTTCCTTGTACAGCACATCGTACAAGTCTAACAGAGCTCCTCCAGGTATTCCAAAGGCTACTTCCGCTCCTTCCGTCTTCAACTCCTCTACTACTATTTCCGCACCACTTAGCTTCTGCTTTGCCATTTTTCCCTGATTTTTCCCACGCCTTTTAATTTATATCTGTGATGCCGTGGCTCAAATTATCTCTTTTAAATATAGTGCTTGCAGAATATTTAAATCCTTTGCTATTCCTTCTGGTGCATCTTCCTGAAAATGGTAGGGCAGCTAATGCTTGTTATTATCGCGAGCAAAATAATTGCCGAACCCATTGCAGTCGTTATTAAATCAAGTTTCATCCCAACCGCAGCCACCGCGATTATCAAGCTCAATCTCGACGAAAGCAAAACACCGGCAGAAATGCTATCCTTCAATGAATGCCGTACGAGAAAAAGCAGCGACGGTACTGTCTTCACCACGAATGCGATTAAAAGTAGCATTGGAACAAGATAAATCCCTCCTCGCGCCAAAGCTCCAAGGTCAAACTGCATTCCTACGCTTATAAAGAATATGGGTATGAGGAATCCGTATCCTATTCCGTAGAGTTTCTGTTCGAGAACCGTACCACCGCGGAACAAAAGGGAAAGCATCACGCCGGCGAGAAACGCACCCAGTATGGCTTCCACACCCACTACCTCCGCTAAAACAACGAATACAAGTAGCAATGCGAAGGAAGCCCTTACGCCTATCTCTGACGGGTGGTCTGATTTAAACCATTTTGAAAGTCGCTCGGGATAGTGCCAGATTGCGAGCTTACCCGCGTAATACACTGCAAAAAACAACATGAAAATAAGCGCAATTAAAAGCATCTCCCACGTTATCCCCTTCTCGTGGTAGAGCGTATGCACCGTAAGGAGCAGCATGGTGGTAAAATCAGCGACAAAAGCCGAGATGATTATTGTCTGTCCAAGTTCACTCTTTAACAGGCCCTGTTCCTTTATCGTGGGCAATATCAACCCTACCGAAGAAGTAGAAAGCACAAGTGCCATGTAGAACCCGTAACCCATTTGATGCGTCAGGAACATCGAAATGGCGAGTGTGATGATAAATATAAGCGTTCCGAGCACGAACAACTTTGCTCCATGAACTTCAACCTGCGAGAAGTCTATCTCCATACCCACCAAGAACATTAGGAATATAAATCCAAAGCTTGCGAGAAATGCTATTCCCTCCTCCTCCCCACTAAAAAGCCCCAGCACACTCCGCCCGATAATAATCCCGCATATAATCTCCCCAACCACTGCCGGGACGCCTATTCTATCGGAAAGAATAGGGATCAGGAACGCAAAGACCACAATCGCAAATAAAGGGAAATAGGGACTTATTGTCATAGGCATCACACGACCGTTAGAACAGAACAGGGAGCGTCGTTTACTATTTTCCCTATCAGGTCTGACCTTATAACACCCGTTCCTCTCCAGGGAATCACTGCGAGCTCGTATTTCCCACTTTTTACCTCTTTTACCGCTTCTATCCCCGGGTTACCTTCTATCCACTTTTCAATAATCCGCACGTTTCCTTTTTCTCCCATCTTCTTTATCCCATCAATCAACTCACCTGGAACAATCTCCAGAATGAGTAAATGCAGCTCAGCCCCGCACGAATGTGCTATCTGAACCGCGTGCCTTCCAACACTCGCTGATATATCAGAAGAATCGAGAAGGGCAAGAACGCGTTCGTAATACCTGAACGTTCGCGCAACAAGCACCGGGCAGGAAGCGCATTTTATCAGCTTCAAAACGACACTCCGGTTAAACAATTTATCCAGGATGCCGAGTTCTTCGTGGTCTATTATTATACAATCCGGGTGATAGGAGTGCTCTTTTAGGATGTCTAATATTATACAGCCGGGGTAATGCAGGTGCTTTTTTATTATGTCCATCAGTTTTTCCTCTTCCGACAATATCTTAAGCGGCACACCCATCTCCATTGCCCGGGATTCCATCTCTTGCCTGTCTATCTCCATAGATGATACAGCAGTGACCTCCGCCCTCGCAACGGAAGCAACGAACAAAGCTTCTTTGAACGCCTTATCCACCGTATTTTTACTGAGGATTGGAACGAGGATTTTTTCGAAATGCGTGCGAGTTTCGACGCTTGCGTCAAAACCAGAACGCATCATATCGCTGATGAGATTCGCAACTATCCTCGTAGGAAACATGATGAATTCAATGCCCAGCTTCTGAAACCTCTCTCGGTCTTCCGGGTCTTCTACCCGAACAATTATCTTAGGGACACCGTATTTCTTCGCAATAGCTGCTGCTCGATAATTAACATCGTCATTGCCCGTGAGCGATATAAAAGCCTCGGCATCATCCAAACCAACTCGCTTTAGCAATTCTTCATCACTTCCATCGCCAATAATTACCTCCACGCCCGCTAATCCCAGAAGTTTCTCACGCTTTTCCGGGTTTATCTCAATAATTACAGATTCGGGTAACTGAGCTGCCAGATCCCTCCCTGCTCTTCCACCACCAATAATTATTTTTTTCATTTCTTCGACTTGACAGAACAAATTAGAAATTAAACGGCTCCTTTAAAAATTTATTTAGTGGGAGCGTGAACAGATAAAAAGAGAAACGAGAATGGAAAAAGAGGGTTTTCTACTGGACATTGATTATATAACGGAAAGAGACGATACAGGGGACGAAAAGCCGGTGATACGACTATGGTGCAAGAGCAAAGAAGGAGAGGTTTTTGTTGTGTTAGACAAAAGTTTCGAGCCGTATTTTTACGCCTTTCTCCATTCTCATTTCCATTCTTACCCATACCGAGATATTGAAGAAACTAAGGGAGTAGTAGAAAAAATCCGGGTGGATAGAGGAGACGAACAAATAAGCGTTAAGCGAGTGGAATTTTGCCAGAAGAAATTACTTGGTGTTGAACAGAGAGGGCTAAAAATTTATGCCGAACATCCGAGGCACGTTCCGCTGCTGCGAGAGGCAGTCAAAAAAGCGGGTCTTACCGTGCTTGAAGCGGACATTCTATTTGCCATTCGGTACTTGATAGACAAACAACTGAGACCTTTTGACGGCGTAAACGTGGTGGGCGAAGAAATAGAATTGGACTATGCCACTACGGCTATTCTTGCCTCGGACATATCGTACAAAAAAATGAGCGGCGAGGGTGACCTGCCAGCGCTAAAAATCCTCGCTTTTGACTGCGAAATGGCTACGCTGAGCGGATATGGAATGCCATCGGCGAAAAACGACCCGATAACAATCGTTTCGGCTGCATACACCGAAGGTATAGGAAAAGAAGTCAACGCAAAGCTGTTCATGATGGAAGAAGAGGGATGGACGGAAAAAGGGGATAAAAAAGTAATAACCGATTTTTTGAACTTTGTAGCGCAATTCCAGCCGGATGTTATCGTGGGCTATAATTCGGACGCTTTTGATTGGCAGTACATAAGAGAACGTGCGAGAATGCACAGGATTCGTTTAACCGTAGGTGCGGATGGCAGCACGGTGCAGTATGACAAGGAGAGGGGAGGTGCGTTGCCCGGAGTGAACATCACGGGGCGGCTGAACGTTGACCTTTTCAAACTCGCAAAGCGCGATCTGGACAGCGTGAAGGTGAAGAAACTGGAAAATGTAGCCGAATACCTTGGCGTGATGAAGAAAAGCGAAAGAGTAAATTTAACGCCACGGGAGATTACCGACTACTGGGTTGACGCTTCGCCGTCGTCTGCCGCGCGACAGCAGTTATACGAATACGCAAAAGCGGATGCGGTCAGCACGCTGGGCATCGCGGAGAAGATGCTGCCACTGCAAATTGAACTTTCTAAGATGATCGGCTATCCTCTGGACGAGGTAGCAAAGATGGGGCGAGGCAGGCAGGTAGAAGCGTTTTTAACCGCAGAAGCATTCAAAAAAGGCGAACTGGTGCCACCAAAGCGAGGAGCGGAAAAGACCTTCGAGGGGGGATTCGTACTCCCCCCGGAAAAGGGCTTACACGAGAACGTTATCGCCCTCGACTTCTCTTCTATGTACCCCACTATCATGATTTCCTTTAACATCTCACCCGATACATTCGTAGAAGCCCGGGGTGCAGGTGCGGAACCCGAATCGAATTTATATATCGCACCAGAGGTGGGGCATGCATTCAGAAAGACGCCAGATGGATTCTTTAAACGAATAATGAGCGATTTAATCGCACGAAGAAGAGCGATAAAGGCGGAAATGAAGAAACACGACAAAAATTCCGACCAATATCGGTTGCTGGACATACAACAGCAGAGTATCAAAATCCTCACGAACAGCTTCTATGGCTATACGGGGTGGAGCGCAGCGAAATTTTACAAGCGTGAATGCGCTGAAGCGACAACGGCATGGGGGCGGCATTTTATAAAGCGCACGGTGGAGGTAGCGGAGAAGCGCGGATTTGAGGTTATCTATGGCGACAGCGTGATGAAAGATACTCCTGTCTTAATAAGAAGGCAGGGTGGCGTTGAGATAATACCCGTAGAGGATCTGGACATCGCACCACGGACTATGAGCGGAGGCAGAAGAGAGGTTAAAGGCGTTGAAGTCTTAACTGAAAACGGATGGAGCAGGGCAGAATACGTGCATAAACGAAAGACCCGGAAGAAAACATACCGTATTCTCACAAGAGCAGGTTTTGTGGAGGCGACAGAAGACCATAGCTTTGTCGTAAATGGTAAAGAGATAACGCCAAAGGATTTTAAAACCGGCGACAGGATAAATCTGGTTCATTATGCATTGGAGACGAAATACGAAGTGGATGATGATTTAGCATGGCTTGTTGGTTTTTATATCGCCGAAGGAGGTTGCGGCAGGTATGAAACGAAATCCGGCTTAAAATATCAGTGGAAGATAGATAATTCGGATTTCGGGCTGCTTGAAAAGTGCGGGTTTATTTTGAATAAATTCGGGCTCAACACGAGCATATTGGATGTTAGAGAGAGTTCTGCGACTTACAGACTTGTTCCTTCAGGGAACATAAAGCTTTTTTACGAACTTTTCAAGGAGTGGTGTCATACAAAGAGAGGCGATAAGAAGATACCGGGATTCATTTTAGAAGCGAAGAGAGCCCCGAAAGAATCTTTTTTGCGAGGGTTATGGGCAGGTGACGGGGGCAAAGATAAGCGGACAAAAATACTTGAAATCTCGCTCACTGATAAATCCGTGGTTGCAGGGCTTTGTGCAATGCTGGGCAGCCTTGGATTCGAATATTCCCTGGGTGTCAGGAGGGATAAAGAGAATGTTATAAGAATACGCATAGTGAGGAACAAAGCGGACAAACGACTGGCCAGCGGGGATGTCATAAAGAGAATAGATGTGAAGGAGGCGAATGACTACGTATACGATGTGGAAACAGAGAACCACCACTTCTGCGCTGGTGTTGGAAATGTGCTTCTCCACAATACCGACAGCATATTCGCGAAACTCCCACTCACGCCTGATGCAGCGGGGAAAGAGGAGGATATAAAAGCTGCGACGTGGGAGAAAGCGAGAGAAGTTTCAGCGCGTATTTCCGGGGAGCTTCCGCTTGAACTCGAGATACAGGACTTCTTTAAAGCTATTTTCTTTACGGGAAAGAAGAAGAGATACGCAGCGCTTACCGACAAAGGCGAGATCATAGTGCGCGGCCTGGAAGTGCGCCGCGGGGACTGGTGCGAGCTGGCGAAGGAAGTGCAGACGAAGGTGATAGAACTCATATTAAAACAAAAAGACCCTGAGGCTGCGGCGAAATATGTTAAAACCGTCATACAGGACGTAAAAGAGGGAAAAATATCCGTAGACAAGTTAACGATTTACAAGACGCTCACCAGAAAGATAAGCAGCTATGAGACGAAGCAAGCGCACGTTATGGCGGCAGAAAGAGCTTTAACTTCGTCCTCGCGCATTATATACGAAGTTGGCTCGAAAATTCCGTATGTGATAATAAAAGGCGCGGGGAAGACGAGCGACCGCGCATTCCCCGTGGATGTTATAGAGAGAAGCGAAGGGGACGAAATAAGCGCAGATGGGCGAACATACCAGATTGACTGCTCGTATTACGTCCAGCATCAGCTGATACCGGTTGCGCACCGAGTGCTGCAACTTTTTGGCTATGACCTCTCTTCTTTTGATGATATGCGCCAGAAGACGTTAGGTCATTGGTTTTGATGGTGTTTTAGAGGTCAGACAACCGAAAAGCTTATATACCCCTTTGTATTATGTAATCACAGTGATAGAAATGGCTGAAATACCAACAGCACCTGTAACCAGGTTAATGAGAAACGCCGGGGCAGAGAGAGTAAGCGAAGATGCGAGTCAGGCATTGGTAGAGGTATTAGAAGAATACGGTGAAAAAGTAGCGGCAAAATCCGTAGCCCTCGCCAAACATGCCGGAAGGAAGACAGTGAAAGCAGAAGACGTCTTGGAAGCAGTAGCATAGAAAAAAAAATTAGAATAAAGGGGAACTATAAAACATACAAAATTTACCCCTTTTTATTTTTTTTTTTTGAAACTCTCACTGACGGTCACTTCTACGCAAATTCTCCATCCTTCTTAACCCGTCTATCTCCTTTATCACTTCTGTAACCGCTTCGGGCACTAAAATCGCCCAGTTTTCGTTATTCAGCATTCGCCTTCTTATTTCCCTACCCGAATATTCTTTCCTGTTGAATAGCAAAGGAGCATGAACTTCGTAGCCTCGCTCTTCAAATAAACGCTCTATTAACGGGTTATTTGTAAATACCTCATCCACCGGGGGCATCAATGACTCAACGTGCGAAACCCAGACCGCATTCCAGTTCACATCTAAGATGGGCACGATATAAAAGTTGGAAATGCCATCGTCTCTTAAGGACTTTGAAATCATCAGATAGCGTTCCCCAGCAGTAAAAGGGTTCTCCAACTCGTGGCTTCTTTGCGCTGACCCTATAACTATAATGACTTCATCCGCTTCAGAAGCGATTTCTTTTATTACTGCATGATGCCCGAGATGGTAGGGCTGGAATCGCCCTATGTATAGTGCTCTCATTTCTCTTTTACAATTACCGCTCTCAACAAATATACGACCACAGCGATGACGCATGCCACGAAGCCTGCTTGCACCAAAGAGCGGTATTTATACTCGAATAGCGCGGATATTGTCCCCAGGGCGAGGAAATAGAATTGAAAAATAGCAACCAGAAGCAAAAGCATAAGGATTATGAATATGCCAAACCTGAAATACCTGAAAATATCCTCTGATGTGAATCTCCCTTCTTCCCTCTTTTCCTTCATAACCTCATCCCGTTTTTCTTCTTCTTTTTCCATTCTTATATACCCCCTCTCCTTTTCTTTACCAGTAAAACAAAAGTAATAAAGAGTGCAAAAGCTGCGGATAAAGTTTCAAAGCCCGGTGCCTCCGGTGCTGGGGTGGGATAAGGCACAGGCTTAGGGACTGGTGCGCTTGGACGAATAAAATCAGTGATTTCTACCGTGGGTGAAATTTCCACCGTCTTCTCTTTCGCTTCTACTACTACCGTTCTGTTCACAAAAGGGCTTAATAGAACCGTCCCAGTGCTCTCTTTTATTATCCTTTCTGATTGCCATATTTGAATCTCGAATATATAATCCCTGCCATTAAGCACCCTTAGCTCTGCGTAATGTAGCGATGTAGTGCCTTCTTTTAGAACCCCGAGGTCTTCCCACCCCCTGTCTGCTATTAACCTCGTTTCGTTGTCCCTCGCCTTTATCAACGCTCTCAGACCGCCGACGTCTTTTCCGAGATTGTCAATGTATAGCGTGGTATTGACGGTTGCATACTCCTTCTCTTTCCCCCTTCCGCTCTCTACTTCTACTGCTTCCACGAAGAAATCAAGTTCCCGTACGGAAATTTTTGCAACAGAAGGGGGTTCCAATCGAGATAATCCATAAATCTTTCTTTCGCCCCGCAGTATGCCTTTGCCGTCTTCAAAAACAACTATTTGCAGTCTATATCCTCCTTCCTTCAGAAGCTTCAAGTACGTGTTCGCGGATTTTGTCTCTCTTCTCCCTATTTTCCCCATTTTCGACCCATTAGAAGCTACGAGTAAATTTGTATCTGCATCGTATGCCTTTATCAACACATCCACTTCGCCGGATTTCGCATCTCCGCTATTATCCAGATACGCGGTCACATTTAGCATTACATCGGCAATACCAAGCGCTTCCGCAGATATATCAATATCCGCGATTGCTATTTCAGACCGCTCATAAGATTTTAAACCGCCGCCAATCGTGGCTACTAACGCAATAAGCACTAAGAACGCAAACACTACCGCAACTGTTGCAATTGCCAGTTGTTTTCCCTGCAAGTCCATAACCTTTTTTTATTTTTCCTCCTTTATAAATATTTAGAGGTAAGAAAAAATGGCTGTCGTTGTATTTTTGGCTACGGGATTTGAAGAGATAGAAGCTATGGGTATTGTGGACACACTCAGAAGGGCGGGGATAGAGGTTGTGATTGCAGGTCTTCAAACGGGCGCTATCGAAGGCGGGCATGGGGTTAAGGTGGTTCCAGATAGAGAAATAGAAGGGATTAATATCGCGGATTTTGATGCGGTCGTTTTGCCCGGTGGGTATCCCGGATACGTGAATCTGGGTAACGACAAGCGCGTTTTGGATGCGGTGAGAAAAGCATTTGAACTCGGTAAAGTCGTTGCAGCTATCTGTGCTGCACCTTCGGTATTGGCAAAAGCGGGGATTTTAGAGGGCAAAAAAGCGACGATTTATCCGGGATTGGAAACCGCTTTAGCCGGTGCAAAACATATCAATGAGCGAGTGGTAGTGGATGGTAAGATAATCACCAGTCAGGGTCCGGGGACTGCACTCGAATTCGGCGTTAAACTGGTCGAGATATTAGCGGGAGAGAAGAGCGCACGCGAACTTAAGGATAGTCTCGTAGCGAATTTTTAGATGAAAATGAAAGAGGAAATAAGTGAGGAGGAATTGAGACCATGAACATGAACATGATAGTTGTAAATACGGATTTTGTCCCCGGAAAGGAGATAGCAGAGGTTTTAGGGATTGTGAAAGGAAATGTGATTCAAGCGAAACATCTCGGCAAAGATATAGCCGCGGGATTTCGGCATCTCGTCGGCGGTGAGATAAAGGAATACACGGAGATGATGAGCGAGGCGAGGGAAATAGCATTGAAGAGGATGACAGGGAAGGCGGAGGAGATGGGTGCGGACGCAGTCGTAAATGTGAGGTTTAGTTAAAACAATGTCATAAATTTTCACGGTATCCATACAAACAACTTCTCTCCGTGCTTCTTCACCTTTTAAACCATCACCAAAATGTCATATAATCCATATTCTGCTTTTCTCAATACCATGCTTACTTTTTTCCCATCCCGATTTTGCATGATATTTCATTATTTATAGTTCGCGCTTTCGCTTTCCCCTTTTGCGCGCAGTGTTTTTTCATCTGCCATTTTATATTTTTTATATTGATTTTTTCTGTTTAAATAATTTTCTATTTTTTCATATATAAATAGTTTTCCAAACAAAAATACGTTTTTGTTTTATATATAATAAAAATCAAAATGAATGTATGGAGAAAAAAGGCTGGGCAGTCCCAGGGATTAAACCAACTGGCTTTTTTATCCGGGACTTTCTTATTGCGCATGGTGAAGGTTATGGCATGCAAATCTGGAGAAGTCTAAAAAAAGCACGAGGCAGCATTAAAACAGGCTCATATAAATCGTTCATGTCAAATTATATTTGGACTCTGAAAAAACTGCACTTGATAGAAACGACAAAAACAGAACCAGCAAGTAATCCTGCGTTTTACGACAGAGTTTATTATCGCATCACACCAGGGCAAGAAAAATCTGAAAAGTGGTCGCATCCGCAGAAAAGTTTAGATCCACGCAGGAGTCTTGGAAGTAAGAAGTATAAAAAGAAATCTGCTGGATAAACGATTAGTGCAGCTATATTCTTTATGTTATTCCTGCACACACAAAACACGCTGAATCAGCTAACTTTTACAACCAAAAGGTAGTTTAGTATTAGTTGTAAGGTTTAGTCTTCATGTGCGTCAATGTACGCACGTATAAATCGCTATGGGTACGTCTGTTATGTTTCTTTAGTTGGGTCGTCCATTGCAACTCATATTTCCCTGTTAAAAATAGAAAACCTTTTCTTCTCACTTTTTTATTAATTACGAAGATGCAAACAAATATTCAAAACATATATATTGATACTTATTACTTCCAAGGCTATCTATGGGGAAAGAAGGACGAAAAAGAGAACACAACCGCTATTTTTTCAGAGATTGAATCAAATGTTAGGAAGAACCCTGAGATAAACGTCAAAATACCTTTTATCGTTATTGGAGAATTGATAAATAACCTTGTTCTTCGAGAAAACTTTGAGCAAAGAGAGAGAAATGAGATTATGTATAACTTTTTTGAGCTGCGGAAAGATTTAGATGCAGACATCATTCCACCAAATAAATACAGTTTCGATAAAGCCAAATTATTGATTGACCAGGACAATTATTTAGAAAAACATCCTTCAGATGTTTTGATAGCGTCATGCGCTCTATGCGACTCCGATTCATCGCATTTGTTGATTCATGATAAATTGTTGTTGCAATCGTTGGAACTGAAAAAGATAGAAAAAGATATGCGGGGAGAAGGAAAGAGGAATCGCCAATTGAAGATTACAGAAGAGCTTTGAATCTATACATCAATCAGTCCAACTCTTTTTAACTCATCAAATATACGATGTATTTTTTTGACTTCAGTAGCACTCTTTATATCACAAGATGTGGATAGAACCAGTTCTATTAATTCAGCACCACCGAATTTTTTTCGATAACTTTCATAGACCGAGAGGATAGTCGCAGCTATCTCAAGCCACTTTCCATCTTTTCCTTCTATTACTTTTATGAACTCCCCGCTATTAAATCCCTCAAACTCTTTTCTATAATCCTCTTTATATGATGGATAAAAGTCAGCTAACTTGTAATAGTCATCAGCAAGTGTTGAGGAATAAGGTCCTCTAAGATAGATGCTATATGAATAATCATGATTAAATCCAAAGAACTTAGAGAGGAACGCATACTTTTGTAACCTCAGTCGGTGTTCAAATTTTTCAATATCGAATCTGAATCCTGCTTCCTTTTCAAGGAATTTCACAAATGGCAACAATCTTTTTGATTCCATCTTTTTTATCCACGCCCCCTTTTTTACTTTCTTGTTATTAATAAGATTAAAAATTTAACTTAAAAACTTTTCGATTCTTTTCCATATAGACCAATATATTCTTTTCTGGTCGTGTCCCAATTTCGCAGAAAAGTGTATATAACCCATATTTCCATAGGAGATGTTAAGGGATTGGCGAAATGGGAGAAGTAAACGTAGACGAATTTTTTTGTCCAAACGAGGCGTGTCCGGATTACGGAAAGAAAGGG
>JAUWNY010000117.1 GCA_030612405.1 Candidatus Methanophagales archaeon | reverse complement strand
TTTAATGATATCTTTCCCCTTCTCTTTTAGATAATAACGGCATTGCGGGTTCTGACAAACAACATCGATTTTTCCTCTTGGTCGTGCCATAGTATCCACCAAGAGTGTATTAGACTGGCTACTATAATAAACTATCGTATATTAGGACATTACCCTTTTTTAAAAGAAAAGGGTTTATTGGAGAACTTGCACACCCTTTACACTCTCTATCTGCCCTATCTCCGCTATTAACTCACCTGGTATGTCCCTATCGGTAATAATTGTGAGTTTGGGGTCGTCCACGAGATAAGGATCATCGCTAACTGCTTGTCTTATGCCAAACCCCCGCTTTGCTATCACCGTAGCAACTTCGCCAAGTATCCCCTTTTCTTTTGCGTCCCTGGGATGTATTATAATCACCGTGAGCCCCAACAAAGGAGCAACGTCAGCAAGAAAGGCAATCGAACGAATATTTCCAAATATCTCTTTTAACTCCGGCTGATTTAAAATCCGTCTCACAGTCATATCCACCACCCGCCTGTCTACACCTGCCTCGTTTGCTATCTGTGCATGGGGTATCTTAATCGCGCCAGATACCACTCTCCCTTCCGGACTTACCTGAAAACCCCTCCCCAATAATAACTCTATAACTTTCTTTTGCGATGGATACCGCCCAAACTTCTCTACTACCTCTCTCCACATCGTCTTATCGAAAATTCCAATACTATGTGTAATTTTCTTTTCCGAAAACGCTTTTCTTTTTCTAAAAGAAAAGGGTTTACCGGTACCCCCTTTTCACTATCGCCTCTCTTACTTCGTTTAATCCCCTTGTTGCCGTATCCACCTTATTTCGCACTTCTTCTTCCACGGATTGCAAACTCACGCGTAAAGACCGCTCCTTCTCATTTATCGCCTCTTCCATTCTCCTTAACCGCTCACCCACACTTAAAAACAGTATGGCTAACATCCCTATCAATGTCACTGATGATATTACGATCCATGGGTCCTCCTTGGGACTATCTCCGTATACTAACTTGTACACCAGCACAAAGGCAGAAAAAACCATCACAACCGAAAATATTATGTCTCTTGTTTCCATATTTCAACACCTCTCTTCTTCTTTTCCTCCTTATTTTTTATTCTTGGATTCATAGCATAATAATATAACCCTTTTCCTATTTAAATATATAGCCACAAGATTACACAGATTTTCACGAGAAAACAGAAAATAAATTATAGACTCAGATTAACACAGACAAGCTGAAAAGAGCAATGCCGTTAAAAATAGTCTACCCAGCCCACCAAAAGAACTTATTGTTTTTCTTTTAGCACAGGTTTTCTTTTTGTAAAAAAGAAAAAGTGTTATGCAAACGAAAAAGACGGCACTCATCCTGGCAGGTGGCAAAAGCCAGAGATTTTATCCCCTCGATAAATGCTTCATCGCCTTAAACAATAAGCCGCTCATACAGCACGCCATTGACCGAATATCAAGCGTGACAGAGGAGATAATAGTGGCAGCACGAGACGAGGAGCAGGGAGAAAGAATAAAAAAAATAATTAAAAATAGCAATAAAATCGTTTTTGTCTTTGATTCTTCGGAGGGTGCTGGTCCGCTTGCAGGTTTTCTATCGGGTTTAGAAAGGGCTTCTTTTTCTTATTCCATCGTCATCGGCTGCGATATGCCTTTTGTAGACCCCGCTGTTGCAAAATTTCTGTTCGAAATCGCTTCTTCTGCGGGATACGATGCAGCAATACCGAAATGGGGAAACGGGATGTTAGAGCCTTTGCATGCGGTGTACCAAAATGCGCCGATGCTGGCAGCGATAAAAGAGGGGGTGAGAAAAGGGGCGGGAAAAATTTCCGATATCTTATTGCAACTCCAAAATGTTTATTTCTTACCCGTAGCGAGAATAAGGGACATAGACCCCGGTTTAAAGACGTTCACAAATATTAATACGACAGAAGAGTTGAAAAAAATAATTGCTTGAAATACGTCCAAAAAGGTGTTTTCTCACAGCTCTTTATCTTTACCTTACCCTCTTTTATCCCGCTCAGTGTTGCGTCCAGCAGCATTTTTTGTTCGGATTGCTGCTCTATTTCTACCTCTACCGTCGCAAGACCTACGCAGTCTGCGGAATGTGCATCGCTCCCCACAACCGCGATGATATTTTTACGATCTGCCTTTCTCCTCGCTATTCCGTTCGCAACACCGAAGAAATATCGGGAATTGAATATTTCTATTGCATCTATGTCCAATTCGGAATGCACGCAAAGGTCGCCAATGCTGTGGCGAAAAGGATGGTAAGGATGCGGAGCAATAATTACAACCGTGCCTTTGTTCTCCTTCTTCTTCTCTTTCTGCCTCGCTATTCGTATCGTTTCCCATAGCGATAATCCCTTTGCTATTCCTTCTTCCATGCCGAGCACGATTAAATGCCCTTTTGAAGTCGTTACTTCTATACCCGGGATAATAATCAAACCCAACTCGTTATCAGCAACGTATTTCTGTGCCGCATACGAACCGTTCATCGTGTCGTGGTCACAGATTGCGATACCATCGAGCTTTTTCGATATCGCACTATCTACTATCTTGTCAACCGAATCACAGCCATCATGCGAGTAATTCGTGTGCACGTGCAGGTCGAGTGTTAATGACAGCGTTGGAGACATCGTTCGTCGTGATTAATACAAACTTTTTTGCTTCGCAAAAACCTTTACTAAATATACAAACAAACATAAAAGCATGGTAGTAATAGAAACAGCGACAGTGCAAAGTTTGATTCAGCATGAATATTTTCACTTCTTCTTAATTTTGATAAGTTTCCTTCTTCTTGCCAAGATAGTTCATTTTATCCTGGTGAAATACATGAGAGGACTTGCAGCTCGAACAAAGACCGATATTGATGACATCATATTGAAAATAGTTACAAAACCGGTGTGCATTTTCATCATGTTTGCTGGTTTGTATTTCGCATTGAAATCTCTATCTGACCTCGAAAAGTATTCCGCGGAGATAGATGGGATATTTTTCGTCGGTAGTATATTGCTGCTGTCTCTGATTGTATCGCGAATCTTGGGCGTGCTGGTAAGTCACTGGTTGAAGGTGCAGAAGAAATATGAGAAGATGCCGAAATTGATGGGCAACGTAGTTGCGATTGTTATTTATCTAATGGCTTTTTTAATGATTCTTGACCATTTTGAGATAAAAATAAGCCCTTTACTTGCGGCTTTTGGATTGGGTGGTTTAGCAGTTGGGCTGGCTTTACAAAACACGCTTTCAAACCTCTTCGCTGGATTACATATTATCTCTGACCGGCCAATAAATTTTGGAGATTATATAGAGATAGAGGGCGGTATTTCAGGTTTTGTCGAGGATATAGGCTGGCGGTCCACGAGGGTGCGAACCCTGCCAAATACGCTTGTTATCGTTCCAAATTCGAAACTCGCGGAAAGTGCAATCACAAATTATTCGCTGCCGGTGCTGGAGATGTCCGCGGTAATTCAATGTGGCGTTGCTTACGGGTCGGATTTGGAAAAGGTGGAGCGGGTCACGATTGACGTAGCGAAGCAGATACTGGAAACCGCCCCGGGAGCAGTTAAAACCTTTGAACCTTTCATCAGGTATCATACGTTTGGCGACTCGAACATCAATTTCTCGATTATTTTGCGGGTGGAGGAACCTGCGGCTAAATATATTGTTATACATGAATTTATAAAAGCGTTGAAGGCACGCTACGACAAAGAGGGGATTGAAATATCGTGGCCCGTGAGAAAAGTGTATTACGGGAAATAAGGTATAACTTCCTTCTAATTAAGACACGGATTTACACCGATTTACACGGATATATTCTTTCTTTTCATCTGTGTTAATCTGTGTCTATAATTTATTTTCTTGTGAGGTCGCACAAAACCGCAATCACCTTGTCTATCTGCTCTTTACTTATAACCAGCGGAGGCACCAACCTTATCACGGTATCCGAAGTGCAATTTATTAAAATTCCACGTTCAATCGCTTTGCCTACTACTTCGCCACAGGTTTTCGTTAATTCTATCCCGATCATCAGCCCTTTTCCTCTTATCTCCTTCACTACGGAATTTGAATATACCCCTATCCTCTCATCATGAACCTTTTCCATGAAATACGCACCCAGCCCGCGTGATTTTTCTACCAACCCTTCCTCCTCTATCACCTTTATAGATGCCAATGCCGCTGCACACGCCAGTGGATTGCCGCCAAAGGTCGACCCGTGCTCGCTGGTTTCAAATTCTAATCCCTCCTTTGCGAGCATTGCACCTATTGGAAAACCCGCACCCAGCGCTTTCGCCACGGTCATTATATCGGGCTCTATGCCCTCATGCTCCTTGCAAAACCATTTACCGGTACGACCAAAACCCGTTTGTATTTCATCCAAAATCAGCAAGACGCCTTTCTCACTGCATATTTCCCGTACCTCGTTCAAATACCCCGCAGAAGGAACTACTATTCCTGTTTCTCCCTGGATGGGTTCTAATATAACCGCAGCAGTGTGGGTGTCTATTGCATCTCTGACTGCATCGGCATCGTTGTATGGCACAAATTCCACGCCGTCCAGCAGTAAAGGCTCAAATACACCTCTTAATTTGGTCCCAAACGTTATACTTAGCGACCCGAGTGTTCTACCGTGAAAACTGCCTTCCGCAGCTATGAACTTACGCTTTCCTGTCGCTTTACATGCCAGTTTCAATGCCGCTTCTATACTCTCCGTACCGGAATTACAGAAAAAGACCTTGTCCATACCGGTTATCCCCGAAAGTTTCTCTGCAAGCTGCACCTGCGGTTCCGTGTAATATAAGTTCGAGGTGTGCATGAGCTTCCCCGCCTGCTCTTTTATCGCATTCACCACTGCAGGATGGCAGTACCCAACCGCGTTTACGGCAATGCCTCCGACACAATCTATGAACTCACGACCAAAAAAATCTTTTACCGTCGCTCCTTTTCCCTCTCGTAGCACTATTCGCGGTCGTTTGTATGTCTGCATTATGTATTTCTTTTCCTTCTCGAAAACCTCTTCTGGCGATGAAAACATCTAACTCACCTCTTTTCGCGAAAGCCTCGCTTCACTCGTTAGATTTATATACTGGTATTATCTTAAATATAAGAGGTGTTGAAAATGGCATTAATCATAGAAACGCTTTTATCAACAGGTCCTCTTCCTACACCTCCGGAAAGAGCAGTGAGGGCATGTTTAGACGTGCGAAAGATCAATTTCTCACAGGCATATGAGTTGCCGGATGAGACGATTGTTACCGGAGAGATATTGGAGATAAAAGGTGGAGGATTGACAGACAAAGAGAAAGAAATCGTAAAGGAAATAGAAGGGAAGGGGATAGATTTTATATTATGGGTATCTGCTCTTGGAAGTGTAGATTGGCTGTATATTTCCAAAAATTCCTGGCTTATCTTTAGGGATTATGCGATACTTCCGGGGATGGGATACACGCTTAAAGTGAAGCTGACAGAAGCAAAGTCTGAAGGAAAAACAGTGCCCATATTCCCGAAAAGGGATGTTATAGAAGGATGAATGTTGATGAAGAAGTTATTTCAGAGATTGAAAAAAGAAGAAAACTTGCTGATCACTACTATGACAATTTCAGGAAATATTACGAGAATAAAAATTATCCATGCGAATTTCTTCCATGATTTTATGAATGATTCAATGTTTGAAGACAATAGAAAAAGAACCGAAAAACTGTTGGAGAAGTTAGTGAAAATTCTTGATGCTGAGCTTAAAGCGAGATTGAAAGGATAAGAATTCTAAGGAGGATAGAATAGCTATGTGGAACTATTTAGGCTTGCTGTTACCGGCACTATCTAAAAATCCAGTGATTTATCACCGCGGAGAGTGCAAAGCCCGCAGAGAACACAGAGAGTCATCGTAGGTGTGAGGTTTGAGGGTTCAGGTTTGAGGAGTTTGGCTTACTCACACCTGACAACTCACACCTTCACGTCATCTCAGCGCTCTCCGTGATCTCGGCGGTAAACAAATGCACTTTTTTTATTCCTCTTCATCCATCACCTTATATTCCGCGTCCTCAGGTCCTTTTTCCCCTTCCTTTGGACCTTCTCGTTGCTGATACTGTGCTCCTGCTTGTTGATATGCACGCGTTGAAACCTCGTGGAATGCACGTGTCAATTCTTCCATCTCAGCCCGTATCTTGTGGACGTCTTCGCTCTTTATCGTCTCCTTCAGTCGTTCTGTAATCGCATTAATCCTCGTCCGTTCGTCACTCGAGACCTTATCGCCCAAATCCGTGAGCGACCTTTCGGTGGTATAGATAAGATTCTCAGCCTGATTTTTCGTTTCCACCGCTTCACGACGCCTCTTATCCTCATCTTCAAATCGCGTCGCCTCATCAACCATCCGGTCTATCTCACTTTGAGCTAATTTAGTTGACGCGGTGATTGTGATTGCCTGCTGCTTTCCCGTGCCCATGTCCTTGGCTGTGGCATTCAATATGCCATTGGAATCTATGTCAAAGGTGACTTCGATTTGAGGCACGCCTCTTGGCGATGGCGGAATATCCATCAGATGGAACCGCCCAAGGGAAGTGTTATCGCGCGCAAATTCGCGCTCGCCTTGCAGGACGTTTATCTCGACACTCGTTTGATTATCCGCCGCAGTCGAAAATATCTCGCCCTTCCGCGTGGGAATCGTGGTGTTCCTTTCGATTAATTTGGTGAACACGCCGCCCAGGGTCTCAATGCCCAGCGAAAGTGGAGTGACATCCAGCAGCAGCACGTCCTTCACTTCGCCAGTCAGAACACCTGCTTGTATTGCAGCACCCGCTGCCACGCATTCCATCGGGTCAACGCCATGCTCTCCTTTTACACCCACGTACTCCTCGACGAATTGCTGCACTATTGGCATCCTCGTCGGTCCACCAACGAATATGATTTTGGTGACGTCACGAGGCGTGAGTTTTGCATCACTTAAAACCTGATCTATCGATGTTTTACATTTATCCACGATTGGTCGCACGAGTTCCTCTAATTTTGCCCGCGTGAGTTTCGTCACGAGGTGCTTCGGTCCCGAAGAGTCTGCGGTGATGAAAGGCAGGTTTATATCTGTCTCAAGCACATTGGAAAGTTCTATCGTCGCCTTTTCACCCGCTTCCCTCAACCTCTGTAACGCCATACTATCATTCCTCACGTCTATTCCCGATTCCTTCTTGAACTCTTCTGCAACGTAATCCACGAGTGCGGTATCCATGTCGGTGCCACCCAACTGAGTGTCGCCACTCGTGGACATTACCTCGAATACGCCTTCACTGAACTCCATAGTCGTTACGTCAAGTGGGCCACCGCCGAAATCGAAGACCATAATCTTCTGCTCTTTCTCCGCTTTATCAATTCCATAAGCGAGCGCCGCGGCTGTGGGTTCGTTAATTATTCTGACGACTTCTAAACCTGCAATCGCACCTGCATCCTTCGTCGCAGTCCTCTGGTTGTCATTGAAGTATGCCGGCACTGTTAAGACCGCCTTGTCAACTTTATCGCCCAGGAATGCTTCCGCATCTCGTTTAATTTTTTGAAGAATAAAAGCAGTTATTTGTTGCGGCGTGTATTCCTTGCCATGAACCTTCACCTTATAGTCCGTGCCCATCTTCCGCTTGATTGCCATCACCGTTCCTTCAGGATTGGACACTGCTTGCCTTCTCGCGGGTTCTCCAACCAGCATCTGTCCATCTTTCGTAAATGCCACATAAGAGGGGAATGCTTTGCCACCAAGACTCGTCCCCTCTGCGCTCGGGATTATCGTGGACTTTCCACCTATCAATGCAGCCGCAGCGGAATTGCTCGTTCCCACGTCTATACCTATTGTTTTTGCCATCTTTTAACCAACCTCCAAAATCTTTTACTATATAAATACCTGACTTTCAGACTATTTAAATAACCTCACCTAT
>JAUWNY010000074.1 GCA_030612405.1 Candidatus Methanophagales archaeon | reverse complement strand
GCGGCTGCCGCTTGCAATCCTATAATACCGCGACCGCGAATATAAGCGTTTTTCACTCCCTCCTTATTCAAAGCAGCTTCTATCTTTTGCGCATCATCCTCGTTATTAAACGTGTAAACACCTTCGAGTTCCGTTTCTTTCACGAATTGTTTTCTCCCTGTCGCAATAACGAGAAAATCGTATTTTAGCTCCTCTCCTGTTTTAAGTGCCACACTACTCTGTTCTAAATTCAATTTTGTTACTTCTGTCTCGGTTCTGAAATCAACGCCCTGGTCGCGGAAAAACTGCGGCTTATTTATCTCCGTCCTGTCTATCTCATACCAACCACGCAAGGCAAAAGGCAATCCGCAAGTAGATACCCAGCCGCTTTTCTCTCGCTTTAACACCGTGAAGTCCATTCCCTCCTCCACTTCGCCCTTCCTCGCAAGTAAGTTCCTCAACACGTATATCCCTGCGATCCCTCCACCAACTATAACAATCTTTTTTACCATTTTTCTCCTCCCCCCTATCTTCAAGTTTCGGTATTTAAATTGAAGGCAAAAGCATAAATAATTAGTGGTTTTTTTTCTCCACCATCTCCCTCCATGATATCCCGCTCTAAACCTCTAATAAACTAAACCGCTAAACCGCTAACTTGCTAAACCGCTAAACCAAACCACTCTATCGTTCCCCTTAGCCCTTCTTCTAAGCTATACTGTGGCTCATAGCCCAAATTCTTCTTTGCTTCTGATATGTCAGCCAGGGAATGCTTTACGTCACCTTCTCTGGGGTCGTTATGTATGGGCGTTAAATTCTTCCCTATAAGCGCCATTATCATATTTGCAAGCTCATTTATGCTTATCCTGTTCCCGTTTGCGATATTATATACGCCCTCGGCATCACTTTTTGCCGCAAGAATATTTGCTCTTACTACGTCTTTCACAAAGGTAAAATCCCGCGTTTGCTCGCCATCACCATAAATCACGGGCGGCTTGTTTTCTGAAACGCGGTTTATGAATTTCGGGATAACTGCCGCGTAGTCCGAGTAAGGGTCCTGCCTCGGGCCGTAGACATTGAAATAACGAAGCGAAACGGTTTTTAAGCCATAAATATCATTAAAAACGTTGCAGTAATATTCGCCGAGCAATTTCGTCACTGCGTAAGGCGACAACGGATTTGGCGTCATACGCTCTCTCTTCGGTAGTTCTGGCGTATCGCCGTAAACTGAAGAAGAGGATGCATAAACAACTTTTTTCACGCCGCAATCTCTCGCAGCAACCAAAACGTTCAGTGTTCCGTTTATATTTGCGTTATTAGATGCAATCGGGTCTTTTATACTTCTGGGGACAGAAGGAATCGCAGCCTGGTGGAAAACATAATCCACGCCCTTAAAGACCCCCTTCAGCAAATTCAAATCCGTTATGGTGCCTCTAACGAAGTTTATATTTGTACTTTGATTAAATTTTCTTATATTCGCCATCTTCCCCGTGGATAAATCGTCCACGATAATAATTTCGTTTTCCTCTTCCCTTAACAGCTCTTCAGCAATATTTGAGCCTATGAATCCCGCCCCGCCTGTTATAACCAGCTTCATTTTCTTCTTCCTCTTCTTCCTACTCCACCGTCACACTCTTTGCCAGATTCCTCGGCTTGTCTATTTCACATCCTCTTTCCCTCGCAGTCCAGTAAGCGAGCAAGTGAAGAGCGACCGTATTGGGAATAGGCGAGAATATTGCGCTTGTCCCGGGAACTCTTATCACCGCATCCACGTACTTCTCCACCTCCTCATCCCCTTCCTCAGCTATTGCAATCACCGGTGCCCCTCTTGCCTTTATCTCCTTCACGTTCCCCAGCATCTTCTCATAAACGTTCTGCGAAGATAGCGTAGCGCTTTTGATCAAACTTTTTTTAAAAGTTTGATGCGTTACTATCGCAACTACCGGCGTATCCTCGGTGAGCAGTGCAAAAGGTCCGTGTTTGAGTTCTCCCGCCGCATAACCCTCTGCATGTATGTATGATATTTCTTTCAGTTTTAATGCCCCCTCCATAGCAATAGGCAGGTTCACACCGCGTCCCACGAAGAACACATGCTCGTATTTTGAAAGATACCGTGCATGTTTTTGTATGTTTCCATTTGCTTCGTCAAGCACTAGCTGAGCTATTTGCGGCATTCTCCTCAGTTCTTCGAGATGTTCCAAAAACACCGCCTCGGGTAATTTCGCAAGGGACTTTTGTAACCCCAGCAGATAAAAAATGACCAGCTGCGCTACAAAACTTTTTGTTGCGGCAACGCCTATCTCCGGACCTGCCCCGGTGTATATCGTCTCATCGGCGATTCTCGTTGCCGAACTGCCAACGACGTTTGTTATCGCTACCGTTTTACACCCGTATCGCTTCGCTTTTTTCAGTGCCATCAGTGTATCCGCGGTCTCCCCGGATTGTGTAATTGCCATTACCGTCACTTTCGTACCGTCCAGCACGAAATCCGAGTAATTGAATTCCGATGCAAGTTCAAGTTGAACGGGAACTTTTGCTAAGGTCTCTATTATGTGTTTGCCACACAGAGCGGCATAGTAGGACGTACCGCATGCAAGCATCAAGATACTTTTGCCTTTCGTATTATCTCCTTCAATTTCTAAGTCAATCCCCAGCGTTATCTCATCCCCGGTTAAGTAACCCCGGAGCGTATCCGTAATTGCCTTCGGCTCCTCATGGATTTCTTTCAGCATGAAGTGCTCGTATCCTCCTTTCTCGGCGTCCTCTATCGTCCACGGGATTAATCGTTCCGCTCTCTTTACTTCGGCACCTCCGTTTTCTATGTACACCGAATCGTTCTTCACAACCGCGAGGTCGCCCTCATCCAGATAAATTACCCTGTTCGTTTGCTCAAGCACGGCAGGCACGTCAGAAGCGATGAAGTTTTCACGGTCGCCAACGCCTATAATGAGCGGAGATTCCTTCCTCGCTGCTACTAAACCATCAAAACCCTTTGCCGCAACGATTATCGCATAAGACCCGGTCAAACGCGCTAAGGTCTCCTTTACCGCTTCTTTTAGTTGCCATTCCACGTTTCCCGAATTTTTTAAACACTGGTTGATCAGGTGCGGTATAACTTCAGTGTCGGTTTCTGATACGAACGTGCATCCCTGGCTCAATAGCTCCTCTTTTAGCGATAGGTAGTTCTCGATTATCCCGTTATGTACAACGGCAATCTCGCCTTTGCCGTCGAGATGCGGATGTGCATTCGTTTTTGATGGTGCCCCGTGTGTCGCCCAGCGGCAATGACCTATTCCACTGTTCGATGAAATGCTCTTCGAGTTAGTTATCTTTTCTATAACGTCATCCACTTTCCCTTTATCCTTGTACACCTCAATTCCATTATCCGTTATGCATGCAACTCCTGCCGAATCATACCCGCGATATTCAATCCTTTTCAGCGATTGCAGAATGATTGGCAGCGCATCCCTTTCTCCTACATACCCTACAATTCCGCACATTTTTTCTTAGTGAATAGCCACTAGGGACCGGCCACTGGGGACTGGGGTATTTAGCCCAACCCCTAGTGGCTAGTGCCTAAGTGGCTAGTGCCTACTTGCCTATTGCCTCCCCTTATACTACCCAGCTTCCGTCCGGTATTTTCCCATTTAGCTCCTTCATTGATTTTATCTTACAACGATTTCCTATTATCGTCCCCGGATAAGCGATTACATTGCTGCCCATCTCGCAATTTTCACCGACCATCGCTCCAACTTTCACGCGGTGATACTCACCGCCGATTTGTATATCCGCGTCTTCGCTCCGTGCTATGAAGCCGCCTTCCGCATACGAGCCCACGTCAAAAATAGAATTCTGAATAGCGGAGAATGAGCCGATTTTTACCATATCTGACAACACCGAGTTCTTAATCTCTGTAAATGCGCCAATTGTAACGTCGTTTCCTATACTCGTGGATGGAAAAATGCACGCATTGGGGCCAATCTCGCAGTTCTCTCCTATAATGACGGGTCCTTTCACATACGAGTTCGCTCTTATCACCGATTTTTTTCCTACGGACACTCGCCCCTCTATTGTCACGCTGCGTTCAATTTTCCCTTCTATCTTTGCCGGGTTCGCCTTCAGGACTATGTCGTTCAAACCCAGGATGTTCCATGGATAAACGGCATCCAGCCATGCCCCGTGCGTTTCACATGCTTTTACCGGCTTTCCCTGTTGAATCATACTTCTTAATCCAGACGTCAGTTCTCCATCAATAAACGCGAATATGTCCAAATCGTGAAAAGCGTATATCCCCGTATTTACCAGGTTGCTTATTTCTTCACTGGGTTTCTCTATAATGTCCGTGACCATCCCGTTCTCCACTGTTACAACACCATGTTTGCTCACGTCATGCTGCGGTTTTATCAATATCGCAGTTTCGTTTTCTCCCGCATTCAGAAGCTCAGAATCGGAAATAGTATCCGCTTCAATTACGTTATCGCCAGACAAAACGAGAAATCGTTCGTCGGTTTTACCTTCTGCCTGCTTCAGCGCATCTCCAGTTCCAAGCAGGTGTTTCTGAACCACATAATCTATTTCCACGCCTAACTCTTTTCCGTCTTCAAAATAATCCATTATTTTCTCCTTTTTGTAGCCCACGACGAACAAAATCCGCCTTATCCCGTTTCTCTCCAACGCCTCAACCACGTACTGCAGAATCGGCTTGTTCGCTATCTTTATCATCACTTTCGGCTTCGATGCCGTAAACGGTCTCAGCCTTTCCCCTTCCCCCGCGGCAAGCACCACCGCCTGTCTAAACGCCATTCTTCTCGTTTCCCTCCTCCCTTCATCGAGGTCTTGGGTTTTAGGTTTTAGGTTTCAGTACTTCCTTCACACCTATCACCTCACACCTAAAATATCCTCGAGTTTTTCTCTATATAACCTGTAGCGAAAGCACCAGGTCCAATAAGCGTGTTGTTTCCGATAACCGTGCCCGCATCAATACTTGCGTTTATTCCCGTTTTCACGCCATCGCTTATGATTGCACCAAACTTTCTTCTCCCAGTATCCAGCCCTTTTGTTTTTACCGGAGCATCATCAAACCGGAGATTCGCTATTTTCGTCCCGGCACCTAAATTGCATCGGCATCCGATAACCGAATCACCAACATAGCTGAGGTGCGGGATATCCGTCCCGTCCATGATAATTGAGTTTTTAATCTCAACTGCACTTCCGATATGGCAGTTATCACCAATAGAAGTATTTGCACGTATATAGCTATTCGGGCCGATTTTACTGTTTCCGCCTATCACCACGGGTCCTTCTATGTATGAACCTGATTTTATCACGGTGTTATCCCCGATAGATACGTCACCTTTTATACTCACATTTTGTTCGTGAATAAAGTTTTCTTTAAACGTTTTATCAAAAACGCTTCTTCGCAAAACGAAAGTGGTTTCGCACATTAAAAGCTCGTTTGCCGCCAGTAAATCCCAGGGGTAGCTGACATCTACCCAGTGTTCGATGGGCTTCCAGATGATGCGCTTGCCTTCTTCTATCAGCAACTGTAAAGAATCCGTGAGTTCAAACTCGCCTCTTTTTGATTTAGCCGTTTTTGACAATGCCTCGAAAATAGATGATTTATTCAAAAGATAAACACCCGCATTTACCAGGTTTGACGGCGGCTCCTTCATCTTTTCGTGTATTTTTGTTATCTTCTCGCCTTCGGTTTCAATAACGCCGTAATCTTCCGGATTTTTTACTTTAATTACTCCAAGTGCGATTTCGCTGCTGCTGGCTGCGCAAGAAACCCGTTTAATATCCTCTGCGCTTACAATTGTGTCTCCGTTCAGCATAAGAAATTCATCTGTGTCCTCTACCAGCGCTTCCGTCTTTCGTAGCGCATCCGCAGTGCCAAGCTGCGTTTTTTGCGTTACGTACTGAATATCAACACCCCATCGTTCTCCTTCCCCGAAGTGATCGCGAATGGTTTCATCGTGGTATCCAACGACAAATATAAACTCATCAATCCCTGCTTCTTTCACTTCCACCAATAAATGCTCGACCAATGGCTTTCCCGCTACGGGAAGCATTACTTTTGGTCTCTCATAGGTAAGGGGTCGCATCCGTTTCCCTTCGCCCGCCGCTAAAATTACCGCTTTCATTTATCGTATCGCCCACCTAACAATCATTTCTCGAATATCTTGTATATATTTATCTTTTGAAGTAAGCATTATAAATTTTTGGTCACCAAAATTTTTTTTATTCAAATAAGTGTTCACACCAACCCAAGCAATTGCTTATTCCCAATATTCACGTTTTTCAGATGTCTTTTCGCCGCATCATAGCATCTTTGCACTTGTTCTCTCGACGTTATTGGCATATCTTGCATATAGAAATCAGGATGGAATACAAGAAGTGAATAAGGGATTTCTGGATCGATATTTGCGATAAAACGCGCAATATTTTCCACCTCGAGTTCGTCTACATAGAAAGGCACAAGCAAAGTAGTAGCAGTGAGGACAGGCGGAGCCGAATTTTTAAAGAACTCTTCTGCTATCATTTGGAAGTTTTCGTAAGCCCTCTTGTTTGGAACACCGCTAAGCGCCGTACTTAAGTTGAAATCAAAGGCTTTGAGGTCGAACTTTACGATTCCACCGCTTCTACGCGAAATCTCTGCCGCGTGCTTCACCAAATTCCTGTTGCCACAGCCATTCCATTCCCAGCATATCCTCACCTTTTTATCCTCTAAAATCCGCTCTGAAGCACGTATTGCAAAAGGAAGTTGTGGTTCGGGGCTTCCACCAAAGAAGCACACGCAATATGCATTTTCCTTCTGCAGCACCTTAGAAACAAAATCGTTTATGCTTACCGCCTTAGCAACTCCTAAATCCTTATGCGATGCATTCTGGCAGAAGATGCAATCGAAATTACAGCCATAGAAGAATACCGCGATGTTCACTTTTCCGAACTGCGAAGAGCCGGGGCAGAACCAGGCGGCGCAGCAGTTGGTCGGCAGTGGGTCAATGTATGCATGCATTAATGCATGACCCTTCGGTGCTAAAGACCTCAATTTCCCGTTTACGTTCTCTTTCAGCCCACAGTAGCTTCTTTCGCCTTCTTTCATCACGCACTCATTCGAGCAAAGCTCGCATTTTATCCCTCCTTCGCTCTTAGGCGGTTCTGCGGGAAGATCGTATTCAGCTCTTATCCGCTTATGTGCCTCTTTTGCATAAAGAATCGCATTATCTCTGCTACTACGTATGCAATCAACACAAACCCGCAACGACTCTGATGCTTTTCGATTTCCGCATATCATGCATTTTTCCATTAATTATTTATATTTGTTTTTGCGGGATAAAATTCTTATTTTCGACTTTAACAACCTTTCTTTAGAAAAGAAAGCTTTACTAAAGAGATAATTTTTAGAAGTATTCAATCCCTTCTCTCCTTGTTCCTTTTTGGAACTTTGCCGAGGTAAAATTCCCCTTTTCCAATTCTAATGGTTATCATGAATTTTCGAGTTTGATTTCTTTTTTGCGGTCTTGTTTTCTCAACTTCATCGGACTTTTTTCGTTAATTTCTCAAATGGGGCTGTTATAACAAATATCTTTTTCGTACGAAAAAACGAAAAGTTTTTATATTGATTTAGCATTTAAGTAGTTACTTTAAGAATAATGGGCGAAGTGGAAGCGAAAGCGGGGATGGGAACAAGAAGTGATCTCAGGCATGACCGACATACGGTCTCATTGCTGACCGATCACCTGGTCTTTTCGCCGAAATATAGGGGGAAGGTATTGCTCGGCGAGGTGGCGGAAGCAGCGGAAGAGATTATCAGAGAAAACTGCAAAGAACTCGATATCGAGGTTATAGACATGGCGGTGGGTGTTGACCACGTCCATTTGTTCATCAAAAAGCCTTTTAGAAAAAGCCTTTACGGAAAAACGCTTCGCAGTCCGCCGAAGTATTCAGTTAGTTGGATAGCGAAGCGGCTAAAGGGGAGAAGTAGTAAGCTATTGAGGGATAGATTTCAATATCTTAGGAAATGGTGTCCTGGTCATCTGTGGGCGCCTTCTTGCTATCATGGGTCAGTGGGGCATGGCAGGGAAGTGGTAGAGAAGTATATCTCAGGGCAGAAGGGGTACGAGAAGGGATTAGGGGAGAGGGAGCGGGGAGAAGGTGGCGGGGAGCAGGGCGGCTATGAGGAAACAGGAGCTATGCCGGTGGTTGTGATAGTTGAGGAGAAGGAAAAAGCACTCAAAATAGGGTATATGACGCTTCATGCTAAACTTTTCGGGGCATCACAAAAATGAAATGTCGTAAACCGAAAAGCTTTTTATACCCTATGATAAATAAGTAAGAGTAAGTCACACGCTCCTGTACTTAAGTACGGGGTATGTGACTTAATATAGGAGATGTATATGTTAAGCAAAAACCGCGGTTTAATAGATCCGAGATGCACGGGGATTTGCCCTTTAAGAAGGGTACTGTGGTAAGTGCATCAAAAACCAAAAGGAGGTGATAAAATGGAAGAAAAAGAAAAACCAGAAGTGTTGGTTAGAGCTAGACCCGTGGTTCGTGCGTTTGATCTCAGTACAGAGGGCCGTGTACTAAGTTCGTTCTCAGATGAGACGATCAAAATTATGGCCGAAGAGAGTGGATCAAAGCTAATTGCTGCGATGGTCACCGATATGCGAGCGAGATTTAAGGGAACCCCAACTGACGTCGCTTTCCATGCAGACTGGAGCTTGAGTTGGTGAGGGCGTAAAGAGCCAGCTGGCGGGTCTAGTAGGTGGACGTTCTATTTGGGTTATTTTTTGCCCTAAGAACGTCCACCTAAGTTTATAACTCTATGTATGGAGGCACTAATGAAAAACAAAGTAGGTTGTACTTTACCTGTTATAGACTCGGTTACTTTAAGTTTGACCTCAACATGCAATATTAGTTGCACTTACTGCCAGAACTATACTTACTTCAACACCCTTGGCAGGAAAGTAGTCATGCCAGAAAAGGTACTCTCTCGAATTATATCATCTTACCTAAGCTTTGCTATGCTAAATCAACAACAACGTATCCAGTTTGTTTTTTCTGGTGGAGAACCACTAAGCGTAGGACTAGAATATTTTAATAAAGTTATTCAGATTCAAAATAAATTTCTGAAGAACAATGAGATTCAAGTTATAAATTCTATTCAGACTAATGGGACGCTCTTAGATCAAAACTGGATAAGTTACATCAAAGATAATAATTTTCATATTTGCATCAGCTTGGACGGGCCAAAATTTATCCACGATAAGCAAAGAGTCGATTTCACAGGAAAAGGAACTTTGTATCGAGTTATTGAAGGTATCCAACTATTACAGGCAAATGATGTACCTTTCAATTTCCTTGTTGTCATTACAAAAAATAGTATAAACCATGAAGAGGAGATATATCGTTTCTTGTACACTCTTAAACCTACTGGTATTGGATTTCTGCCTTGTATGAACCGTGGGCCAGTAATTTCTCCCAAAGAGTATGCAGAGTTCATGATTCGGATGTTTGACTTATGGTTTGAAGATGGCAATTATCAAATACCGATTCGCGAGTTCAAATATTTACTATTGACTATGTTAGGCATGAAGAACGAGCCGAGACTTTGCGATTATTGTGGCGATTGCCCTAGGACAATTAACATTTGTCCTGACGGTACTATTAATGTCTGCGATTTTTATATGGGGGCAAAAGAGGGAATACTTGGTAATATCCTCGACTTAGACTTTGTTGAGCTCGTGCATTCACATAAGTTCCAAGAATTTAAGAGGCTTACAAAAAATGTGCCAAAAAGTTGTAGAGGTTGTGAGTACTTTGAGTACTGCAGAGGGGGATGTCCATATCGGAGAAACAACTTTACACAGGTAGATTACTTCTGTCCAGCAAGAAAACAGATTATCCAATATGTTGGCACAACTTTAGAAAACTCTATTAATAGAATGGTAGAAGCATCTCCAAAGCTTAAGCATGCTCTTAATGAAAACGAGATACCAAATTTGCGCTGACATTGGACAAAATTCGCCTTATGCGAGCTTCTGCAAAATGTTACATGAAATAGCTAAAAAACAAGGAGGAAAATGAAAACGAGCACAGGCGTGGGATGCCCCGCAATTTATTGTGGGGTGGGAGTGTGCCTCGTAATTTAGTCAGCCAGAGGGTTAAAATCCCTCCTGTGCCGTTTACCCGTATCGGTGCAGAAGCCGACAGTGGCAGGGTGTCCCTCGCGAGGGGGAATCTGAAGAGCCTGAGGCGGTCTTCAGCCCGAAGCAAAAGCGAACCAGAGGTGGGATGTGCTGGTGACGACCCTCCTCCCACTTGGGGAAGTTCGATGCCTCTATGATGACGGAGTACCGTATGAAACGCGGCTTGAAACGGGTTTGCCATAGGGGGTCAGCATGTCTGATTAGGGTCGGGATGAAGACGAAAGGTTGGCTAAGTGACCGAGGGAGATATCGTATCGTCCTCAACCGTGTCCTGGAATATGGCAGAGGCTCTGAGGTAAGGAAGGTATAACCTGGATGGGAAAGCCGGAATGATGCGATGCGAGAAGTCGGACGGATTCATACTAGCGATGATGTCGGTGCCAGTGAATGGCTGGTAACAGCCGGGAGGATAAAACGCCGACTATGCGAAGGGTTCCTGCTTTGGCGAAATTAGCCAATAGGTGAGATAAATGCACAAATCAAGTAGGAGATTGGCGAAGGTATGCTCAGGAGAAAGACGCAACGCTGGTTGCCGAAAAGGTTTGATTGGTGGTTTGTGCATTGAAGCAGCTTGTTGTTGGAGATTGGTGAGAAAAGAGCAAAAGAAGAAGAAGTTTCATTCCTTGATCTTCAAGGTTTGGAATTGGAAAAATCTCAATGAGATTCAGCGACTACTGAGGCAGGATAGATACAAGCCTAAACCAGTGAAAAGAGTGTATAATACCCAAGCCAGATGGTAAGCGCAGACCGTTGAGTATCCCAACAATCAGGGATAGAGTAGTGCAACAAGCACTGAAGAATGTCATCGAACCGATATTCGAAGATGAGTTTTCGGACTCAAGCTTTGGATACCGACCGGGAAAGAGTGCGAAACAAGCGATAGAGCAGATAGAAGAAGTCAGAGATGGTGGACATGGATGGGTAGTAAATGCCGATATAAAAGCCTTTTTTGATATGGTGAACCACGAAAAGCTCATTGATGCAGTAGCAGTGCGAATAAGTGACGGTAGAGTCTTGAGATTGATAAGGTCTTTTCTCAAGGCGGACATTATGGAACAGGGACGGGAACTGATGAAGAATGTCATCGGTACGCCGCAAGGCGGTGTCATATCTCCGCTTTTAGCCAACATATATCTGCATTATTTTGATGTGCGGATGGCAGAACTTGGCTATGAGGTGGTTAGATATGCAGATGACTGTGTGCCACGATGTGGCACGAGAGATGAGGGTTTGGCCCCTCGAAGCCTGCTTGCAGGAGCAGGCTTCAAACCGCCTTAAGCTGCTGTGGTTAAAAGCCATGGTGGTGAGCGTTAAGGAAAAGGTCCCACAAGATGGGATCAGGTGTGGATCATGGAAACGAACGTAAGTGAACCGCTGAGGCAGTGGCGAAAGCGTAGGGACGTCGGCAAAACCAGGGGCTGGTCGTTGACCTGGGATAAGTCTGGGGGAAAACCTGCTTACTGCCCAGATGGCGTCCGGCATAAAGGCGGCGTGAACATGATCTTGGCTCTCGTGTGGAACGTGGGAACCTATCCCCTAATGT
>JAUWNY010000167.1 GCA_030612405.1 Candidatus Methanophagales archaeon | reverse complement strand
TTAAAAAACGTATTGGCTGAATTTTTACGCGAGAACGATTTAGAAAAAGGCATGGAAGATAAGAAAACACTTGAAATTGGATGTGGTGATGGCGGTGCGACTATTGCACTGCACGAATCAGGTATTTTCCCTTTTACGGTGGATATAAACGAATGTGAGATTTGCAAAGGGTTAGAAGAGGGTGTGTTGGAGCCCAAACGGAGCATTGTACTGGATTGCTCCATGCTGTCGGCCTTTTTTGGTAAAGAATTTGACGTTGTCTTCGGGTTTATGATTGGTAAACTCACACCATTTAACAGATTTGAGTGGGAAGGCGTGCTAAGAGGGGTTCATAGAATACTGAAAGACGCAGGAAAAGTGCTATTTACGGTTTCGAGTGAGGAGGAAGCAGTAATGGTAAAAGAGATATTAAAAGACGAATTCGCGGGAGAAATAAAAGAGAATAAAGACAGTGATGGTTATCTTGACCACTGGGTATATGTGGGTACTCCTTCTTCGGGTCAGAAAATATTTTGAAAGAGAAGGAAATGAAAGATTCGGAAGTTTAATCTTAAATACAAAAGTACTTTCATACTAAAGAATAATATGAATTTAGGTGATATGTATGGCGATATCAAGTGCAGTAGAAAAAGAGGGAACGATAACATTGCCAAAGATCATTCGTGAAAAGGCGCATTTGGAGAGAGGAAGGAGGATAACGATAGATATTGATGAAGAAGGGGATGTCATCATCAAAAAGGTAGATGATGTCAAAACGGTAAGAGGGGCTTGGAAAGAAAAAGAAGAGATTTTAGAAGCGATTACCAGCTTAAAGAGATATTGGGATGCCTGGAAACCATGAAAATCTGTTTAGATACTGACATGTCCGTGGATTATCTCAGGGATAAACGTCCTATGAGCGATGAAGTTCAACACTGGTTTGACACAGCAGACGTGTATGTGACAAGCATCACCTCTTTTGAGCTGTATCACGGTGCATTTTATTCAAAACGTGTAGAAGAGAGTGTTAAAGAGGTTGAGATATTTTTAAACAATTCAGAAGGAATACTTCCATTTACCGAAAAAGCATCGAAAATAGCTGGTGAAATTATGTCTGAATTGCGGCGAGACCAAAAGCCGATAGAGATTAGGGATTTGTTCATCGGAGCTATCTGCATTGGAAACAATGTCCCACTATCAACAAGAAATATTTCGCATTTTAAAAGAATAAAGGAGTTGAAAATTGTTAGCGTAGGCAACTTATGAACACCTACGAAAATAGAAATAGCAAATAAATACCAAGATTAAAATGCGAGTGCCCGTACGTGCTTCTTTACAGGAAATAGAAGAATACAAACCAGGGAAATTGGTAAAGGGAGCGATAAAGCTGAGTTCGAATGAAAACCCGTTAGGACCCAGTCCAGAGGTGATAAGAGAAATAGTTAAGCGTTTAGAAGCAGGCGAACTGAACCTGAACGTATATCCATGGGAAAAGAATGAGGAAGAGCTCAGGGATGAGATTTCAAGATATGCCGGCGCCGGTGCCCGCATAGAAAAAGATAACGTCGTTTTAGGTGCCGGGGTAGATGGCGTTTTGGACACGCTTGCCAGGATTTTTATTGCGAATGGCGATGAAGCGCTAATACCCATACCCACTTTTTCCCTCTACGAATCGCTCGTAAAAATAGCTGGAGGAGTGCCAAGGTATGTAAAGAGAAAAAGTGGAGAGAACTTTGACATACCTGTCAAGGACTTGATTTCCGCATGTAACGAAAAAACAAAGCTTATTTTTATCTCTTCTCCCAACAATCCAACAGGAAACTGCATACCAGAGGACGAAATTAGGGAGATAATAGAATCCGTGGATTCGAGGGCAATGGTTGTAATAGACGAAGCGTACGCGGAATTTGCGGACTCATCGTTGGTGAATCTGGTAACAGAATACGAGAATGTGGCGGTAATGAGAACATTTTCAAAAGCTTTTGGTCTTGCAGGGCTGAGGGTAGGATATGGAATAATACCAGAATGGCTCACAAGCCCGTATAAAAAAGTTGCAATCCCTTTCTCCGTCAACAGCATCGCTATAAAAGCGGCAATAGCTGCATTGCGAGACCAGGCGTATTTACGTAAAACGGTAGAGCTGGTAAAGCGCGAAAGAGCGTTTATAACGGAAAACTTACGGCGTGTGTTCAAGAAGGTTTATCCATCGGAAGCTAATTTCGTGCTCGCGGACGTTTCACCTGCAAAATCGGCTGTGGTGTATGCAGCGCTGATGAAGCGAGGGATAATAGTGCGGGATTGTTCTTCGTTTAGAGGTGCTGGAGATTCTTTTATTCGGGTCACGGTGGGAACAAGGGAACAGAATGAGAAGGTTGTAAAAGCGTTAATATAAAAATGAAAAATGAAAAGTAAAAAGTGAAAAGTAAAAAATGATAGCCACAGAGACCGCAGAGGACACAGAGGGTAAATACTCTGTGCTTTCTGTGTACTCTGTGGCAAAAATTATACTTTATATACCACAAGAAAAAACAAATCGTTGACACAGATTAACGCTTGTGGGCTCTCCCCATCACGGGCTCCGCCCGTGCCCCCGCAAGCCCCGGAGGGGCTTACCCGCAAGCCCTGAAAGGGCTTAATTAACACAGATGATAAGAATCAATACGGTTAAACTAAAATAAATCTGCGTAAATCCGTGTAAATCTGCGTCTTAAATAGAATGAAGCAGTAGTTCAATATACAGAAAAATGATGAACCTCGACATGGCGAGGATTTTTGACGAAATTGCAGATATTTTAGAGTTGAAAGCGGAAAATCCATTCAAAATAAGGGCGTACAGACGAGCAGCTCGGACGATAGAAACACTTGCGCAGGACTTGAAGGTGATAGCAGAACGAGGTGGAGTCGGCGAATTAAAGAAAATACCCGGCGTGGGTGAAGGTATCGCGAAGAAAATAGTGGAAATAGCAAAAACAGGAGATTGCAAGACGCATAGAGCGTTAAAGGAAGAAGTCCCTGCGGGTTTGCTTGAACTCTTAGCTATTCCCCGTGTCGGTCCGAAGACAATAACAAAGGTGCATGACGAAATAGGGATAAGTAGCATAGAGCAGTTAGAGGAAGCTGCCAAGTCGCATAAGTTAGAAAGGATTTCGGGATTGGGAGCCAAGGTAGAGGAGAACATACTGAAGGGGATAGAGCAATACAGACGATATAAAGGGCGGAAATTGCTTTCGGAAGCACTGCCTCGTGCGGAATCAATAGTGCACGAATTGAAGAAGTTGGATGCGGTAGAACGGATAACAATCGCGGGCAGTTTGCGACGGTGGCGTGAGACGATAGGGGACATAGACATATTGGTGGTATCGAGGAGACCGAAAGAAGTGATGGATGCGTTCACGCGCCTTGACGGCATAGAGGACATAGTGGCAAAAGGGGACACGAAATCGTCTATCGTGTTGAAAGGAATAGACGTGGACTTGCGAGTGGTGGATGCTGTTTCATTTGGCGCTGCCGCTCATTATTTCACGGGTTCCAAGCATCATAACATAAGAATCCGCGAGTTGGGTGTGAGGAAAGGATTAAAGATAAACGAATATGGTGTTTTCCGAGGCGATGTGCGGATAGGGGGTGAGAATGAGGAGGACGTGTTCAAGAACGTGGGTCTCGCATATATTCCGCCTGAGTTGAGAGAAGACCGCGGCGAGGTAGAAGCCGCAAAGGAGAACAGGATACCGAAATTGGTGGAACCGAACGATATAAAAGGTGATTTGCACGTGCATACGAAATGGAGCGATGGGAAGAACAGCATAGAGGAAATGGCTGAGACGGGTATTTCGCTGGGCTACGAGTATGTTGCCGTCGCAGACCATTCGCCTGCGGTAGGTATTGCCGGCGGTATGAATGAGGATAAAGTAAAGCAGAGGGAAAAGGAGATAGAGGGACTGAACACGAGATTTGAGAATGAAGGTGTTGATTTCAGGGTTTTATCCGCATCAGAGGTGGATATAAAGTCAGATTGCTCTATGGACTTCACGGATGCAATATTAAAATCGCTGGACGTGGTTGTAGGTGCGGTTCATAGCAAATTCTCGCAAGACCGAGCGACGATGACACAACGAATTGTGACGGCGATGGAAAACGAGCACGTGGACATAATTGCGCATCCTACGGGTCGTGTTCTGGGCAAGAGGGAGCCGTATGAGGTAGATATGGGGCGGTTGATGGAAGTGGCGAGGGATACGGGCACCGTTATGGAACTTAATTCATTTCCTAACCGGCTGGATTTGAATGGCGTTCATTGCAGGATGGCGAAGGATTATGGTGTGTTGATTGCAATATCAACGGATGCGCATGATGCGACGCAGATGGGTGCGGTGATAAAATACGGGGTGGCGACTGCGAGAAGGGGGTGGCTCGAAGCGAAGGATGTGGTGAATACGAGAGGGTTAGAGGATATGATAAAATTATTAAAGAGGTAAACTTCCTTCTATTTAAGACGCGGATTAACACGGATTTACGCGGATTTATTTAAGTTTAGCATTGTTGATTTTTATCATCCGTGTTAATTAAGCCCTTTCAGGGCTTGCGGTGAGCGTGCCTCGTAACCTAATCAGCCAGAGGGTTAAAATCCCTCCTGTGCTGTTTACCCGTATCGGTGCAGAAGCCGACAGTGGCAGGGTGTCCCTCGCGAGGGGGAATCTGAAGAGCCTGAGGC
>JAUWNY010000067.1 GCA_030612405.1 Candidatus Methanophagales archaeon | reverse complement strand
GAACCAAAAGCAAAACATGGGCTCTTGTCAATGCTCTTGCGCTTTTCTGACCTCTCTTTGTAAATTCTCCGAGATACTTTACCTCCTCTTCCGCGAGTTCTATCCTGTTCATAAAATATAGGATAAACTCACAGTATTTATAGTTGTCTAAAAACTAAGTTGTGGAGACAGTAGTAAGAGTAAGTCACACGCTCCTGTACTTAAGTAAGGGATATAGTGACTGGATTGAGTGCAGATCCCATAGCCATCTTTATGTGGATTGGAGATCATGTTAAATAAGATGCCGTGTAATGCGGGAAGTAAGATAAAGGTGGTCAAATGAGCTTGACACGCGAACATCGCCAAGAAGATTTAAGTTTTGCATACATATCAGCGGTAGCGGCTAAGGCAGGTTATAATTGTTATCGCATGGGGGGACACGATTATGGAATTGATCGTGAAATTGGTGATGTAGCGCAAATCGGAAAAAGGAGAGTTGATGTTGGACACCGCCTACATATCCAAGCAAAAGCTTCCCATAATTTTATAAATTCTGATGATGACAACTGTATTCTTTATGATCTTAAAATTGATACCTACAATACGCTTATTTTAGAAGAGCGTGGCAATCCCGCTATACTTGTTTTATATTGTATGCCGAGCGATGAAGACGGTTGGTTATCGGTTTATGAAGAATATACAACATTAAGGCATTGTGGTTATTGGGTATCACTGAGGGGGCTACCCGCTTCGACAAATAAAGAAACTCAAAGAATCAAGATACCGAAAGAACAGATGTTCACCGATTTATCCTTAAAGTCCATTATGGATCGTATTAAAGGAGGTGGTCTCCCATGAATTATGGTCTGCCTCCAAGGAGATATCCCATAAAACAAGTGAACATCCAAAATCTAAAAAATTATCTTAAAGATAGAGGTTGGGAGGAAGAACCGTTTGGACGTGCGGAAGTACTAAAATTTACATCACCCCATCCTATTCAAGAAAACAAATATCTTGAGGTGCTGATACCGTCAAAAAGGGATCTGGTAGATTACATTCGAGTAGTAGAAATTGCTGTAGATTGTATTTCGGCTTTTGAGGAAAGAGACTTTGAAGACGTGTTGTCTCAAATATTGATTTTCGGTGATTTACTTAAAGTTCAAATCTCAACACCAAAAACTAAAATTGGAAGTATACCAATTAACCAAGGGATATCGTTATATGAAAGTGCGTATGATCTTCTCGTTTATAGCGCATGTGCAGAACTTAATCCACAAAAGAGTTTTTTACGCAAGTTCAAAGAGGCAATGGAATCCGTTGAAACTTATCGAATCGGGCAAAGTCAATACGGAAGTTTTGTAGCAAATATCCACTGTAAATTGGAAAGACCAGAAACTTCACAAACGGATTTAGAAGGAAATGTTATCTCACCACCGTTTGGAAGGAAAACGGTATTGCGCGTTCTCAGAGGCATTAGAAATGTTGAAGAATCCATTCGGGAAGATAGCCCAGACCCGATAGTTGATAATTATCTTGAAGGACTCAATGCAAATATGTGTGATACATTGGTGGATGTTATTAGAATCGGATTAGGTAATGATTTGAACATTTCTGCGAATTTAGAACCCATGTGGTCAATCCCAAGCGATATCTATACAGATATTTCGTTGCGACCTTCTGCAGAGGGATATCTAGTTGAAGCATCAGAGATATTGAAAGAGGAAACTCCGAAAGAAAAGCGTGAACTGATTGGTTATGTTTTTCAACTTAGAAAAAAACCAATGGAAAAAGAAAAAATAATTAGAATATTGGCATTCGATGAAGAAGAAGAGGCTATACCAGTAACAATCAAACCAGATGATGCCTCATATCAATTAGCTATTGATGCGCACAAGGCTTCTAAAATGATCCGAGTAACTGGGATATTAGAAAAAAAAGGAAGGACTTGGTATCTTAATAATCCAGAAGGGATAGAACTGATTAATGATGATTATGGATAAGAAAACGCTTACATACCCTCACCCCCACCTCCGTCCACACCCATGCCAATACGCGACCACTCTCGCGGATGCACCCGAATTTCATTCGGGTGTGGCATGGTTAGGGCACAATTACGAGTTCGGAATTTAAATCCCCCGAGTTTTGAGCAGTTACGTCCATTCACACCACACGATGCCGTTCCAAAAACCGCCCCATCCTCTTCAAAGCTTCCTTTATTTCATACTGCGATACCGCATAAGAGCACCTTACAAACCCCTCCCCCGGTGCACCAAATACGCTGCCCGGTATTACCACCACCTTCTCCTCTAAAAGCAGTCGCTTCGCAAACTCTTCCGACGTTTTGAAACCTGTATTCTCAATAGACGGGAACGTATAAAACGCACCTTTTGGCTCAAAACAGCTCAGCCCTATTTCTCGCAGTCCTTCTACCATCAACCTTCTTCTACGGTTGTATTCGCTCACCATCCGCTCCACTTCATCCCCGCATCTCAAAGCTTCTATCGCCGCCATCTGTGCCGTAATCGGCGCGCAGAGCATTATATACTGATGTATCTTCATCATCGCTTCTATTATGTCTTTATTCCCCGCTGCATACCCTAATCGCCACCCGGTCATTGCATACGCCTTCGAGAAACCATTCAGCAGTATCGTCCTATCCTTCATTCCGTTGAGCGATGAGAAGCAGGTATGTTTGCCATCATAAGTCAGCTTGCCATAGACCTCATCCGAAATAACAAGCAAATCATGCTCGGTCACCACATCTGCTATCTCTTCCACGTCCTTTATGCTCAGTGCCGCGCCCGTGGGGTTGTTAGGATAGCTCAAAATAATCGCTTTTGTCTTATCAGTTATTTTTTGTTCCAGTTTCTCCGCCCTCAGTTTGAATTCGTCCTCAACCACGGTATCCACGCAGACCGGCATTCCGCCAGTAAATAGCGTGCAGGGCTTGTAACTCACATAAGAAGGCTCGTGAATTATCATCTCGTCGCCGGGATTAGCGATAGCACGAACGGCGAGGTCGAATGCTTCACTTACGCCTGTTGTTATGAGTATCTCTCCCTCTGGGTCGTAATACACGGAATCATCCGTATAAACCCGGTCTGAAATCATCTCCCTTAACTCCAGCAGACCCCAATTGCTCGTATAGGATGTATAGCCTTTTTCTAACGAGAATATGCACGCTTCCCGTATACTCCATGGAGTTACGAAATCCGGCTCGCCGACACCCAATGAAATCGCTCCTTCCGTCTGCTGCGCGATATCAAAGAACTCCCTTATCCCCGAACCCTTTAGTCCTTTCACCCTATCTGCTACTCTGTCTGACATCATGCCTTTTTTTTTCTTTTTCTTGTGATTTACTTGGGATGAACCTTCCTTTAAGAATGAAAGCTTCACCAAAGAAACTATTTTTTTTTCTTTTAGCACAGGTTTTCTTTTTTCACAAAAAAGAAAAAGTGTTTTTACAGTGTTACTGCTAATCTTTCTCCCTTCTCCTCCTCTTCGTACATCTCGCCATTCTCCTTATACGTTTTCAGTAAAAAATGCGTCACCGTGTTACGAACCCCCTCCAAAGGCGCTATCTTCTCTGCAACAAAATATGCGACCTCGTGCATCGTTTTCCCCTGTATCAATACCGAAAGGTCATACTCGCCAGAAATCAATCGCACGGACTTCACTTCTGGGAATCGCGATATTCGTTCCGCGATGGAATCATAACCCGTGTTCCTTTCAGGACTGACTTTTACGTCTATTACCGCCTGAACGGTCTCTATGCCGGCTTTATCGTGGTTTATCAACGCTTTGTATTTTCTTATAATTCCGCTGTTCTCTAATTCTAATATGATAGCTTTTACCCCGCCCTCATCCATGTCCACCATCTTCGCTATCTCATTATCGCTTAGCCGCGCATTTTCTTCCAGTATCCTCAGTATTTCATCCTTTTTCTGTTTTTCCTTTTCGTTCATGCCAATCACCTTTGTCCTCCACAGATTAATCTCGCCTTCAACAATATAAAAAACTTCACACAGATGTACTTTTTGCTATCATTTTTCCGCCTCTTCCAGTTCCTCTTTTCTACTTTTTGTTAAATCCAAGCTATTAAACTCTTCTGTGTCTGGGAGAATCATGTGCAGTTCAGAAGTATAATCAATGGATAGTTTTGCGTCTTTAATAATAAATTCAAGGACATGCCCACCTGCTTTTCTATCTGCTGTGATAAAATGCAGGTGATACCCAGGGACATTTAGCCCTTCTACATAATCAGGGCAATAAAAACCAACTATTGTGCCTTCAATATCGTGGAATTCAAAAGTGGGTTGGTTGGCAGTAACTTCAATTAGAGGCGGATAAGGCTTCTCTTGTCCCGGAACGCTTCTTGTTTTAACATAACTGAAGGTGCCTTCCATCTTAATGGCATGAAAGATGTTCTTCTCTTGAATAGAACCTTCTAAATAATCCCGAAATCGAGTATAATTCATTCCATCCCAGACAGGTATTTCTCGATCTGCGTCAAAAAAAATCACGCAGGCGAAAGGAGTGGCCCAGTGGTCGGAAAAACCCTCTTTCAAGAGGGGTTTGATGTCCTTCATCATTTCGTGTAGCAACATCGAATTACCATATTCGGTGATATTTCGCGGACCGGCAACAGCCCGTTTATTTTGTCCCTTTGGAATAAATCCTTTTTCTTTGTCGAGTTTACCGAGGTATTTCGATACTTTCCGTCCCTTTTTTATTGCTTTGTCATATCGATTGGTTGAATGATAGACATAGCAATTTGACCCCTGCATCTTAATTTCGAGACACTTTTTACCCTCATGTCGCTGATTTTCCAACCACTTTCTCGCCCACTCTTCTATGTTCCCCATATAGGAGAATGGGGAACATATTAATAAAAACCTTTTTGGTTTTATCCTTTCGTTAAATGCTAAGATCGGACTTTATAGGGTAGTTAGGTATTATATATTCCCTATGATTGTACGAAGTTAAGGTTATAATTAACATACCTTTGATATAAGTAGGAATTTTCGTATTATTTTTATTTGCCTCAAATAATAGTTTACCAAAATCCTTTTGTTTATCATTCATATCTGGGAAATATATATTTAGAAAATATTTTGCAATAATATCTAAACAAGAACAAGATTCAAATATAATGATTTCAAAATATAAATCTAAAAGTCTACAATAATATAAATAAAAATATTTCTTTTGGGGATTTTCGTTATCAAATAATTCTAAATTCTGTTTGAAAATTATCTTTTCAGTTAATTTCATTTCAGTTATTGTTGTATTAATATAACTCATCTTGTTTAGAATACTTTCAATAATACCTCTATTTTGATCTTTTATTGTCATAGGTGTATTGTTTGGTGCAGTTCTTATTCCTATTATTTTTTTCATTATATCCCTTATCTATCAATTTATATTAATTTTAGTGTTTTTTTTTAGTAAAGGTTTTTGCTTACAAAAAAGTTTATTTATATACTCATTGCTAATATTGTTATAGGTAATGAAAATGGCAGAAGCCGAAGTCCGGTTTAAGATTCCTTGGGAATTGAAAGAAGAAATGGAAGAATTCCCGGAAGTGGAGTGGCAAGTAGTTGTGAGGAAGTTGCTCAAAGCACAATTGGAAAGAATGCTTGAATTAAAAGCGATTGTAGCGAAAAGCGAGTTCACAGAAAAGGATGTGGAGGAGTTATCCGATAAAGTTGACGAATCATTAGCAAGAAGATTTAGAGATTCCTTGAGGAAGTGATCCTAGGTGTTAGTAGTAGTCGATGCTAATACCGTTTTCTCCGCTTTACTAACCAAAGGGAGAACATTTGATGCCTTTTTAGCCAATAACCTTTTCAAAAGGTTCGAGTTTATCGCTCCAGAATTCTTGTTCTTCGAGCTCGGTAAGCATTTTGATGAAATAGTAGAGAGAAGCAAATTATCGGATGAAGAACTGGCTAAGGTGTTCAGGTTCATAAAAGGAGAGATAGATTTTACCCCCTTTGAAGAGTTCAACAGATATGCTGATGAGGCAGAGAAAATAGCACCACACGCCAAAGACGTGCAATACTTTGCCTTAGCTCTCTCCTTCCACGCTGCAATTTGGTCTAATGAAAAGGCGTTCAAGGAACAGTCCACAGTCAAGGTATTCTCCACAAAAGATTTAATTTCGGTTTTATTCTCAGCACCATAACCCAGCTCTGGGCTTGATAGCAAGCCAAAGTTGTTTATATACACATCACCAATATTATTAGCGGTGATAGAAATGGCTGAGTTAGTGATTAAAAGAATGGCTGAAAAAGGGGTAAGAGCATAGAGCAGGGAATCCGAGAAGTAATTCTCGACACTTTAGGCCGGAGAGCGAAAGTTTCTTCTAAGGACACATTTTTTTTAGAGAGGTCGGCAAGAAGTGGGAAAAAGGACGTGAGCAATAGGCACGATGACTATCTCTATTAGCTTTGTGGATAAAAATGCCTTTTCTTTCGATCGGAACTTCGAGCAATATGGTTTTTCACTTCTCAGGGTGTAGAACCAACTTCTCCCGCACATTAACCACCTCACCAACCACAATCACCGCCGGCGGCTTCACTTTTTCTTTCGCTGCTACTTCCACGATGTTTCCCAGCGTTCCAACTACAATCCTCGCATCTTCGGTGAATCCCTTTTCAATCACCGCAACAGGCGTTTCTACACGCAGCCCATGTTTCAAAAGGTTGTCTACATTTTTAGCAAGATTTCCTACACCCATCAGAATGACGAGCGTGCCCTTCAAATTCGCAATCGCTTCCCAGTTGATGCTATCAATTTCTTCTTTCTCTTCCATCTCGTGTCCCGTAATTACAGTAACAGCAGAAGAAATGCCGCGGTATGTAAGCGGAATGTAGAAATAAGCAGGTGCGGCAACCGCCGATGTTATCCCGGGCACCACGTCAAAATCAACACCATGCTCTCTGAGAAACACCGCCTCTTCGCCACCTCTACCGAAAATATAGGGGTCTCCGCCTTTCAATCGCACTACCTTATCGTATTGTTCCGATAGGTCAACCATGAGCATGTTTATCCCATCCTGCGAAAGTTTGTGCTCCTTTGCCGTTTTTCCGATGTCAATGACCTTTTTACCCTCGGGAATCAGCTTCTTCACGCCTAAAACCAAATTGTCAACTAATACCACGTCTGCTTCTTGTATAAGCCTATACGCCTTCAAACTTATCAGTTCCGGGTCCCCCGGTCCTGCACCCACGAGATATACTTTTCCCATTTCTTGTTGTATATAAAGTATAACTTTCTTCTATTTAAGACACAGATTTACACTGATTTACACTGATTTTTTCTTTTGGTGAGTTGGGTGAGCTATTTTTAACGGCATTAATCTTTTCATCCGTGTTAATCTGCGTTAATCTGTGTCAACAATTTGTTTTTTATTTTCTTGTCCTTCTACCTACCCTATTATCCGTTTTTACCATCCGACGATAATCTGACGATAATCTGACGATTGTTTATATCATGCCAGTTCATAGTATATCGCCCTCCCCTTTCCTATCCTTTTCACCAATTTATTTTCTAACAGTGGTTTGAGGTCTCGGTTCGCAGTGTCTCTACTAATTTTTTTATCGAACATTTTCTGTATCTCACTGATGGTAATTCTTGGATTAGTCTGAAGATACGTGAGAATCTTCATCTGTCTGTCGTTTAAGTATATTTGCCCCCTTTGTTCTTTTAGACGCCAATCTACACTCAGGTCTAAAATCGCTTGTTTCACGTGACCCATACTTACTGCGACGCCTTCCGTAAAGTACTCTAACCATTGTGAGATGTTTATTGTTTCTTGGTCAACGGTTTGCAGAGCTGCGTAGTATCTGCTGCGTTCTTCATTATAATAATCATCCAACGCGAAGAAACGTTTCGTGTCAAAACCGCGGAGGTATAGAATCAAAGTTGCCAGTGCCCGCGCTGTTCTCCCGTTACCATCTACAAATGGGTGTATACGAACGAATTCGTAATGTGCAATCCCGCTCATCAAAACCGTGTATAATTCTTTTGCTTCTTTACTGTTTAGCCATGCAACAAAACCGTGCATTAAAGAGGGAACCTGTGATGCTTCCGGTGGTTGAAAGGTTACCCTTCCTAAGCCGTTAACCACCGCTACCTCCACTTTTCGATAGTGCCCGGCTTCGGAATCCGTAAGAATCCCCCGGGTATTTAGCCTGTGTATTTCCAGGATTATGTCCTCAGTAATATTGTCAGCACATTTTTCTCCTAACTTATCTATGTATTCCAGAACCTTCACATATCCCAGGACCTCTTTTTTGTCCTTTTCCCATGCCGCTATGTCTTCACCGCGGAGCAGTCTATTAACCTCTTCCATTGTGAGTCTATTCCCTTCGATACTCGTAGAATGGTGCGTCATCTTTAGAATTGCTTCCTTTCTCAGTTTGACTTCCCATTTCGGGAGCAGCGGTGCGTTAAGTATGACCTCACGAGAAGCAGAAATATCTGCTATGTGATTGAGGATTTTGTTCGTAATGGTGAAGTTTGGGCGGTACATGGTGGATGCCTCTTGCTTTTAAATACTAAAACAGCGTTATAAATAAAACACCAAAAACCATCACGATTGCACCTACTAATCGCGCTCTTATACCCTTCTCTTTAAATATCAGGTATCCAAAGAGAACGCCGCCGATTGCACTCGTTCTTTTTATTGATATGACGTATGCTACGAGGGTTAAACTGATTGCGGTCATCTGACATACGGCAGTCAAGCCGCCGAAGAGCCCGAGTGTAAGTAAAGCACGCCAATTAGCACGTATCTGGGCTGTTTTCCTGTTCCTTCTGAACGTACATAGCGGTAACATAAGTAGTGCAACGTAGGTATCTACGGCGATTACCCAAAAAAGCGGGGATGAATTTTGAAGTCCAATCTTGTCAATGTTGGCGGTTATACTCCAGATGAATGCCACTACCAGCATCAATCTTGGACCTTTTTCTTTCAGCAGCGCTTTAAACGGGGCAAGGTATCCCTGAGACTTTTTATTTATATTCAGCAGATACGAACCCGCGACAATCAGAAAAATGCCAATAAGTCCAAAAATACCGGGGAATTCTCCAACCATTAAAGGCGAGGTTATTAAAAGAAATAGAGGCGTAAATGTAAGCATCGGGACGGTTATGGATAAATCAGATGATTTGAGAGCTTTCATGTACAGGACAAGCGTAAAGGCATATAGAGTGCCGCCAGTGACTAATGCCAGCCAGAACCGCTCGCCGAGAGACGGGATTTCCGTAAAAAGCAGTATGGGTAACAGAAATGGCAGCGCAAAGAACGGTAATGACCATGCAACCACGTATTCGTCTATGTCTTTCAGGCTTTTCTTGCTGAGGACGTCTTTCGTTGCCTCGAAGAGTGCAGTTAAAAATGCGAATATGAACCAGAGCATGATTAAATTATAAAACGATTATTTTAGGTTTTTTACCATAGCCATACTGCAAACAATTTTAGGAACATCATAAGCAGATAGCTCCTTCTCTTCCTGTTCTTTTACTCGATGCAATCCATATTGGAAGTAGATTTCTTTCAATCTATCAAATAGCGCCTTGCCCTCAATTCCACCTCGCCTTAATTTCCCTAAATGCTGTAAGATAATATTGGATAGGGGAAAGCCAAAAACTTCTTTCAACCTCTCAATATCTGATTTTATTTCAGGATTGTCAATCTCTTCATAATATCGCTGCAATTTGTTTAAAACATACCTTTATTGGGGTTTCAACGTTTTCATCGCATCTCTTTTTGTCATCCTCTCCCCAACATCTCTTCTAAATCGCTTCATAACGTTCGTAACTGATTTATTAAATCCCGCAGGCAATCTCAATGGATTTTCGTCCTTATCGCACTTGATTTTATTTATTGCGGTTATTATATCGGTTTTTATCAGATTGTCGTTTATGTCAGTTAAAAATATCTTCTGGTAATCACCCGCCTCACAGAACACGAAATTAGTGGGTTCATTGCTACTTTTCGCGGCTCTAATGCCGTCTGGCAAGTTTTTAATATAATCAAAATATTTGGGCTCTTTTTCTCTTATCTCTCGTATTAACTCCTCCGCTTCATTCATGCCGAATAAATCCTCTGATAGTGGGTCACTGCCGACTTCAAAGTCTTCGAGTTTGTAAGACATTTTCTCGTAGATTGCATACATCGCCTCTTCATTAATTTGTTCTGTTTTATCTAAAATGCGTTCGTCTTCGCCTATGGTTCTGTGAATCTCATCTATCCTATGCAGGATTCTTTCTTTCAAACGTAGATGTTTTTCGAGTTTCTTCTCTGGAAAGAAATTATGAACATAGACAATATCGGCTAACGCTCCTATTCTGTCCAATCGTCCAATTCTCTGGATTAATCTCACTGGATTCCAGTGCAGGTCGTAATTGATGACGATAAAAGCATCTTGAAGGTTAAGCCCTTCGCTTAAAATGTCAGTTGAAACCAAAATCCTTATTTCTTTTTCTCCTTCTTGTAATTCATAATTGTTTGATTTCGGTGCGAACCGCCTTATAACGCTCAATCTGTTCTTTTCTTTGCTGGTGATGCGTTTAACGTCGTCATTTTTTAGATTATCGTATAGATATTTTGCTGTATCGGCGTACTGAGTGAATATCAGCACCTTTTCATCTTTCATCGGAGATTTAGCTAAAATTCCCTTTAGTGTTTCGAGTTTGTCATCCGTTTCCGGGTCTATTTTTCCTACGGAATCGTTTATTTCGCTTAGTATTCTTATATCGTTATCTATGTCTCTTTTTAGCTCATCAATTTCGAAAGCGTTTAAATCATATTTTTCACTTAATCGCTCTAAATTTTCCAACAATATTTCTTCATCGTAACTTTCAGCATCGTAAAGTAACTCTGCTGCTTCTTCTCCCGCGGGGATGAATCCACTCTCAATGGATTTATAGAATAATTCGTGTATTTTTAACAGTTTCTCAATTGTTCTTTTAAATGCAAAGACACTACTTTCAAGCCTTTTCAAAAGCAAAACCTTCATCAATCCCCTTAAATTTCTACCTATTTGCTCCAGCTCATTGTAAGGTTTCCTGCTCTTAAACTCTCCATGTAACTAATTCCACAACCCATATTTAGCAAAAGTTAGCGCCTTGATATTTTCCATTATGTCATCGTAAAAGCCGGAATAGGTATCATCTATTGAATACGTCCATGTTTCCAACTCTCGCGTGGGAAAATAATATGGCTTTCCTTGAATCCGGATAAATCTATTACCCTGCTCATCCTCTTCTCCATACCATTTCAATATGTGCTTTCTCGTTCTTCTAATCAGGATATACCTCAATAATTCTTGAATCCGCCTGTTTCCGTTCTCAACCTCCTTAAAAAATCGTTTTAGATTTGAAGGTTCAATCGGTATTATCGTCTCCTCGTCGTGATGGAATAATTTAATTTGATGATATATATCTTCGGGGGTGTTGTTTCTCGGCGTTGCGGTTACAAGAATGGTCTTTTTTCCGTATAGATACGGCTGCAATTTCTTATATCGGTCCGTGTTGGGGTATCTGAAATTATGGCTTTCATCAATTAATACCGTGTTCAGATTTCGGTATTCCGGGTCATTTATCAAATCAACGGTTCCCTGGCTTATCATTCCCATGGACAGTATTTCTGCTTGTACTCCATACTCGCGGCAAAAGTCCTTCCAGGTATCTACAAGCGATTTGGGACAGATTATCAGCGGTCTATCACCGTGAAGCATCTGTAAATGTTTCAAAAGAGCAGTTCCTATGTATGTCTTGCCTGTTCCTACAACATCAGCGACAAATACTCCTCCGTAATCCTTCAGTATTTGGAGTGCTTGTTTAACCGCCACGATTTGAAAAGTGGTTAAAGGGGGCATTGTGGCTTCCCAGAGCAGTTCTTCCGCAGCTTCGACTTCTAATCTATCTTTCAAGAGATGATACAGTGTTTTAATATACACATCATAAGGTCGGACTTCATTTAATGCCCATGATTTATCCAATTCTTCCATGAGTTCGTTTCTAAAAGGTTCTGACTGGTCCCATAATCTATTAAACCATTCAGCTATTTTTTCATGGTTGCCAATACCCGGGATTAGAGCATTTAGTTCTGTATTATCCGTTAAACCACCTAAACTCAGATTACTCGAACCTATTATGGCATTGCCTTTATCGTGATGACCTTCGGGATAATCAAAAATATACGCTTTGGAATGCAATCTACCCATGCCGTCAAGATAGGCTTGGATTTTTTCAACATAAGCAAACCGCCTCCATATCCGCCTCTACACCTAAAATGGATTGTAATGTATAGACCAATTCATTGGATGATCCAGTCGTCTCTAAAGTTTGTATAAAATCT
>JAUWNY010000065.1 GCA_030612405.1 Candidatus Methanophagales archaeon | reverse complement strand
ATTAACTCGCCTCATCTCCGCTTCGTCAAACAGCGTTTCCTTCTGCCCAGCATCGTAAAAATCCGGTCCAATAAACGAAATCCCGCACTTAACATTATCCTCAAGATTCGGAATCACACCCACCAGCCCCAACTTCACCTGCTGGTCTATGCTCTCGCGGCTCTCGTGCTCCAGCACATTCAACAGCATACTCAATTTCGTTTCCTCTACCGCTTGCGGGTCAATATCAACGCCAAAGATATTATTCAAAAGAATCCGCTTCTTCTCTGCCGTGGTCAAATACCACTCGTCCTCGTGAACCTGAAACACCGCCTCTTTATGCTTCTTCGGCTCGTTATTCACGTCCCAGTCCAGATGATACCGCAGCAAATACGTGTACGCACCAATAAGAAAACTTCCGGAACCACACGCCGGATCCAGAATTTTTATCGCCGCAATCTCTTCCGGCGCCTTCCCCTTCCCCTCAACTAATTTACCCACCGTGTTCTTCACAATGTAATCCACAATGTACTGAGGCGTGTAATACACGCCACCCGCCTTTTTAACCTCTGGCTTCGTCTCCACCTTCGCCTGATGCCCTGCGGTCAGCCGGATGACCTTACCTAAAAACTGCTCGTACCCGTTCCCTAAAATCTCTACGCCGAGCACCGAAAATTCATAAGGCGATTTCGGATAATATAGACTCTGAATAATCGTCTTCAATAAGCGGTCGTCAATCTTCAACGCAGGCGTTATCCTATCAGTATCAAAATCAAATATTCCACTGTCATATTTGGATTCCGCTAATTTGAAATGGTTCAGCAAATGCGTGTACACGTCACCGGATTCCGCTTTTGTTTGCAGCTGTCCATACGGTTCGATGCCTCGGTCTTCGCAAATCCGCAGGAAAATTATCCTATCAATGATTTTCTGCACCGCATAGTTCAATTCGTAAATGGACACGTCTGGATTTCTGAGTGCGATATTTTTAGCCAGCAGTTCTCGCCAGCTTTCTATCTCCTTCAGAATTTCGCTATCTACTTCCGCAGTGCCTTTCTTACCCTTTGTTGATTCTGCGTACTTATCAAAACCCCCTTTGAGCACCGCTTCTTTTGAAAATACATCGTATATCGCATCAAACGTATCGCTGTCGAGATATTCCTCAAACGTATAATATGCAATCCTTCCTACGCCGGGTTTGTCGTTTGGATTGGGCTTGATTCGGCAGTCGAAAACCGAGAACTCCTCGAAATCCGTTACCACCGACAACGGCAGTTTCGCACTCCACGCATACCGCCTCAGTTGATATGCCGGGCTGACGTCCTCTTTTATGTTCACCGCAGGTTTCTTCGCTTCGACAAAGAACTTCCTTTGTCCACCAATCCTGAAACTGTAATCCGGTGCTCGTGTCGAACGCCCGACTTTTATCGTGTCTTCAAGAACAACTTCCTTGTATTGCTCTGCAAACCCCTGTTTATTGCTCACGTCCCAGCCCAGAGCTTCAAAGAGAGGGTCAATAAATTCCCGCCTTACCTGCGCTTCGTTATATGCCGACTTTTTATAAACGTCAAGATTGTACCGGAATCGCTCAACGAGTTCTCGCAATTTTTGTTTTGATTGTTCTTTCATTTTTATTCTTGCAATTAATTTTCTATTTATTTTATTATGAACACCCAAAAAAAGATATACATAAAGAAGTACGAGTTAGGCTCGGGCATAATGGTGGCTGTGTGTGATACGGAACTAATAGGTAAAAGTTTTGAAGATAATGAGCTTGTGCTCAAGATTACAGAAAGTTTTTATAAAGGCGAAGAAGCAACCGAAAACGAAGTTGTACGTTCTTTGAAACACGCAACCATAGCGAATTTAGTAGGCGAACGAGCGGTAAAATGCGCATTGGACAACGGTTTTATCGAAGAGAACAATGTGATTTTCGTGGCTGGCGTGCCGCATGCGCAGATAGTGAAGATTTAAATATAGAGTCATCCCGAAAAATAAACCACAAGATTACACAACACTTTTTCTTTTTTACAAAAAGAAAACCTGTGCTAAAAGAAAAACAAAGAGAATGTATTTAGTCAAGGTTTTTGCCGAAGGTAAAAAAGTTGTTGGTAAAGCTTTTCGTTCTAAGAAAGGGTTTCTTGTTCGTTTCATCCGTGTTAATCTGCGTTAATCTGTGTCTACAATTTATTTTATATTTCTCTCTGCCCCCGCTTCACGAGTTCATAAGCAACCTCTTTCGCCCTCTCCATTATTTCCTCCTCTCCTTCTACCTTCCTACCCGCCATTAAAATCTTTCCGTCACATATCACGGTGTCAACGCAACTGCCATTCGCAGAATAGACAATATTTGAGGTTAAATTATGATTCGGCGTAAGTTCCGCGTGTTTCAAGTCCAGCAGCACAACGTCAGCCAATTTACCCGCTTCAAGCACACCGGAATTCAGCCTGAACATTTTTGCCGCGTTACGCGTTGCGAGTTCAAAAGTCTCATTAGCAGGCATGCTCGTTGGGCTGCCGAACGCCTTCTGAAACAAAGACGCTATCTTCATCTCCTCGAACATGTCAAGGTTGTTGTTAGAAGCGCAGCCGTCGGTTCCCAGCGCAATATTAGCGTACAACCCGGTCTTTTTCAGTTCCTCGTAGGGCATCCTCCCGGCGGATAATTTCATGTTCGACACCGGATTATGCACTATCTTCACGTCGTTCTTTTTTAACAGTTCCATCTCTTTTCTGCTCAGATGAACGCAATGGCATGCAATCGTTCTCGGGCTTAAAAAGTCAATGCTATCGAGAAATTCCACGGGACGCATCGCATACCTTTTTATGCACGCTTCAACCTCCTCATCTGTCTCGGATACGTGTATATGAACCAGCAGGTCGTGTTTATCTGCAAAATCGCGCACCCAGCAGAGACTTTGTTCCGAAACCGTGTAGATTGCATGCGGTCCGAGCGCAAAAATGATTCTTTCCGGCAGTTTTTTGCTTTCCGCGTATAAACCTTCATTCCTTCTTCTCTGCTCCTTTGCCCTATCGTCATCAAAACCGTCAATGAAAACCGCGGATAACGCCGCTCTTATTCCCGTTTCCGAAACCGCCCTTGCACTGCCTCTCCCGTGCCAGTACATATCGTTAAAGAAAACGGTGCCTGATTTTATCATCTCCAAACACGCGAGTTTCGTGCCCCAATAAACGTCATCTTCCGTCAGCTTCGCTTCTGTTGGCCATATCTTTGTCGTGAGCCATTCCTGAAGCGGCATATCGTCTGCATATCCACGCAGTAACGTCATCGCTGCATGTGTGTGTGCATTAAACAATCCGGGAATCGCTGCTTTTCCTTTACCTTCTATCACAAATTCCGCCGCTTTACTGCTTTTACCTTCGCTAATCTCTTCTATCACGTTTCCCTCGATGTAGATGTTTCTCTCTTTTCCTTCCACCAGTACGTTCTTTATCTGGATTGACATGTTACGTTGTTCCAATGTGATGTATAATCCCGCTTATACGAAACGCATCTAAATAGTATTTATATTTAAAAAATATTTTTATGTGCAAAGATAAAATTAGTCTTGGTGATGAGTTGAGTATGGGGGAAAGTCAAAGGTAATGGCGATATATAATGAGGGCGTTTTAAAGCCCATGGAAAAATTGGATTTACCTGAAAAAGCGCAAGTGAGGCTAACAATTAGCAGAACCTTCAGCAAATTGCTCGATGAGATAGGGGAAATAGAGGCGAAAGAGGATACAGACAAGATTTTAGAGGACATGAGGTTTTGGATATATTGCTTTGTATTTGGTGGAATAATAAATGGCTTCTTTTATAAGCATAATCCACCTTCCATTATTTTTCCGCCTTTTCTATGTTGACAGTGAACATCCTGCTCTCTACAAACTCCTCTTCCCAAGGTCTCTTGAGTATCGTCGTTATTTCGGTTTGCCCCTCTTTCAACGCTTTAAACGCAAAAATCCGCGTGCCCGGAGCGCCTACTATGGGTGGTTCACCTTCCTTTGGTTCCGGAGGAGGTTCGTATTTGTCTGCAACCAATTCAAGGAAGCTGTCATCAAACTCCTCTTGCCAGCTATAGCCAGTCGAGGGATTTTCATCCAGAGCTATAACAAACTCTTGACCGGCGTTAACACTGATTAGAAGCTCGCCCACCACGTTCGGTTCTAGGTAGTAAATTTCCCTTAGCTCCTCATCGGTCATCCCGGGAAATATCTCGAATTCTCCCACGATAATCTCCTGCTCTTTCTCTTCAACCATCTCCCTCACATCCCCAGGAACTAAATCACTAAATGGGGCGAGTTGTACCCCTCCTTCAGCCAGTCCATACCACCAATCCTGCCCAGGATGTTCGTCCCATGTTCCCTCATGCACTGCCTTCACTATATTTGTCATGATGGGACCCCAGTTCCAAACAGTGCCCGTTAGAAATACATGTGGGGCAAATCTCCTCATATCTGAGCCAAAACTTATGTAGCTGACACCCCTTTCTTCTGCTGCCTCCTCTGGGGCATAAGAATCAGAGTGGTGGGTGATAACGTCGCATCCCTTGTCAATAAGGGATAAAGTTACTTCTTTCTCCTTTGGTGGATTATACCATTCGCCTATCCACTCTACATAGACCTTGGCGTCAGGATTAACAGAGGCAACCCCACGGGCAAAAGCATCAATACCCCTTACCACTTCAGATGTTGGAAGAGCTGCGGCATAGCCGATCTTGTTTGTCTCGGTCATGGCACCAGCGACTATTCCCGTCAAGAATCTGGCTTCATACATTCTCCCAAAATATATACCTGCATTAGGAGCCCTTTTCTCAACTCCCGCCCCCCACATGAATATGACATCGGGATAGTTTGGAGCTACCTGCTCGATATATTCACCGAAATTGTAACTGTGACAGAAGATTACTTTGTTTCCTGCCTCAGCATATTCCCTCATTATCTGTGGAGCATCGGGGCCACAAGCCTCCTCCCTCTCTGAGAGTTCGACATAGGGCAATGTTTCAGCTATTTTTTGAGCCCCTGAGTGCCCTTCATAGGTCCAGCCATAGTCCCCTATGGGACCAATGTGGAGGACAGCCACCTTTAACTCAGGCTCTCTTTCTACCCAAAAGAATGAAGATACTACGACTAATAACACCGCTACCAATACCAGAGTTAACGCTATTTTTGTTGTTTTTCTCATTTATCCTTTCTCCCAATCTCCACTATCTATTATCTATTAGTTCTACCTCCTTAACAATGTCCGTTGGAACCGTTATATTCAACTCCTCTGCCCTTATTTTATTGACAATTGGATTCCCCTTTTCAGGACACTTGATAGGAATATCCACAGGTTTCTTTCCATCTAATATCTCGATAGCAATTTCAGCCGCAGCTTTACCCTGTTCGTAGCCAGACAGAGTGACTCCACACAAAGCTCCATCCTTTACCGTGAAGTCAAAGAAAGCAAACTCAGGAAGCTTGTTATTCTTCAGTGTCCAGCTCAACACGTCCTCGGGAGGCAGACTTACCTCTCCCTCTTTCGCCGGGTCTTTAATGGTGTGATACACAAATAGCCCGATTGCATCTACCTCGGGCTGGAGTTCTTTTACTTTTGCTTTCCAGGCATCAAAATCGTCTGTGGAGTAGCATTCAGAAATCTCAACTGGCAATGTCGTTTTCTCTATTCTGGTTACAAACCCGTGTGAAGTAGGGCTGTTGTCAGTTATTATCGCAACTTTTTTAACATCAGGCACAAGCTGTTTGAGAAGGTCAATTGTTCCGTTGATATGCTGTCTTTCAACCACACCGGCTATATTTTCGGCGGGAAATCCGTAGTCTTCAGGGTCACCGTTCATACCACAGAAAACAAATGGAAGGGTTTTACCAGCGTATTTCATCGCCACAAGTTCGCAAGCATTGTCATCAAACACAATTACAAGATCTGGTTTGAACTCCTCGATTTTCAGCACGGCATCTTCTGACACTTTCTTCTTCCACTCCGCGCTGGTCTTCCTTTTGGTATCCAGATAGAACTTCTCGATCTCTACACCTTTGTCTTTAAAAATGTCTTCTACCCCTCTTGTCTCTTCTATCACCCAGGGATACTCGGGGTGGTAACTGAAGATAAGGAGCACTTTTTTACCGGTCTCTTCGTCTGGAGAAACTTCTTCATACACAATACAGCCGCTAATAATGGCTGCCAGTAGCAAAGCTATCACCACGGATACTACTTTTATCCTTTTCATAACTACACCTTCTTTTTTTTCCGTTTTTATCGCCTTCTTTAACCTTTATGCCATCTATATCAAGAGGTTTTGTTTTTCGATACCCATTTTTATTGACTGATGAAAGTATATAAATAACTTTCGCAACCTTTCATTTTTTTCTTCTAATTTCTTGCAGAGCTATACAATTACTGTGTTTGTAATCCAAAAAAATAGCCCAATAAAATTGCAAAAATACCCCCGAATAGCGTAGCTATGATATTCACGTGATGTTTATTCAATTTAAGTGGCTTTCTGTCTTCCACTGTCGCGCCGAGGAAGCTGTCCACGATACCGCCTAAGAACCCCGACAGGAGACAAATGCAGGTGAGCAATAAGACGGTTCTTGATGACTTTTGAACGCCAAACCAAAACGCAAGCGTGACAAGTGAAATCAAACCTGAGCCGAGCATAGATGCACCAAGACCCGGTAAACTAACACCACCGTTCGTGCCCACAGGCACTTTTTTAAGCGTTGTAATCAGCTTCGGATTGCCCTCTGCCTGCCCGATTTCCGTTGAAAACGTGTCTGCGCAAGCGGTAGCAACCGCGCCGGAGAACCCGAGCAATAAAATCGTGTTACCGCTTTGGCTTTGACTCTGGCTGGAAATAGCATAGAGCAGCGCGAAAATCACAGGTGACAGGCCATTGCCAAGCACGTTATTTATGTTTCGCATGCCCTTGTTTCCCTCGGCAACGCCAAGTTCTGCTTTTCTGTCGTATTTGTATTTCGTGACTAAATTACCGGACAGGAAGAACACGAGCAATACAAGCACCCCTGCGCAGCCAAACCGTGGTCCCAGCGCTAACAGGATTATCGCACCCAGTATGAGCGTTCCGATAAGCGCGGAAGTGTTTATTTTGCGTTTTACGTAAGCATAAAGCACGAGCGAAAAAGCTATCAATATTATAAGCGCAGCTATAGTTACAGTTACCGGGAACGGGTGCTGATGCAGGAGTTCGCTGAATAACATGGTAATTCCGAATAGATTTTTTTTCTATATAAACATTCCACCGATTTTTTAGACACAGATTAACGCGGATTAACACAGATTTAATGTAGCATCTGTGTAAATCGGTGTCTACAACAATTATCGAAATCACTCCTCAGGTAAACTATTTATTGGGAGTTCCCGTATACCTCAAACCTCACACCTAATCTATCCATAGAACTACAACTTTTTATGTCCTCTTTACCAGCATCGACAAATTCAAGTCCTTTTCTACTATCTTCTCATATTCGCCTCGTATATGCGGCTTGATTTTCTCCAAATCCCATACCCCCGATATTATCTCTCCGATCAACTCGCCATCGTCAAATACTCGTACCACTTCGTCATTATCTGATACCACTACCGCCACCGCATCTGTTTCCTTAGAGATAGAAGCGGCAGCCATGTGCCTGCTGCCAAACCCCATTGGGAGGTCTATATTCCGGGAGCTTGCTTCAATGTGTCTTGCTGCCGAAAGAACGTATCCATCACCGCTAACGACAAAAGCGCCATCCAGCTTCGCCAGCTCCTTTATCGTTCCCTGTATATCTGCCTCCCTTATGTCTTTCATCTCCTTCGGATAATTAGCAAGAGGGTCTAAAATCAGCGGCTTTGATTTCTCTAACACTTTATCTTCGTCTCCCACCACAAACAGCGTGCCCTTCCTTGTCTTGTTTATACTTTGCCTTGCTATCCCCACTGCTATCTCTATCACCGTCTCCAACACCTCAGGATTGCATTTTCTCCCCACCCTACTACAAATTCTCTCTGCCATTTTTATTTCCTTTTCTACTCTACTCTACTCCACCAATAATTATTACTGCTCTCTAACTTTATAAAACAAAAGGGAAAAATGGGGAATACGAGGAAAACAAAATCATATTCATATTCATATTCACCTTCGCATATAACCGGCTTCTTTGAGATACGGGACGACAGAAATCCCTTGTATAAAGGCTCGGTGGGAGGAGGAATCGTATTAGAAAAGGGCTGTGTGACCGAAGCTTCTCTTGATAACGATTTCCATCAAAAGGGAACAAAGGCAGAAATAGAAATAAAAATAAATGGCGTGGAAGAAGAGGCAAATACCACCAAATACGTTGTGGATACTTTAGCAGGAAAGTATGAGCATAAACACGCTGTTAATGTCATCGTGTCAACGGAGTTTGATGTGCCGATTGGCGCAGGGCTTGGTGCAAGCGGTGCGGGTGCGCTCAGTACGGCACTCGCATTAAACCGGCTCTTATCGCTTGATATGACCGTAACCGAGGTGGCGCAAATCGCTCATCTTGCAGAAGTGGAAAACAACACGGGTCTGGGCGATGTGATTGCCGAGACCTACGGTGGCGTAGTAATAAGAAAGAAACCGGGTCCGCCGGGTGTAGGCATTATTGATACGATACCGCACGAGCAACAGAAAATAAGCTATGTCGTGTTTGGAACGAGAGCCACAAGAGCCGTTTTGGTGGATGATGCGATGAAAAGGCAAATAAACAACGCGGGTAGGGAAGCAATGAAAGAGCTGGTCAGGAAACCGAGTTTAGATAATTTTATGCGTGTGTCAAGAAAATTTTCGCTACACAGCGAATTAATAAGTGATAAATGCCGCGATGCGATAGAGGCTGTGGAGGCAGAAGGGAGCGTTGCAAGTGCCGCGATGATAGGTGATACGGTTTTTGTTATTGGCGATAGTGAAGCACTGAAGGAGTTCGGAGAAGTACGAGAGAGCAGAATATCGGAGGTGGGTGCAACGTTCCAAAACGAACGACGAAATAGATGACTTTCCATAATTATTCACCGCAGAGAACGCGGAATTAGAGGTTTAGTTTATTAGCGTTTCAGCTCGTTAGCTAAACCTCCAAACCGCTATCCTCTGCGCCCTCTGTGAACTCTGCGGTTAATTTATTAGAACGGCAGCAGTGCTTTCAGCATGAAGTACGGCACTCGTGGAATGAGCCATCTCAAATATTCTTTATATTCCATTCTCTCTGCAGAAACCTCAAGCCCTTTATCTAAAACCTTTTTATCGGACGAAAGAAGCCGAAAGAAGATATTTGGATATTTATTCATCAACCTGGTCAATCTTAACGAATATTTTAAATTCTCTCCAAACATTGTACGGCACAATGTTTTATAGGAATCTAATGCCGATTTTGAGAAATCGTCATTCTCGTATGATTCTGCAACTCGCTCTGCTGCTAATTTACCTGAGATAAAAGCATATTTGATTCCTTCACCATAGAAAGGGTCGACAAATCCTGCAGCATCGCCAACCAAAATTATTCTATCCGAGCATACCTCTCTTTCGTAGCCGCCTGAAGGAATTAGATGTGCATGCGTAATGACATCGGTGCTAAATCCTAACTTCTTAAGGAAAATCATAAATATATTCCGTGAGTTCTTCATGCTGGAAAGGTTTCCACCCACACCAACAGAAAAATGCTTCTCTTTAGGAAAAACCCACCCATAACCAAATTTAGCGATACCATAATGAATATCAACGGCATTCTCTATGTACTCATCAACTTCCGCATTACTAGCCGGAATCTCCGCGGCAATACAAAGCCCCAACTCCTCTGGCTTATAAGGTTCTCGAACGTACCTTGAAACGATACTATTAACGCCATCAGCTCCGATAACTACCTTTGCATTGTACTCCCCCTTATTGGTTTCTACAACTATCGCTGACTGTTTCTGGTTTAGAGATCGCGCTTTTTCAATGTCATGAAGCTCAACACCGGCATCAACTGCTTTTGAAACGAGGAACACATCGAATTTATCTCGAGATACGAGTATCGCCATCCGTGATTTCCTTCTTACTTCAATTTGACGGTTTTTAAAATGAACTCGTTCACCATAGCCTTCTCGCTCTATCAAATCTCGTTCAATTCCAAAATCTACGTGTGATAGCGCACTCATTGATACTGCACCACCACAGAGTTTAAACCGGGGTAGCCCTTCCTTCTCCAAAAGTAGAGTACTAAGGCCTTTCTCTGCACAAGTTTTACTTGCTATCGCGCCGGACGGACCAGCACCTATGATTATCACGTCATACCGCTGCATTTTATATCAACCACTGTAAAACAACATTTCTCTCACATCTCCCCAGTTCACTTCCGTCATCACGCACCCGGTCTTTAAAAGCACCACGCCAATCATTGGAACTCCCTTTGAAGTAACGTATCTCATTGTTTCGTAAAGGTCATGCTGACATGCAACACCCATTGCAGCCATAGGCTTTTTGTCCCTTACTGCACGCTTAACAAACTCGCCGCCAGGAGCGATACAAATATTTATCCCATGTTCATCACACATCCTTTTAATCTCTGCAATCTCGCATCTACCACATTCTTTGCATATTATTCCTTCTTGCGGCGACGTCTTCGCCGGACATTCGAGGTTGCGAAGGCACTGGGGCAGGAACAATAATCTCTTATCCATCGGTGTATTTCCATACGCATCTTTGTATATGGAATTCAGCAGTGCAATGCCTATCTCATCCACGATTATAGGATTTATGTGGAAGTAACCGAGGAATAGCTTGGAGGGTTGGTAAAATAGGTTGAGCACAAAGAGCGTGAATCGTGGGAACATGTCCCGTTTATAGATAGCTAAGCTTACGGCAGTCAAAATTAGCGCTGCCGCTAATATAACAAGGACGATAAAAATTTCTCCTACTATTACATACACCGAAGCCGGGATTAGACCGTTCATTTTGATTTTGTAATTTGCATTTTGCATTTATCTATTATTTCTTCATAGTCAACGGTGGTATTGACACATCCCAAAGTTGTTAGAGGCACGCCTTGCGCTGGTATGCCCATGAGCTTTGCGTTTAACATCCCTTCGTACAGATTAGGGTAGCAAGCAATACCCACTACCGCTTTTGCTTTTGGTCTGCAGTGCATGAGAATCCTTCCTGTAAACGTCCCACCAGGCGATATGTACATTCTGATGCCAAGCTCCTTACAAATGGCGCTTAGTTCCGCAATCACGCATTTACCACATTCCATACACTGGATACCGTCTACCGAGTTCAGTTTAGCGGGGCATTCCGCGCTTCGTATGCACTGCGGCAGGAGTAAAACACGCTCTTCCATGCTCGTAGCGGCGAAATCGGGATAGTTAAGTGCATTTCTTATCTCTACTGATACGCGGTCTATCAGAGCTGGGTCAACACGAAAGAAGGAAAGCAGCCTGCGTAACGGCTCGTAAAGCAAACTTATTATGAACAACACGAAATTAGGAAATATTATTTTTTTCGTGTGTAGTGTAAAGGAGCAGAAGAGGAGTGCTAATGCTAAGAGAACCACAAATGCTATTGCAAAGATTATTACTACCCTCCCTATTGCTTCAAGCACCAAACTTTCTTTGATAAAGAAAGCGTGAGCAAATGGACTGAAAAATGTCATAATTTTCTTAATGTTTTCTTTTTGTAAAAAGGTTTTATAGTATAAAAAGAAAGTGAAATAAAGTATGATGAACAAAGTGAGAATAAAATCAATGGAAGATTTTGAGAAGTTGCCGGAGGGAGAGTGGATAGAGGTTGAGGGAGGTGATTTAGAGGTTGAATTAGTGGAAGAGGTGGATGCAAAGCTGCTGATTTCAGAAGAAGAGGTAAATTTTTGCGAAGCAAAAATAATCCTTTCTTGGTAAAGCTTCTTTCTTTAGAAAGAAGGTTTGAGATAGCGTTCTTTTATAAATTCGTAATTCCTTTCGACGTTGCTTCTTCCTTCTATTAATGCTCCATGCCCCGGCAGCAAAAGTTCCGTATCCAACGCGGAAATCATGTTGATGCTTTTTTCCAGCTCCTCTTTGTTACCAAACGGCAAATCTGTTCTTCCCACGCTTTTCTCGAACACCAAATCACCGCATATCAGAATCTTTTCAGCCGAAACGTAAAAACAAACGCTTCCCGGGGAATGCCCCGGCGTATGCACTATCCTCAACTCGGTGTCCCCTATACTCAGATTCTCGTCAAGCACCAAATCCACCACGAATTTAGGTCCTGTGCCAACGCCAAGAACCCTCGAAACTTCTTCAAGCATAATATCAAGATATTCTGTTTGTGATGGATGTAGTGCAACTTTTGCGCCTGATATATCCTTAAGCGCTGCGGTTGCGTTACAGTGGTCAGGATGAAGATGCGTGAGCATTATCAAATCAATATCCTCTGCACTAATCCCGTCTTCCTCCATTTCTTCGAGTCGCAGTCCGAGATAAATCTCGAATCCCGGGTCTATGAGAACCGTGAGTTCGTCCTTTATCACATACGTGTTTGCATCAAACAATCCTTTCTCATTATACCCGTACACGCCGTCTCGAATTCGCATTTTAAACCTTTTTTTCCTTTAGCACAGGTTTTCTTTTTTTAAAAAAGAAAAAGTGTTGCAACAATCAAAGCAGATTCAATAAGAGCGGCAATAAAGAGAAGTGGCAATATCAGAATGAGGAACACCCTCAAACCATTCCTCAATTCCTTTTTTAAGTCTATATCTCCTTTCCGTTTCAAAACCTCGCGCCCCAGTCTCAAGCCAATTGACGCGGAGAGCAAAAAAGCGGGTATCTCAAACATCCCATGCGGCACTATCGCAAGAAAGATAATCAGCCCCTGCTCTTTTGCAAACCAGCCGAGTAAA
>JAUWNY010000181.1 GCA_030612405.1 Candidatus Methanophagales archaeon | reverse complement strand
TTCGAACGCCATCGTGTCAGAATCAACGAACACGAAGTATTGGCACCTTCCAAACCTCGGGTCTACCTGTGCATTCAAATTTCCTGCCGTTGCAGTTACGCATATCTTCATCCTTTTTTCACCTTTCCCTTTTTGTTTTTGTATATAAAATATAACTTCATTCTATTTGAGACACAGATTTACACGGATTTACGCAACACTTTTTCTTTTTCAAAAAAGAAAACCTGTACTAAAAGAAAAACAAATTTCTTTGGTAAAGCTTTCTTTTTGAAAGAAAGGTTTGCGTTAATCTGTGTCCACAATTTATTTTCTGTTTTCTTGTTACTTCATCTGTTCCATCAACTTCTTCTTCCTCCTCCCCATCTCTGCAATCCCTGCTTCCTTCTTCTCTTTCATTAACCTGTGTATCAAATCCGCACCAGACTTGTCCATTGGCTTTGCTTCTATAAATCCCCACTGCAATGCGCTTTCAAATACATCCTTACCAAAATCAGTATGAACTATAACCGATGATTTACCCTCAGGCGAACCGACATTTCCAACACTTATGTCTGAAAACAGCCCGATAAAATCTTCACAGACCTTGCATCCATCTCGCTTATAATCCTCTACCTCCTCAATTCCTGCACTTAACCGCTCCTTATCACCTGCATACACGTGTAAAACATCCTCGCTAATGTTCAATTTTGTTATCTCTCTTATATTTATACCACGCTTGCGTTCAAGATATTCCTTCATTAGTTTATCATACGAATAACTGCCCATGCAAAACAGTCCTATTCTTAACCTCACATTAGACGAGAAATTATGCGCATTGTGCGTATTCCGTCCTACAACGAGCATTTTCTCATACGCTGCCATCTGGCACGGCGTCCCCACCAGGGCGATACTCCACAATCCGGCGTCCAAAAGGGCATCTGCTATACCGGTAAGCGTTGCCGCAGGTGTATATTTGCTGCCTGCACTCTTTATCAATCCCGGTTTATCCATCGCAACTCGCACCTCTGGCTTCCATTCTCCTTTATCCGCAACTGTTATACAGCCCTCTACTACCGCATCTGCAAGTGCAGATGCTAATAGCGAAGTAACCGCACCTCCATCCTGACAAGCCTTTCTTATCTCCTCGTCTGTACTGACAACTTCGTACATCTCCTCAAGTCCTTCCCTCAACTCCGGTTTCTCTACCCGCGGGGATTGGTAATAGCAGTATCCACAATCCGGTGGGCACTGCTGTCCTTCTCTTATCACCGGTCTTTCTTCAGAAAAGTCTATGCTGAGATACCCGTAATCGAGCAATCTACACGTAGCGACACAGCCACCACAAAGCGCACACTTCCCGGCTTCTATCACTTCTCTCTTCAAATCGCCAAAATCTCTTTTCTCTTCCATTTTTGTTCCTCCTTACTTCTCGACTCTATCTTCCTTAATTTTATTTTATTTAAAGAAAACAAGAAAGAATTTATTTTGTTTACCGTAGTAATTTTAGCATTGCTCTTGTTCGGAGCGTGGTTTGAGGTTTGGGTGTATTGGGGTTTGGGGGTATTGAGGTGAGGAGATGGATTAATGTGGAAGCACTAAAAGTAATATAGGACTTTCTAAACCCGTTACAGACCAACACAGCGTTGTACAAAAGCCTGTCAGAGTTAGTAAGTGCGAAGTTGGAAGCGCCGCAGCTCTCGATAAGAGCCGCTAGGAAGTGGGGGATTTTGAATTTATCCACTTCATTTCACTACGATCAGATAAAGGAGCTGGGGAAATTCTATATTAAGGGTGTAATATCCTTAGAAGACTTCCTTTCGTATTCCTCGAGCAATACAAAAGTCTGCGATGCTACGTATCTGAAAAGGGAAGGAAAGACGGTTTATGGCGCAAAGAAGATTAAAAATTACATTGTTGGGCGTTATGAGCTACTACAGGATGTTTTATTCACAGTAGAGCGATATAAAGGCTTGAACTACATCGTCGACTTCAGGATCGTCAATCACAACAAACGACATCTTACTAAGCCGCAAGAGATAGCAAAAGCGATAAAAACGGGTAAAATAAAAAAGGGGATTGGATTATCATCGATGGCGGTTTAAAATCGGGCGAACTCATGAGAGAAGCGAGGAAAGCGTGTGTACGAGTACTGACTCGATTGAACTCAAATTTCGTTGTCGTCCGATTCGGCACCAAATTCAGAAAGGAAGACATATTAAGCAATATTAAACCAATTCAATGGGCGATAGAGGGTAAAAGTTATATTATCTACCCGTTCAAAAGGTGTATTTAGCAATGGACTGCGGGAAACCTGTTTTCGGTACGCGGTGAGGGCTATGACGACTTCATCCCACTCTTCACTACGTCCCCCAATACTAAGCTAGAAACGGCTCTAATGAAATATAAAGAGAGAGCACAGATAGAGCAGACTAACAAAGAGCTGAAATCATATTTGGGGCTTGAAGGAAACCATTTCAGGACAAAGTAGAGTAATTATGGCCATATTTTCATACTTTGTTTGGTCTATAATTTCATTCAATACATGAGGTGGTATCTCACGGATATGAGTTTTAAAGACGTTTTAGAGGGTATATCTGTTCATTTATTGCGAGAACAGCCCCCAAAATGCGCGTTTTCCGTTAGAAACGCCTTTGAAGGGGCGCTTGGAAATATTGGCTGTGAAAAGCCCAAAATAAAATAAATATCGAATTAACAGGGGCTACACGGCTATCCTGCGTGGTAGCTACGTAAAAAGGGAAAAAGGAACGGTGTGAAGATGAGTTTGGTAAAACGTTTTTATATTCTCAATCTTGGCTTTCGCGCTTGTTTATTTCATTAAATTGGGGCTGCTCTTCTGGTGTTATGCCCCAGCAGCCTGACATAGTTTATTAATTGTGGAACTTGTTAATAAAGTTGTATGCAAAATAGAAAGGAAGATTTTATTGAGTTTGTGGAAACCATCAAGAATAAAGTGCATGATTGGTGGGTGAGTTACAACAGAAAACTATGGACTACACGTATTTTTGTGTACGGTTTTCTTCTTTTGTTGGTTATTTTTGTTGGTGCTATCCTATTTGCTAAATTTAATCTTTTTCATACCGATGCCGATAGTGCGAGATACATGCTCAGCGCATTGGTTCAGAGTCAGGCAGCAATCGTTGCCATCGTTATATCACTGACCTTGATTGCAGTTCAGCTTACCGCTTCTGCGTATTCGCCGCGAGTAGTTGATATTTTCAAAAAGAATCCAGATATGTGGATAC
>JAUWNY010000055.1 GCA_030612405.1 Candidatus Methanophagales archaeon | reverse complement strand
GCTGAAAGATGTGCTTGTTTTTCTCCTCTCGAATAAGACGTTTCAATTTTTCCAGCGAGATATGCCGGATAAGGGGGTTAGATGAGTCCATGTTATTTATTTAGGCTAATTGTCTAAATAATTATGTCAAGTACTATATTTATATATTTTGTAACGTCAAACGTCTTGAGGTCTACCCCATACGTTTTGTCATCGCCGCTGTTAGCCACATCATTCCCGCCTACACCATACCCGTTAAACTCTAAATAGTCTGGCTCGCCGAGATTACCAGCAAGGTACACTACCGTAAGATTTGCTTTTTCTACGTTTGCGGGGTCAATTGCGCCTTTAAAATTTACCGAAACGAAATCGTTTGTTGTTGGCATCGTTCCTGCCCAGCCGCGACCATGCATGCTTGGATTGCCGTCTGCTACCCAGTAGGTAATGTCAGGTGCATCCTCGTCCTCGTAGATTGCTACAAGGATGATACTGTATATCCTGCCATCGAGTTTACTCCCGCGTTCACCCCTGTTGGTGTTCGCTATAGCAGTGTTAAGCCCCGAAGATGCTTTATCTGCTACATCATAAAAGACCCAATAGACGCCGTGACTACTACAATAAACATTTGGATTGTCATCGTCCTCGCCAAGGAGCGGCGTTTTACCGAGGTCATGTCCGTTAAGTGTCATTTGAACCCAGCCTGTGTATTTTTCTGTACCGCCCCAAACACCCACATATAGTCTCGCCCACTTGACTTTAGCATCTTCGGGCAATGCAAAAGTTCGTGTACAAGGCGGTTTGGCCAGCTCATAGCTTTCGCCCACATATATACCACATTTAAAAGTGCCATGAGCTACTAAATCCAGCTTGTCGGGATAGGGCACACCATCAAAGGCATAACTCGCTCCCGATACTTGCACCAGTAGTAATATGCCTGTTATTCCCAGTAAGAGAGCGATTGTCGCCCTTTTCATTTTGCTACGTTTTCTCCTAACCGGTTTCATGTAGTAATATATTCACATTTTTTATGTTATATCTTTAATAAATTAAAATAGAAAGAGAAAGCTTTCTGTTAGCTGTTAGCGTTGCGGAGGTTGCCAAGAGGACAAAGGCGCAGCGTTGAGGTCGCTGTCCCGTAGGGGTTCGGGGGTTCAAATCCCCTCCTCCGCATTCGAAGAAACGTCTGGAACGTTTTTTTTCTTTTCCAAAGAAAAGGTTTATTAATTTAATTTAATAAATAAAGAGAAACTGTAAAAACATTATTGGGATTAATATAATATAATTAGGGTAAGGGGGAGAGAAGATGAAACAAGTAGAAAGCGGAGCAGTTTTGGAAGGCGAAGAAGCAAAGACAATGAGGGATGCGGAATTAGAAGAGATGTTGGAGAAGGCAAGAACGGTAATAAAGGTGATTGGATGTGGAGGAAGTGGAACTAACTCAATACAGCGGATGACCGAGGAGGGCATTTTTGGAGCGGAGTTGTTTGCTCTGAATACCGATGCACAACATTTGCTGTACTCAAAAGTGGAGCGAAAAATATTGATAGGGAAGAAGACAACGCGAGGGCTTGGCGCGGGAAGCATTCCGAGGTTAGGAGAGGAAGCGGCGAGGGAAAACGAAGACGACATAAAATCAATCGTGGATGATGCAGATATGGTTTTTGTAACCTGCGGATTGGGTGGCGGTACAGGGACTGGTTCAGCGCCCGTAGTCGCACAAGCGGCGCAAGAGGCGGGTGCTCTTACCATTGGTGTGGTGACATTGCCCTTTCACGCGGAGGGCATGGTAAGAAGGGAAAATTCTGATATGGGACTTGAAACACTACGTGAAAATACCGATACGCTTATCGTTATACCAAATGACAAGCTATTGGAGACCGTTCCACGGTTGCCGTTAAATGATGCGTTCCGAGTCGCCGATGATGTGCTGATGCGTGCAGTCAAGGGGATAACCGAGCTGATAACCAAATCGGGTCTTATAAATCTCGACTTTGCTGACGTGCGCACGGTGATGAAAGATGGTGGGATGGCAATGATAGGATTTGGCGAAGCGGACGGTCAGAACAAAGCAGTCGAAGCAGTGAGAAGGGCGTTAAGCTCTCCATTACTTGAAGTTGACGTGTCGGAAGGTAAATCCGCACTGGTAAACGTGACGGGTGGAGAAGACATGACCGTAGAGGAAGCAGAAGGAGCGCTTCAGGAAGTATACCGAATGATGAACCCCGAGGCAAGAATCGTTTGGGGCGTGCAGTTAACGCCTGAACTGAAGAACACGTTGAAGACGCTGCTCGTTGTAACAGGCGTAAAATCCGAGCAAATATATGCACAGAAGGAAATGAAAAAAGAGAAATACGGCATTGAAATAGTGCATTAGAGCAATAGTAATAGCAATCACAAGCGATGCAAATGAACCTCGTCGAAGACATATCAAAAAAGTTAGAGGAGTATGTAAGAATACTGAAGTTGGCGAAGCGACCAAAGAGGGAGGAATTTTTTAAAATTTCTAAAATCGCGGGTGCCGCAATGGCACTGGTCGGCATTATTGGATTCTCTATCTATCTTTTGATGTCCGTTTTGCCCAAGGGGATTTGAATAATCATGGATAATAGTGTATACGTAGTAAAAACAACGGTTAATCAGGAACGAGCAGTTGCAAATTTAGTTGAGAGCACGATAAAAGAGAAAGAGAAAAGTGAGCATGGAATAAAGGCGATTTTAGTGCCTGAGGAGCTGAGAGGGTATGTGCTGATAGAAGCTTCTTTTTCTGACGCCATAGAGCAACTAATTCAGGGTATCCCCCACGCACGAGGGTTAATCAAGGGGGAGCTGAGCTTAGAGGAGGTGGAGCATTTCCTCACACCTAAACCCTCCGTAACAGGAATGGTAGAAGGCAGCATAATAGAAGTAATATCCGGGGCGTTTAAGGGTGAACATGCGCGGGTGAAAAAAGTTGACGAAGTGCATGAGGAAATCACCATTGAATTGCTTGAGGCAATGGTCCCGATACCAATCACCATTAGAGGCGACAGCGTAAGAGTGCTGAGCAAAGAGGAAAAGAGCTGAGACGCAGATAAATAACGAGAAAGGATAAATGAAAAACGAAGACGTCTGCATCTTAATACCGACATTGAATGAGGAAAAAGCAATAGGTGAAGTCATAAGGGGTTTTAAAAGCGAAGGGTTTGAAAATATCTTTGTCATTGATGGAAATAGCGAGGATTCAACGAGGGAGATAGCAAAGAAAGAAGGAGCAAGGGTGGAAGTTCAGCAGGGAAAAGGCAAAGGGTCTGCAGTTAAGCAGGCTTTTGAAGTCATAGAAGACGAAATAATTGTGATGATTGACGGCGATGGGACTTATTCCCCTTCAGAGGTAAGGAAATTACTTGACCCAATACGCAACGGCGAAGCGGAGCACGTTATCGGTAACCGATTTGCTTATGGCGGTGCATTTGCAATACTGCATAGAATAGGAAACGGGGTGCTGAATAAGGTCTTTGGCTTTGGCTATGGCGTAAAATTGAATGATATATTATCCGGTTATCGAGCACTTACGCGAGACAGCGTGAAAAAGATAAATCTCGAGAAGAAGGGGTTTGAGATAGAAGCAGAGATGGCAATCGAGTCGGTAAAGAAGGGCATTCGGATAAAGGAAGTTCCTATAGAATATAAAAAAAGGGAAGGGCAGTCAAAACTCAATTTTGTCCGCGATGGCACAAAAATAGTGTATACGCTGTACGTGCTTGCGAGGACACATAACCCTGCCTTCTATTTCGGTGTCATCGGCTCCTTGTTTATCGCTGTTGGTATCCTAACCGGCATTTACGTTGTGGTAGATTGGTTTAGTACGGAACACATATCTCATAATCTTCTCACAGTGTTTACCGCTCTGATGGTTATTTCAGGTGTGCAGTTCCTCATATTTGGATTATTCGGTGATTTGCTTGTGACGCTGCAGAAAGAAACGATAGAAGCGTTAAGAGGTAAGGATATAGGTAAGGGCAAGGGAGAGGGAAAGAAGTGAAGGAGAAAGAAGAAAAGGAATTGAAGTCTGCGATAGTACAGGATTACGAAACGGGTGAGGTTCTCATGCTTGCGCACATGGACGAAGAGGCGCTGAGGCTTAGCAGAGAGACGGGGAAGGCGCACTACTGGAGCAGGAGCAGGAGAAAACTGTGGCGTAAAGGGGAGATTTCGGGTAATGAGCAGATAATAAAAGATATTCTGATAGATTGTGATGAAGATGCAGTGCTGTTGAAGGTCAAACAGATCGGCGGGGCATGTCATACCGGATACCGGTCGTGCTTTTACAGGAGGCTAAACGGGGAGATAGTAGGGGAGAAGGTGTTTGAGCCCGAGGAGAAATACGGTAAGGGGGAAGATAAATGAGGGGATTAGAGGTTTGGCGGATTAGAGGTTTAGAAGATTGACGGTTTGGATAAGCGAAAGAATAAGGCGCTAAAAAGGCGGAATTACAATTCTACGCCACCAACATGCTAAACCTCTAAACCGCTATTTACTGATTATCTAAGATGCCTTTTTATATAGTAATGTACTATGTACAAAATGGTGATGCAAAGTGCCAGAAGACAACGTGATATATGTCGGAAACAAACCTGTGATGAGTTATGTCCTGGCGGTAGTGACGCAGTTCAACAACGGCTTTGACGACGTAGTGATAAAGGCGAGAGGAAGAGCGATCTCAAGGGCTGTGGATACCGCAGAAGTAACGAAGAACAAGTTCATGCCGAACGTGGAAATAAAGGACATAAAAATAGGGACAGAAGTGATAGAGTCGGAAGGGGGAGATAAAGCGAACGTTTCCTCTATGGAAATAACAATGAAGACAAAGGCGTGAATGGAGAGAAAGTGAAATCACATCAAGAAAAACAAGTCTTTTTCTCCTATTTTTATTTTTTTTAATTAATTAATTAATTAACGATTTATTTATACTGTTATTATGTTCGTCAAGAGGCATCTTATTTCGACACGTGAGTTCTCAAAGGAAGAGATAGATTACATATTAAGTAGAGCAGAGGAGTTGGAGGTCTATGCCCGCGGGAATGGGAAAGAAGGAAAGGGTAGAAAAAGCGACTTACTGAAGGGCAAAATACTTGCCAACCTCTTCTACGAACCCAGCACCAGGACAAGGTTTTCATTTGAAACCGCGATGAAGAGGTTGGGTGGTGAGGTAATAAATCTGTCATCAATAGAAGCAAGTTCGGTGGCAAAAGGCGAAAATTTAGCAGATACCATAAGGACGGTGTCGGGCTATTGTGACGTGATAGTGCTCAGGCATCCGCGGGAAGGGGCATCGCGAATGGCTGCTTCTTTCTCTTCCGTCCCGGTAATAAATGCAGGTGACGGTGCAGGACAGCATCCTACGCAGACATTGCTCGATTTGTACACGATAAAGAGGGAAGGGCTGCTTGACGACCTCCGGATTGCGCTGATAGGCGACTTGAAATATGGAAGGACGGTGCATTCTCTGGCTTACGCACTGTCGTTATACCATGCGAAACTATTCTTTGTATCGCCGGAAGCATTGAAGATGCCGGAGGAAATAAAGTTGGACCTGAAAGAAGCAGGTGCCGAGGTTTTCGAATCCACGGATATAAAGGATGTGATAAAGGAAGTGAACGTTTTATACGTAACGAGAATACAAAAGGAACGGTTTCCAGATCCTGCGGAATACAGCAAAGTTGCCGGGACTTATCGTATAGACACCGACCTTATAAAGGAGAACGAAGATGTGATGATCATGCATCCGCTTCCAAAAGTAGATGAAATAGATGCTGCGGTGGACGGAACGAAAAATGCGAGGTATTTCCTTCAGACTTTCTATGGCGTTCCCGTGAGAATGGCTGTTCTTTCTATACTATTGGGGGAATAGGAACATGCCCGATAAGATGTGGAAAATCCTAAATTCTAAGCACCAAATCCTAAACAAATCAGAATATCTAAACCCAAAATTCAAAACAAACCTTTACAAAGAACGCTTCGCAGTTTTTGTCATTAGGATTTTGGTAATTTGGTATTGTTTAGGATTTAGGATTTCGAGTTTAGGATTTATAAGACCACAAGATATTGAGTAATTACGGAGATAGGGTAAATATGCAAGAGGGGATAGAAACGATTATAGATGCGGTGAGGAAGCATCACGAACTGTATAAAAATGCATTACCGCTTATAGCGAGCGAGAACATCACAAGTCCTACGGTAAGGGTGCTCCTGGCTTCGGACTTTTCACACCGATATGCCGAAGGGGAGGTTGGGAATCGGTTTTACCAGGGTTGTAAATACATAGATACGGTAGAGGCGCTCGCGATAAGGTATGCAAAGGAGCTGTTCGAAGCGGAGCATGTGAATGTAAAGCCGATTTCAGGTGTAAATGCGAATATAGCTGCTCTTTTTGCGCTTACGTTGCCGGGAGATAAAATAGCTGCACTGTCGGTGCCTGATGGGGGTCATATAAGCCATTCGAGGTATTCGGTGCCTGCAATACGGAATTTAAAACTGGACGAGCTTCCGTTTGACCAAAACGAGATGAACATAGATACCGATAAGATGGTGAAGGGGATAAAAGAAAAGAAGCCAAAGCTAATATTGCTTGGCGGCAGTCTATTTCTTTTTCCTCATCCGGTTCGGGAGGCGCGGGAGGCCGCGGATGAAGTAGATGCAAGGATAGTGTACGATGCCTCTCACGTATTGGGTCTCATTGCAGGTAAGCAGTTCCAAGACCCGCTAAGAGAGGGTGCCGACGTTGTCACGTGCAGCACGCATAAAACATTCCCGGGTCCTCAAGGTGCGATAATACTGTGTAAAGAGACGTTGAAAGACGAAATAGACAAAGCCGTGTTCCCGGGGACAGTGAGCAACCATCATCTGCATCACGTTGCCGGGCTGGCAGTCACATTAGTGGAGATGAAGCATTTTAGCGCGGAGTATGCATCGCAGATACTATCAAATGCAAAGGCATTAGCGCAGGGTTTATACGAGGGAGGATTCAACGTTTTATGCGAGCATAAAGGTTTCACCGAGTCGCATCAAATTGCAGTTGACGTCCGTGGTGGCTATGGAGGCGGGGATGCAGTTGCAAAGAAATTGGAAAAGGCAAATATAATAACAAATAAGAACATGCTGCCGTTCGATAAAACGCCTGAAGATCCATCGGGAATCAGATTTGGTGTGCAAGAGCTCGCTCGAATAGGTATGAAGGAGTCGGAGATGAGGGAAATAGCATCTTTTATAAGAAGAGTGGTGATAGAGGAAGAAGACGAAACGAAGATAAAGGAAGAGATAAAGGAGTTAAGAAAGGATTTTCAGCGTGTGCAGTATTGTTTTGGTGGTAAGGGTAAGGGTGCGTATAAATTTATAGAAGCGTTTGAGGAGGTATGGTAGCGAGTGGTAAGAGGCCAGTGGTCGTTCGTGTGTGCGTATCGCAAATCTCAAACCTAAGATCTGAAACCTCAAACCTGACACCTAAAAAAATAGAAAGTTTAATTTATAAAGAATAGGAATAAGTGATATAAACAGGAATGCTTGAGGAATTAGTTGAACGGAGAGCGGAAGTAATAAAAAGAGCAGAGGAATATAAGAGAAGAAGGACCGAGTTAAATATCGAAGCGAACAAATGGTCGGGGTTAAGGGACGAGTTGAATGGACGAATAAAAGAGGCAGTAGAGAAAGCGAAGGGTTTTAAGAAGCAGAGAGAAGAATATGAGGAGCTGATAGAGGAGAATAAGGCAAAACGAGGCGAATTGAACAGAAAAGCATCTACGTTTTATTCAAAGGTCGAGAAGTTGCGGAAGAAGAATGACTTGAAGAGCATACAGGTTTTTGAAGGGCTCAGGGTAAGGATAGACGAGTTAGAGCTGAAACAGCAGGTGGAGGTGCTTAGCAAGGACAAAGAGCGGAAATTAGTGGCGAGGATAACGGAGTTGAGGAAGGAATTCGAGAAAATGGAAAAGGAATTGGAGAAGGACAAAAAGTCGAAGGAATTGCTGCGAAATGCGCAGAAATACCGTAAAGAAGCGGATAAATACCATGAAGATGCGATAAAATACGTGAAACTTTCTCACGAATGCCATGATAAGATGGTTGATGGGTTTAAAGAAGCAGATAGGGTAAGGGAGAAGGCTGATGATGCGCACAGGCTTTTTTTAGAGGCGCAAGAGGAAGCGGATGATGCACACCGGCTTTTCCTGAGATATGGCCGGGACATAAAAGACTTTAATCATGTGATAAACGGATTGAGGCGAAAAGTGAAGGATGATTTAGGATTCCGGGAGCGCGTGGAAGCGAGGAAGAGTGCGAAGGGGATTTATGAACGGTTCCGAGATGGAGAAAAATTGAGCACTGAAGATTTGTTGCGACTTCAAAGATCCGAGATGATGTTAAAGTAGAGGTTTAGCGGTTTAGCAAACAAGTTTTAATCCTTTATAGGTGGGCTGTGAAAAACATTCGTTCTAAAGAAAGAAGCTTTACCATCAAAGTTTCTTAAAAAGGAAGTTTAATCAAAGAACTTGGCTTGGTTTTGCTTCGCAAAAAGTATCTGCATTTTTTATTTGTTTTAACCACAGATTTTCACGAGATTTTTCGTTCTTCTTTTTGCATGAGTTTTACTTGCATCATGCATCTTGTATCCTGTATCATTTTCTTGTGCTAATCTCGTGTAATCTCGTGGTTTTTTTACCAGTGGATGTCCCTATTTCCTACTTCTCCACCAGCCTCGCCTCTTTCACCACTAATCTCGCCGTATTCTCGTCCTCCTCCCTTATTTCGCTTTCCTCTATAACAAGCCTTTTCTTGAACATTTGTGCGGGTCCATCTAGCACCAGCGATTCAAATTCGCCACCTTCTCCTGCAATGTTCATTCCTATTTCCTTATCCAACTCGACCAATCGCTCAACGTCTTCTTCTGTTATCCTCCTGCCAAGCCAGCTCTTGTCTAACCCGTACGCACTGATACCCGTGAAAATCAGCTCGAACGTATTTACCACAAGCCGCATCTCCGTTTCCTGATTGACATGCCATAACGGCGAGAACACCTTGATGTTTTCTTCCGCGGCAATTCGTTCTATTCGTTCCTTCTGGTAATTACTCCGTAAAGCACCTGTTATGACTCCTTCTATCCCGTATTTCGTCTTCGATTCCCTCAATGCCGCTCTTAAATCCTCCAGTTCCTTTTCCTTCTCCCCTTGCGTTTCTTTCATAATCAGAGGCAAGCCCATCGCTTCCGCTTGCAGCTCTACCAGCTCTATCGCAGGTGTATGGAACATATACGATTCGGGATTCTGGCTTTTCAGCGTGATTAAACATTCCACGGGGTAGCCTTCCTTTAGCATGAGCCAGAGTGCATAGGTACTGTCCTTCCCGGAACTGAAGAGGCAGCCCAACTTCGCGTTTCGAGAAGGGTAAAAAGTTCTTAGATAATCTCTCTTATACCTGAACCCTTTTTTCTTTGCTAGCTTTTCTATCGCCTTGAGAAAATTCGAGCCGTACTGCACCGCTCTCTTTTTTCTGCTCGCAAGTTCTTCCAGTCCAAGGTCTCTCGCTATTTCTCTTAAAATCAGCTTGTTCTCCGTCTTATCGAGAGACAATTTATACGAAGCAGGTATTCGCAGTGCGTAATCCACAAAATCCGGAGCCAGAAACGGTGCTCGTAACGAAATCCCCTGTGCTTTTGCTACCAGTTCGTCCCGGTAAAGGTCACGCTCGTGTGTCCTCAACAGACCCGCTAAACATTCCTTATTTAAATCTTCCTTCTTTACTCGTCTGTGTCTTTCGTAACCTGCAAATAGCTCCTCCGCGCCCAAGCCGTAAAGAACCGTTTTTATGCCGCAATCTTCTTTCGCAAACTCGCATGCTACGTATAAAGGCAACGCAACACTCGTCATCATAACGTCCGTATCCTCAATCACTGGAACGACCTCTTTGACATATTTCTCGAGGTCCTTGACCCGCATCTTCTTTAGTTTCAACTCAACACCCAAATCCGCTGCAAAACGCTCCGCAAATCGTAAATCCTCCGCTTCCTTCATTCCCGGCTCCTCTACCGCCACCGTATAACAGACAAAATCAGCACCCAAATCCTTGCATAAATAAGCGATGAGTGTAGAATCCAACCCGCCTGAGAAGAGCACGCCAAATTTCTCTCCCGACCGTGAGGGTATCCTTCTCGAAATACTCGCTCGCAGCAAGTTCAGCAAATCCCCTTTTAGCTTCTCCTTGTCCTCTTTTAGCTCGGGTTCAATGTCAAAAAAATCTCGCTTCTCGAAACTCAACCTGTCTTCCCGTAAGTCATATTTTAGCAGCACTCGCGGGTCAAGCACAATTGCATGCGGAAATCCCATCGCTTCCAACCCCTTTTTCTCCGAAGCAAAGGCAAATCCATCGGCATGTGCGAAGCAAACAGGTTTTAACCCTATTATGTCCCGTGCTATGCACAACTCAGCGCTATTGCCTTCGCGTATCCAATGTGCAAATGCATACGCAGCATCAACCCTTTTCTCGGAAAGAAAAGCTTTTTCGTTTAATTCGCCCTTGTTGTAAATTTCCGCATCTGCAACGAGCTTGTCTTTTGAATCTTCGCTTGAAGCTCTCGGTTCACAGGAGCAACACGCAATACAATTCCTACTCCTATCTCCCTTCGCAACCTGCTTTAATTCTTGCAAGTCTTTTGAATTCCAATCGCCATTTTCCGTGCTAATTCTGAAGCCTGCCACCCTGCCCTTCTTCAGCGCGTTTAAACCCGTAATTACGAGTTCTGTTGACTTTTCGTTGTTAAAAACGCCGATTATTTCGCACATAAACTTTTCTTTTAAAAGAAACAAATTGCAATTAATAAACCACGAGATTAACACAAGAAATGACGGTTGATCGAGGATAAAATCACCGATGACCTACGGAAAAATATTTTCTATTATTGTTCTCTCGTGGAAATCTGTGTAATCTGGTGGTTATAATTTTTGGAATGACTATGTATATTTTTGACTATTTTCTCACTCAGGCAACTCCATCAAGTTTCTTCCTGATGTAATCAAATATGGTATCCATGAGTTCGTAGTAATCTCTTATTTTTTCGTATATGCTTTCAGCAACTTCTTCCACATAAGTGTGCGAAGTCAGGTTTCTGTCATCGGTCATCTCAAGGCACGAAATGGTCTGTTCCTCGCTCAGGAGCCCAACGCTTGAAGCCTCTCTAAAGCACGATTTTGGTGAATTGCACTCAACTCCCTCATGGTTATACAAATATTCTTTCACCAGTTTCCAGAATATCTCATGGGTATATTCAAATCTCTGAATAGTGGCATCTCTTACTATTACTGAGTAAGGTTCGTCCAGAATCTCTCGCAACGTTTCCAAAGCCTCTTCAGCTACCTCTATCCTCATTCCTAACTTTTCCATACCCTTCCCTCCTTCAGCGCTTTTTCCCTGAATTTGCTGGATGTTTGAGAAAGGTCAACCACGTCCACTTTGTAAGGTATGTTCGAGTTCTCCAGTTTTTCCCGTAGCAGAATGAGTTTTTTCTTGTTTATCCTGCCCTTGGGAAGTATTCCTATGTCTATGTCCGAAGTTTTAGTATAGTCTCCTCTTGCCCTCGAGCCAAATAGGATTATGTTTACGTCACTATCTTTAAAGGCGTCCTTTACCATGTTCTCAAGCAGTTTTAATGCTTTTTCATATACGGATGGATTCATAACTTCCCGTTTGTATTTCTATTTTTCTCTCTCTACACTATCGTTTCTATCACCCTCGCATAAGCGGGTCGTGTAATAAAAACCCCGAATAGCAGTCCAACAATGATTACAATAGCGAACCCCCTTAATGTGCCGAGTGCCATAAAAGCAATCGCAGACATCGCCACGATAGTAGTCGTCGCAGATACGAATATTATACCAAATGCAAAGTCTATTCGTTTACGATACATTTTCGTGGAAGAACGACCCCCGGAAAGCACTTCATCCGTTATTATCACTAACTGGTCCACTCCTGTGCCGATTACCGCTATTATCCCTGCAATGCTCGGCAAATCCAACTGCCAGTGTATCAACGCTGCGAACCCTAATATCAGTATCACTTCACTGAAAAGCGCGAAAAACATCGGCAATACTATCTTAGGCTCCCGGTATCGCAGGAAAACGACCCCCGTAACGGAAATAAGAGCAAGCAAGCCCGCTATTAACGCGCCATTCTTGAATTTCGCTCCTAAATATGCGGGCACTTCTCCTGAACCTATTATATCCACGTTTACCGGTAACGCACCTGCTTTCAGGTGTATTATCAACTCTCTTGCCTTCTTTCTCCCTTCCTCTTCTGGCCCTGTGTTTGCAGTCCACCGGTAAATAACCCCTTCTTCCAGGTTCTTGCATGCTTCGTCCGCTATCGGGGCACTGTACACCACTTCATCGTCAAGAAGCATTGCAAGTTGATGATTCTCAGGGTTGTTTATCGCATCAAATTCAACTGCAGAATCCCTTAATGCGGTTGCTCCATTCTCTGTTAACGCAAAAGGAGCTCCCCATTCCTCAAACTCCTCGCCTTGCCATTTCCTTATCTCGCTCGTTGGCGTTGTCCCTACACTTTCTATTCCCTCGCTGCCATACATGACATGAGCAGTGATATTCTCTATCTCTTCTAACCGTTGCCCTTTCGCTATGTCCCCTTCCGTTCCATTCGTCTGTATCCGTATCTCAAACTTCCCCGGTTTGCCCACCATGTCCCTCGCCGTTCGGATATCTATGCCTGCTAGGTCTATAATCATGAGGTTATCGCCAACCGTTCTTATCGTAGTGCTCGCTAATCCCAGCATGTTTATTTTTGTCTCTATTATTCGACGTGTTTCATCCCGTGTCGCCCGAGTTATAGAATCCTCAAAGAAGTCTTCACCGTTTGGTTTCTTTGCTATATCTGCATTAATGCCCCTTAACACCTCTGACAACTGCTCTTTTGTAACGCTCTTCCTTATCTCATACACCGCTCCGCCATCATCTTTGTAAGGCGTTACCTCCGTATCTAACTCCTCTTCAAGAAACTCAACTACTTCACTCTCATTAGCAGACGTTGTATTTATCTTGACCAGGGTCCCCTCTAATTTCAACTGCAACGAACTCCCGCCTACCAAATCTAAACCATATCTCAGGTTGCCGTTTATCCCTGCGTCCGCAGGCGGTGGCGGATACACATAGATGACAACCAAAGCGGCAAAAACGCACAATATCACTGCCATTACCCTTATGTCGCCCAGCAAACCTCCTCCGTTTTTTTTCATTGTATATAACGTATAGCTTCCTTCTATTTAAGACACAGATTTACACTGATTTACGCAGATTTATTTTAGTTTAACAGTTGTTTGTTTGTTGATCCTTTTCATCTGTGTTAATCTGCATTAATCTGTGTCTCTAATTTGTTTTGTCCTTCCTTCCTCCTCCGTGTCTCCGTGCCTCTGTGTTTTCATTTTTATTTTTCTTGTCCCTCTTCTTATTATTGCCCTTTTTTTACCACCTGACAATAATCTGACGATAATCTGACGATTGTTTACTTTATGCCAGTTCATAGTATATCGCCCTCCCTTTACCTATCCTTTTCACCAATTTATTTTCTAACAGTGGTTTGAGGTCTCGGTTCGCAGTGGCCCTACTAATTTTTTTATCGAACATTTTCTGTATCTCGCCGATAGTAACTCTCGGATTAGTCTGAAGATACTTGAGAATCTTTATCTGTCTGTCGTTTAAGTATATTTGTCCCTTGTGTTCTTTTAGACGCAGGCCTACACTCAGGTCTAAAATCGCTTGTTTCACGCGTCCCATACTTACTGCGACGCCTTCCGTAAAGTACTCCAACCATTGTGAGATGTTTATTGTTTCTTGGTCAACAGTTTGCAGAGCTGCGTAGTATCTGCTGCGTTCTTCATTATAATAATCATCCAACGCAAAAAAACGTTTCGTGTCAAAATCGCGGAGGTATAGAATCAACGTTGCCAGTGCCCGCGCAGTCCTACCGTTACCATCTACAAATGGGTGTATCCGAACGAATTCGTAATGTGCAATCCCGCTCACCAAAACAGTGTATAATTCTTTTGCTTCTTTACCGTTTAGCCATGCAACAAAATCGTGCATTAAAGAGGGAACCT
>JAUWNY010000097.1 GCA_030612405.1 Candidatus Methanophagales archaeon | reverse complement strand
TGGAGAAGGCAAAATAAGGGTAATCACCAGTGACGGCTACGAGGGAGAACGCCGCAGGATGGCAGCTAAAATGCGGTCGGAGGCAGGTAAAGAGGCGTACAAAAAGCGTAAGGAGACTGTTGAATGGCCCTTCGGTAACATAAAGCAGAATATGAAGTTTCGTGAATTCATGACACGTGGAATAGAGAAAGTTAGGGTAGAGCATAATCTGGTATGTACCGCTCACAATTTGAAGGTAATCTGGGGTAAGTTGGAGAGGGATGTGCCAATCATCTGTATGATTCGGACGTTAGTAGCTAATTCGGTATCTAAAGTAGGGAACTTTTTACATGTTCACGCAATAGTTAACTTTAGGTGTCAGTGTTGATGATTAATTGGGGGACAGCCTGTCTATTTTATAAAGTGTTTTCTTGTTATTTAGCGGCACAATATATTTATCATAGGTCTGAATACTCTCATTGAATAAATTGGCATCGAAATATTCATTTAGTTCGATGTATGCAATATTCTCCACAGAACTTTCCTTTAGGTTATATTTGATAATTCTGACAACATTTTCTGCATATTTTTGAGGATTTTCAAAAAGAAGGTGGAGATTATTCGCTTTGCGGAGTATCTTCAAAATTGTGGACTTTGTAAGGCTCGTCTCATTTTCAATGTGTCTAACAATATTAAATATTCTTTTTAACCTGATTCGCTCTGCACGCACTCTAATAAACTCTTCTTTCGATTTTTCGTAATCAATTTCCTCTATTCTGACTTTCTGAATACTTATCTCGGGAGCTTTTATTTCAATCTCATTTATCCCCTTTACGCACTTATTAACGAACTCATTTATATCTATGTTAATAACATACTTCGCCTTTTTGGAGATTTTTTCCCATAAACTCTCAAATAACCCACTTTCGAGAGTATCTTTCTTTATTATTATTTTCTTACGCTTTCCCCTATCTTCTACAGGCGGCGCCCCTTCTCCAACCTCTTCTCTAAATTCTGTCTGCAATTGTTCTACATATTCCCTATAACTTTCATTAGTAACTACGGTTAGCAAATTTGTTTCTCTCTCTTGTATCCGCTCTCCATTCAAGTTAACTGGCAGTCTCAATCCTCTACCAATTTCTTGCCTTTTCTTTATCTCAGATGTGGAATAAGATAAAGTGCATATATTGAATACATTGGGGTTATCCCACCCTTCCCTTAAGGCTGAATGAGAGAATATAAACTCAACAGGTTCGTCTAATGATAATAACCTTTCTTTTTCCTTCATTATCAAATTATAGGCTTCTTCATCTTTCTCAATGCTTTTTGCAGAACGCATTTTGGAAAAATATCCTTTATGAATTTTCTCAATATCCATGTCTAAAAATTCGGGAAATTCTACCCCGACTAACTTTTTAAATTCTTCTTCAAAGATTTTTCTTAACCATCCATCTTTTAGGAGATAGTCGTCCACCCGGTTTATGAAAAATAAACTCAACACCTTGACACCCTTAGGATTTAATCTCTGCTTTCTTTCTAAATGCTCTCTTATTGTTTCTTGCATCATAATCCTGATTACTTCATCTTCATTTACCGAAGATTTGCCTTCGTATATTTTCACTCCATTGGAAAATGAGATATAGCCAGTTCCTTTGTTTATTTCAGTAATTCTAAACCCCTCATAGTATGGATTAGTGGTTTTCCTTGCCAAATTATCTCCATGTTTTAAAGTCGTTATTTTAAATTTTATACCTCCTTTTTCCTTAACAAAAACCTTGACCTTTGCTCTCAAGCCTGACTTAGTAGAGTCTATTCTTTCCAGAATTATCTTCTTACTACTTGGGTCCCCCTCTTCAGTTATAGATAAAACCTCTATTTTCTTTACCAGCCCAAGATTGTAGGCATCATACGGAGTTAGTTTATAAACCAAATTATACACTTCTTTATGGGTCGCGGAGTATCGCAAGATAAAAAGGGGATTTAGTTCCGAAATACCCCATCGGGATGCCTCACCACCTATTTTCTGTGGTTCGTCCAAAATAACAATGGGATTCGTTTGCTTGATAAGCTGAATAGGTTTATCGCCCATTCTATCATGGACATTGTGGATAATATTTATGTCCTTATTGAAGGCGTCTCTTGTGATAACCATAATTTGAAGATTGGTATCCTGGGCAAACATTCTTATTTGCACCAGGTTGTCAGACTTGTAGGAGAAATAAGTATAGGGTAAATTTTCATATAAGACCCTGAAATGCTCTTTTGTAATTTCAAAAGTCTTTAAAACGCCTTCTTTAATAGCTATCGAAGGAACAACTATGATGAACTTTGTGAAACCATATTTTTGATTCAATTCCAGAATTGTTCTTAGATAAATGTATGTTTTGCCTGTTCCCGTTTCCATCTCGATGGTGAAATTGTATGTGGATTCCAGGTTCTCTTCTCCGGGGAATTTTAAGTTCTCAGACACAGATAATTCATTCTTCTTCTGAACCTCCTGTAAATTCTCAAGGATTTTTTCTTTAGATATGGTTAAAACATTCGGAACGACCTGAAAAATAGAGTTGAAAGGCTGTTTGACCTGTCCTTTGAATAAATCAACTACTGAATTAATGGCATCAATTTGAAAATCTAACTTTGGGTCAAACTTTAACTTCATCATCTTAAATCACCTTTAGCCTTACAAAAGCACTCAGGTTTATTTTGTCGTTATCACTCAGGGCTTTATCCAGAAATACAAACACCTTATCTCTGTATTCAGGAGTTCTTATCTCTTCAATCGCTTCTTCAGTTATTTTTTCATCTAAAGACATGTAGAACTCCAATTCTTGCTTTTCATCTGCGACATGGAAGAATTTGTTTCCCTTGATCTCCATTTCTTCAATCTTTGAGTTCAAATCAAATCCTTCCTTTAGCATAATTTCATAAACAATGTCAACAGGTTTCCATTCTCCTACAAGTGGCTCATTAACCCACAGACCAAGCCACTCTAAGTATTTCTTCTTAAGTTCTTCTACATCTTCCCCCTCAGAGATATCGAACTCGTCCTTGAGATTGAAGTTGGATTTATCCAGCTTGAAAACCTTAAAGCTAAAGTCATGGTCGTTATTGATAAGTTTCTGTTGTTCTTCTTTTCTGTATTTTTCTGATACTTTCTTCAATCTTTCTATGCAAATATCCGCAACAGTTGAATAATCTTTTTTAATATTCTCATCCTGTACTTCTTCATCTAAATTAACGAGGATAAACCTCCTGTTGCCTTCATCTTCTTTGTTCAAGTCCCAAACAGCTTGTCCCGTAGTACCAGAGCCAGCGAAGAAGTCGAGGATAATGTCATCTTCATTAGGCGTTGTAATAAATTCAAGCATCCTTTTCACAAGTCCCACAGGCTTAGGGTTATCAAAGACTTTACAGCCAAAAATCGCCTGCACCTCTCCACTTCCTCTGGGACTGAGGTCCATCCATAGATCACTTCCGAGTTTCGTTTCAGTAGGAGGAACACAATGTTCTGGCTTTCCTGTAGATGACAGACGAAGAAGATCTATTTCTTCGCCCACTTTTTCGCATTCCTTCTGATACCATTCGTCTATTTGTTGCTGCGTGATATTATCTTTTTCGACTTTCAATTCTTTTAACATCCGCTCATAGTTTTCAATGGCTTTCCGGCTTCGTTCTTTACTCCAACGCCATTGTCCACTTGTTGGTATGATGCCAAACAACTCATAGCGCATAGTTGGACGGTCAGTACCCCTCCAGTGATTATTCCAAGTGCCCTCTTTGGCTTCTTCGAGGGGAATGTAGAGCTTTTTGAACCGTGCCTTAGGGCTTTTAGCATACATCACTACGTATTCATGCCCCACTGTTAGTGAATCAACGGTATCAAACTGGGCTTGGACACTTTTTATCCCTCTCCGAAAGATAATAGAATTCTTGAAACACTCCTCCCCAAAAATCTCATCCATTATCTTCCGTAAATTATGAACCTCATTATCATCAATGGAAACAAAAATGACACCATCATTTCTCAACAAACTCCTCGCCAGAAATAGCCTTGGATACATGAAATTGAGCCAATCGGAGTGATACCTCCCGCTTGCTTCTGTGTTTGTAGTTAGCTTACTCCCTTCAGTGTCTATCTGTCCTGTCTTCTCTAAATAATCCTTTAACGGTTCTTTGAAATTATCTCGGTAAATGAAATCCTTGCCTGTGTTATAAGGCGGGTCAATGTAAATCATCTTAACCTTGCCAAAATAGGGTTTTAGTAATAACTTAAGCGTCTCTAAATTCTCTCCCACGATAACAATGTTTTCCGTGTTATCAAAGTCAATAGACCGTTCTTTGTCAGGTTTCAAAGTTCCATAGCCGGGCTCCTGAATAAGTTTAAAGAGTTTGCTTTTACCTGCCCAATTGAAGTAGAATCTATCATCTTCTTTTTCTACGATTTCGCCGGTTAATAATGCTTTTAGTTTTTCAAGATTAACTTTTCCATCTTCGAAAATCTGTGGTAGCTTATCCTTTAATCCATCTATTATGTCAATTTTAACGGATTTGCTTACCGTTTCGTATTCATTCATTTTTTCGTCTCCTTAGCGGGGTTAGGAAGGGCATATAACGGCTCTGAGTAAATGAAATGTCCGTTTTGACATTTGGGCAAAGCCCGAACATTTACCATTTGTTAGTGCTGTTTAATTTATCCTCTATAAAATGGGTTAAGATTATTAATCTCTTCAACTGTTAATTTGGTTTTTCCTTCTAATATATCTCTCCGAATTTCTAATATCAATTTTCCAAAAAGTTCAACATCAGTATCATCACCGTGTCTTTCTGGGTTTTCACCAGTGTATTTTATCCAATTATCATAAGCTTTGATTACACCATCATTTGCGTATAATAGTAATTGATTTCTCGCAAGAATTCTTTGTCTATCAGAATCTATTTCATCTACTTTTTTATCGTGCATTATTGCAACAGCAGTTTCTGTAAAATCTTTTAAAAATTCTGCATAAGCAGCTTTTTTCTTTTCTGCAATCTTTAATTTTAATTCATTCTTTCTTTGAATTAAATATCCACTTAATAACGCAATTGCAGCAATTAGCGCTACTAAAATTTCTATGCCTAGTTGCGAGTGGTCAGTATAATTGGGTATTCCTTTTACATTCTCAGAAGATTGCGCTAATACATTAAAGAAGATTATAGGCATTATACTTGCTAAAAGATAGATGCTCATAAAAGTTAAAAACCTACCATTTTGTATGTTCCCTCTCATGCCACACCTCCACACATATCCTGGGACTTTTTTTTATCTTATTCAAATCTTTATTACTCACATGCGTATATATTTCTGTCCTCTTCGAACTTTTATGCCCCCGTTTTAATTTTTGCGATGTTCGGAATATCAAGGTCTTTGCAAAATTTGAGTATTTGTATCTGCTATTTCGCGCCGTGTCAATTCCCTGTTTGCTTCAATAATTAAGTGTGCAGCTTCTTTCAAGTTCTCTCGTGCCTCCTCCAATGTCCTGCCTTGAGTATTTGCGCCGGGTAATTCCTCGATGTACCCAATCCACCACTCGCCCACATGCTCAAACACTGCGGTAAATTTATTCTCCATGTTATATATAATATACTATTTATTTCAAAAAGATAAATGGTAGAACATCTTTTTCCTCATTGGAATTATCAGAATTTTTAATTTTCACATGGGGGAGCGATTTTATATAACGGCTCGCGGATAAAAGAAGTTGCCGAAGGCAATTTTTGGAAATCTTTGATTTCCCTTTTATCCGCTGTTAGGCGACGTTACGATTTCTGTTGTTGCTGAAATTGTATGGAGATTACTTCGCTTTTTGCTTCAAATAGCTCCGATTTGATTTCATGCACAATACCCCAAGATTGTGCTTCCTCTGGATTCAAAGTTGTCCTTTCAAGCATCGCATCCGTTACGTCTTTTACATTTTTACCTGTGTTTGCTGCGATTACCTTCGCGATGTTTTCAATGTCGATTCTTAGTCCCTTCAACCTCTCCTCCAACTGTTTTTCTTCTAAACTCACCTTCTGTTCAAAGTTCGCGCTAACACCGTGAAGTAGAAATCTTGCCTGAGGTACTGACAACCGTTTTGAACCACCACAATATAGGACAACGCCTATTGAATCCACACTACCAAAATTGTGTGTAGTTATTGTAGCAGGTAATCCCTTCAAATAATTGTATGCGCTTAAGCCATGAAAAACCGAGCCACCTGGCGAAGAAATGAGAATGATGAAATTTGTTACCCCTTGCTTCATCTTCTGATCAATGGCATTCATTAAGGCATTGATTGTAACATCAATGACAGGCGCAAAGAACTTGATTACAACCGGTCTTGTACTCATGTTAACGTCCTCCTTAACTTAATAGTAATGTCGCCTAACGTAGTATATCCGAACACGGTTCGCATATACATCCCACTGGTCGAACTTCTCCATCTTCAATCATCTTCCCCTCCTTTTATCTGTAAGTTATCCAACGGACTTTTTATCTTACTTATATCCTTGTTACTAACATGGGTACATATATACTTCTGTCGTCTCCGAACTCTTGTGTCTCAACAACACTCAAACAGCTATAAACACCCCGTCCTTCTCCGTCTTCATTATCTCAAACTCAACTGTTGGCGCCCTACATTTGATCCCCTCTGCCTTTACACCTATCTGCTTGCCTATCTCTTTAACGTGTTCGGGTAAACAGAATCCCACGGATAGCACCACCATATCGAATTCCTCTTCCTTCTCTTCCCGTTCGCCTTCAACCACGTATTTCAACCTCAAATTCTTCGGTTCTCCCGTTTCCGTTTCCATGACCTCAACGTTATGGATTTTAAAGCATTTGATGTCTTCGGTATCCGCATAGATTTCACGTGCAAAGATACAACAATCCACGCCCCTTTCCTTTGCGCTCTTTGCTTCTTGTAACAACAATTTAAATGCAATAGATGAAGGTGACCTTTCAGCTTCATCCGCATCTAAAACCTGTATAAACGCTATTTTCTTCGGGACGTCACCGTCATACGGTCTCATTATAATACCGCCATAAGGTCCCGATTCGCTCAGTATACGTTCAAACTCCATCTGCGTAACCACGTTTTGATACACGAAATATTCTTCTCTTGGGTTCTTCTCCTCCATCTCCGCCGCAAATATTATCTTTTCTACCCCTATCTCTGTTATCTCCTCTGTCTGGCGGTATTCTATTGCATCCCGCGGGCACACCTCCGCACAGATTCCGCAGCCAATACATTTTCGGCAGCTCAAACATCTATTCGCCTCTTCGACCGCCATTGCCTCATCGTAGCCCAGTTCCTCCTCGCTAAAATTCCTTATACGCTCTTCTACCAGACGTTTAGGCATCTTCACCCTTTCCTGGCACTCTATATCTTTGAGCGCGAAATAATTCCGTGATAGGTTGCGTTTTTCTTGAGCTTCGTATTCCTCCAGAAAATCTATTTCTGATTCAACTTTAAAATCTGCTCGTTTCTCGCCGCTTAAATATTCATTTATACTCAATGCAGCTCTTTTACCCGCGGCTATCGCTTCTATTACCGTTGCTGCCCCTGTTACGGCATCACCACCTGCGAATATCCCATCCACGGTTGTTCTGCCGTCCTTTAAAGTGCCGATCCATCTCCCTTTTGGCGTATCTACCCCGCTACCCTCAAGAAACTTCAAATCCGATGCCTGACCTATTGCTGGTATCACCGTGTCCACGTCAGTCACAAATTCAGAGCCCTCTATGGGAACGGGTCTCCTCCTGCCTGACTCATCCGGCGGTCCTAACTCCATGCGAACACATTCTATCCCTTCTACTCTGTTCGAACCCATAATCCTCGTCGGATTCGCTAAAAATATTGTTTTTATGCCTTCCTCCTCCTGTGCTTCCAATTCCTCCTTTGACGCGGGCATCTCCGCTTTCGAGCGACGATAAACGATAAACACTTCCGAGCCTAAGCGTAATGCACTTCTTGCTGCATCTATCGCAACGTTTCCGCCTCCTACAACCACAACCTTTTTACCTATCTTCACTTCGTTCCCGAGATTAATACCGCGAAGGAAATCAATACCGGGTATGACACCCCCCAAATCTTCCCCCGGAATTCTTAATTTTACGCTCACATGCGCGCCAACGGAGATGAACACGGCATCGTAAGTTTTGCGTAGTTTTTCGAACGTGTCCCGGTCAACGTCCACACCGGTTTTTATTTCCACGCCCAGACCCCTAACAAAATCTATCTCTCGCTCCAGAATCGTTCTTGGTAATCGGTATTTCGGAATGCCCACAGCCATCATCCCTCCCGCCACGGGAAGTTTCTCAAACACCGTAACGTCATATCCAAAAAATTTCAAATCGTATGCGGCACTCAGACCCGCAGGTCCGGCTCCGATTACCGCTACCCGTTTACCGGTCGTCGCAGGAACGTGCTCAGGCTTTATCACGAAATCTCCATAAATATCATAAACGTGGTCTGCAACAAACCTCTTCAGTTTCGCGATTGAAATGGGCTCATCTACTAAACCCCGCTTGCACCTGTCCTCACACGAATGCGTGCAAACGCGTCCTAAAACGCCCGGGAAGGGGACTTTTTCTCTTATTAAGTCGTATGCTTCCTTGAATTTACCGTCTGCTATTAATCCCACGTAACCCCTGATATCCAGGCTGACGGGGCAAGTAGCTTGACAGAACGGCGTTTCTCGCTCTATCGCATACGAATACGAAAGTGCATCCTCCGGTGCGTATATTGCATTCCTGCCAATCAGCCATTCGTTGTACTTATCCGGGACGCTAACCGGGCATATTTTCCAGCATTCGCCGCACGAATCACATTTTGTCGCATCAATTCTGATTGGGTTCCTTCGTACACTTACCGTGAACCTATGACTCTGACTATGCTCCTCTCTCTCCACTCGTTCGATCACCGAATTTGTGAATACGTGAATTTTCTCATTCTCTTTTATCTGCTCTATAAGAGGCGCTAAAATGTCGGAAGGGTGCTTTCCATCTACCAAATGGAGTTTAGAAAAAAGCCCGCCGATGTCCGCCGTCCTTAAAACAAAAAAGACTTCTTCATCCTCATTGGCACAGTCTAAAGCTGCCGTTAATCCTTCGTATCCACCCCCTATAACCAAAACACTCATTCAACGCCCTCCTCTACTTTTGCAACATAAGTTGGTGTATTGTCCCGTATTTCATGGAGTTCAATTCGTTCATGCCTTTTCAAGTCCAGAATGTGCCTGAACACCACGTTTGGCTTCCAATTCAATTCGGACGATATTTCCTTCACGGACATCGGCTTCTTTAACTTCAACAGTATCCTCTTTGCTTCGTATTCCTCCCGCACCATATCGTCCAGCAACCTGTCCATCTCATGCTGCGTAAAAACTTCTCCGTACTTGTTCCCCTCTTCCAGCAGTTCTCTTTCCTTTGTTGCCAGTATTCTCAACCGGTAATCCGCAGCCGCCATACACACTGCTTCCATTTCCTCATTATCAAATTCGATCCGCCCCATTTCCTTTATCTCTTCCGTAAACTCCTTAATAGTCGCTGCAAATCGCTCGCCCTCGCTTGCACTTACCCATTCCAGTCTTAACCGTTCAGGCTCAACTCCCGCCTCCTTTAACAATCTCCTCGCCATTTCTATCTTCTTCTCTGCATAATAATTCCCTTCTACGTAATGGCAATCCCCCAGATGGCAGCCACCTATAAACACGCCATCCGCACCGTATAGAAAAGTATCTAGGATAATCTCGGGATCTATTCTTCCACTGCACATTACTCTTATTATCCTTATATTCGGTGGATACCGAAAGCGAGAGACACCAGCCAAGTCCGCACCCGCATAACAGCACCAATTGCACATAAA
>JAUWNY010000146.1 GCA_030612405.1 Candidatus Methanophagales archaeon | reverse complement strand
ACATATATTCTGTGGTCTCTATCAACCGCTACGCCGTCTATACTTCTGTGATGCACATAAGTTATCGTGCGATTGGATACAGATTTTTTAAAAAATCTGTCGTTCGTCTCGTATTTTCCAAGCAGTTCATCACTGCTTGGATTTACTGAAGTTACCGTAACCTCATGTCTCCCAGTTTCGGACTGTTTATCACTTACCCCCTTGTTTCCGAGCAGGTCACCACCGCTTGCAGTTATCCCAATCCCTACAATCAGCACACTAATTGCTATTACTACCAGACCTATAAACAACGTTTTACTTTTCATTTTTTATCACCTCCTTTTGTTTTTATTTGTCATTTCATGTAAGGAAATGACCATGAGTTTATGGAAACGGAACGCCATGACCCAGTATTTTGCCTTTTACTGCATCAACAATTATGACATCAATGTTGTAACCTTTGTTGTCAGCGAAATAAACAATCCAGCATGGATTTTTCGGTGTTGGTTCTACTGGATGCCAACAAGAGTCTGGAGCTATGTAGCGTAATTTTGTATGTGCGAGGCTTGTGTTCATGGTTTTTCCTTTTCCCTCTGTTTTCGCTATTGATTCCGCCTCTTCTTTAGTGATTATTTCTGGCAAATGTTCCGGCAAGTCATCTCGCCAGTGCATATCTTTTTCTATAAGTTCTTTAGTATCCCTGTCGAACAAGTATCGCATGTAGTCTCCCTCAACAACTGCATCATCTATCCTTCTTGAATGCCAATAGCCTATTGTATCATTAAACACACGTTTTGTGAATAGTTCATCGCCTGTCTCGTATTTCCCTAGAAGCGGATCTTCGCTTGCAATAACCCAACTCACGTTCGTTTCTTGCTCGTTCATATTCACTCCTTTTCTGAGCAGATCAGTACTGATAACCGCTACTATAATACCGACTATCAACACACTTGCCAGCACCAAACATATAAACAATGTTTTACCTTTCATTTTTACTTCACTTCTTCCACCTTTCCTTTACCTCCCCCCTTCCACACTCATCTTTTCGATGTTTAGATTTTTTATTGTTAGTTAGGTTCATAAATAATGAACCCTAAAAAGATTCGGGTTGTGAAATAAAACCTTTAAAAGATTAGGAAAAGACAAATAAAACCTAAATAAATTTGAAAATTCAAGCTGCCCCTAAAAAGATTAGGAAGCGATGAAAGACCCGAAAAAGGGGGATTTTTAACCATGTCTTCGGACTGGTCAAGCCCAGCGGTGCTGTGAACATATAATGCATACGATTTCATGAAAATTCCGGACCCACAACCTATTTCGAGATAGTCATCTTCCGGCTGAAGGTTCAGCGCGGCAGCCACGTTCTTATATATGGCCCCTGGGCTTATCGTCATAAGCCGAGCTATAATCCTGCCCCAAAATCCTGTGGGTTTTGCAAATTGCGAGAGCTTTTCGTTTGTTTTATTCATTTTTTATTGCACCTTTGTTATCTTCCACCCTCTCGCCTTTTGACGCTTCTCCCAGAACCTCCTGTACAATCCATCCCGGGCTACAAGTTCAGAATGCCTGCCCTGCTCGACCACCCGCCCCCCATCAACAACCAGAATCTGGTCGGCTGAGGTAATAGTAGAGAGCCGATGGGCGATAATAATAAGAGTTTTAGATTCAACGAGACAATTAATGGCTTTTTGAATCAATATCTCATTTTCCGGGTCCACATAAGCTGTGGCTTCATCCAATATCACGATGGGTGTGTCTTTCAATATAGCACGGGCAATTGCGACCCTTTGCTTTTCCCCACCTGAAAGTGTTGCCCCGCCCTCCCCGACGACGGTATCGTATCCGTGCGGCAATTTCTCGATGAATTCGTGGCACTGTGCAGCCATTGCTGCGGCGATTACTTCCTCCTTCGTGGCGTCTTTATTTCCAAATTTGATGTTATTGATAATGCTGTCATTAAACAGATAGACCTCCTGAAACACCATACTGATGTACGAGAGAAGCCTGTCGGTCTTCAAATCCTTGATGTTGCAACCCCCAATCAGTATCTTACCAGAATCAACGTCCCAGAACCGTGCAATTAAATTTGCAATTGTTGTCTTTCCCGCCCCGGAAGGTCCAACAAGGGCGGTGATGGTATTTTGCGGAATTGTAAAGCTGACGTCTTTAAGAACATCGGTATCCTCGTATTTAAACGACACGCTCTTGAACTCAATGTCAAAGCGGCTCAACTCGCGGTCATCACCGGGTTCCGGAAGCGGTTTTCTATTCAGCACCTCAATTACTCTTTCCATAGAAGCGTCCATTATCCTCATCATACCCATATAAGCGAACAGATTTTGAATGGGTGCGTAAATCTGTAAACCCAGAACGAGGAACAGCAGGAATATCTTCAGGCTGAGTTCGCCACCAAGAAAAAGATAAGAGCCGGACAGCAGGATAATGCCAAGACCCAATCCGAGAATCGTTGCGAAGGCGACGTTCGGAGGAACCAGCTTCACTACCATGTCCACATTTGTCCGTTTATAATCTGCCATTGCCGATTCAAACTTCTTAAATCCTGACCCTATCTGACCAAATGCCTTGATCACGCCGATTCCCTGCACATACTCGATTATCCTCGAATTTGCTTCCGCAGCGGCTTTTGCTCTCAGTCTTGCCATCCGTCTAAAGACCGTTTGCGATGTCTTGAGGACAACCAGTGCAACAGGAATAACCGAAATTGTTGCCAGAGCCATTCTCCAGTCTAAGAAAAGGAGGAAAACCGCAATAAAAGCCGGCAGGGCAATCGCGGCTACTAATTTGGGGTAAAACATTGTAGGCACAGGTTCGATATTCTTTACATCCTGATTGATAATGGTATTCAAATCCCCTGTCTGTCTTTCTGAGTAAAACCCCATTGACAGCTTGCGGATATGCTCTCCCAGCCTGATTCGCAAATCACTCAAGATGCGAAGCCCTGCTGAATTATTCACCACATCGGCCCAATAATAAAATATGGCTTGTAAGACAAAGCAAGCAGCCAGTCCAATAACCAGGAGAATGACCTTCTGGATATTGATAGACGCAGAGAACAGCTCATTCAACGTTAACCAGAGGAAAATCAAGGGTGCACCTGCAAAGCTCGACTCTATGACCTTCAAAACAGTCCCTTGAATAAGTTTCTTTTTCCTTTCTCCTGCTATTTCAAATAGTTGCTTTATCATTTCCTGTCCCCCTCGGTTTCAAATTTCCAATCCTGTGCAGATACATGGGCATTCCACATCCTGCTGTACAGGTTCCCTGCCTGGATAAGTTCTTCATGAGTACCCTTCTCCACGATCTTACCTTCGTCCAGAACGATGATCTGGTCTGCTTCGGTGATTGTGGAGAGCCTGTGTGCGATTATGATCAGTGTTTTCCCATAAGCGAGTTTCCCGATGGCGTCTTGAATCAACTCTTCGTTTTCCGGGTCCACAAAAGCGGTGGCTTCGTCCAGTATGATAATCGGAGCATCCTTCAGGATGGCACGGGCAATGGAGATTCTCTGTTTTTCTCCACCGCTCAGCTTTGCTCCCTGCTCCCCAACAATCGTTTGATAACCGTCGGGCAGCGCCGAAATGAACTCATGGCAATGTGCCATTTTTGCCGCGTTTATCACGTCCTCTTCTGAGGCATCTTCCCTGCCCATGCCTATATTTTCGTAAACGGTGTCGTTGAACAGGATTACATCTTGAAACACGAAAGCGACGCGGGACATTAAGCTTTCAGTTTTCACATCTTCGATATTTATGCCGCCAATGGAAATTTCTCCCGTATCAACGTCCCAGAATCTCGGAATTAACCGTGCTATCGTTGTCTTTCCCGCACCTGAAGGTCCCACTAAAGCCGTTACCGTGTTTTTAGAAACAACAAAATTGACGTCATGGAGAACTTCCGTTTCGTTATAGCTGAAGTGAACGCCCTGAAATTCAATCTCAAAATTTGACGGTATTTTCTCCATCTCCGGTTCTTTGAGGGGTTTTTCTATCAGGATTTCGTTAATCCGTTTTTCCCCTTCTATGATTTGACTGAATACCGAGCTAAAAATAGTGAGCTTCATTAAGGGCTCACAGAAACCGACTCCAAGAATAAGGAACAGAATAAGAATCGGCATAGAAAGACTTCCCGACACATAGAGCCAGACACCGACAGGTAATATGACTATGATATTAGCTGTAACCACAACAGAGAAGACAGCCCATGATGGAAGGAATTTCTTTGTCCACTCCCACACATAATCATGGTATTCCTCAATCGAGTCTTTATATTTTCTAAAGGATTCTACGGTTTGATTGAATGCCTTGATAACCGCCATGCCCTGGGTATATTCGATGATAGCGGAATTTACTTTTTCTAAAGCATCGTAGTAGCCTTTCATTAACGGCTCAAAGTCTTTATACATCCCTTTCTGGGCTATGAGGGCAACGGGAATAACAGCCAGTGTGGCAAGAGCCATTCGCCAGTCAACAATAAAGAGAAAAACGGCGGTGAAGATAGGCACTACGATGGCTGCCGTCAAATCAGGTAAATTGTGGGCGATGAATAGCTCAATGTTCTCTACATGCTCATTCATCGCGGTCTTGGTGTTGCCAGTGTTCTTCTCGTTGAAATACCCTAACGGTAGCGTACCCAATTTCTTACCCAGTTTTATTCGCAAATCATACCGGATGGAGTATGCCGCTAAGTGGGAAAGAGCGCCCGAGAGGCCCATAAAGCCGAATCTTAAAACGATTGCTACGAAGCACCAAAAAACCAGTTTCCAGACATAAAGCTGGTTTATCACCGGGTTGAATAATTCAAGCACCATCAAATAAATGAGAATAAAAGGCACCAGCCCCAGGGCTGTCCCGATAACGGATAAAATGCACGAAGCGATTAGCTTCCCCCTTTGCTGCCCCGCAAGCCCCAATAATCTTTTTAAGCCTTCTAACATGTTTTCATTTCTTCCCATAGATAATCCCAATTTCTCCCAGCATCCCAGGAACGCGAAGTAAACGCGGGATGTCAACCAGGTAAGCGGTACTGGTAAAATGCACTTCTTCAATCCCCCAGTCGCGAATGGTTTTTAGAAGGTCTTCTGTTTCTCCGTAAATCTTTTCACTGAGAAACAAATCTTGAAATGAGAATGCCCCGCCCTTTTTTACCACTCGCAATGCTTCTTGAACTACTTCTCGTTTATCCTTTGCATCTCGCACCTCGTGGAAGACGAAGTTGCTCACTGCGGCGTCGAATTCGCCATCGTCGAACGGCAAGTTGGCGGCGCTTGCTCTTTGGAAGTTGGTTTGCTCGCCGACCCCTTCGATGGCTGCGTTTTTTTCGCACATTTTTTGCGAATAACTCCAACCCTTTCCCCAATAGTCAATTCCCGTGACTTTTGCCTCTGGGTATTTCTTAGCAACACCGATTGTTAACGCACCAGAGCCTGTGCCAATGTCCAGTGCCTTCCCTTGACTGTCCCATGGCAGCTTGTCCAGCACGACATTGAGTATCTTTTTCTGAAACTCACCACCATTCGCACCGAACACGTGATAGGAATAATAAAAATAGAGGAGAAATAACAAGAAAACCGCTGAGAGAATCCCCAAAACGACTCGAACAATTATATGAACAGGTACAAACGAAAGCGAACCGAAAAGTAAGGTGAGGACAAGGAGAAGAATCAACATCTTCTTTGGAACCCAATTTCCATAATCTACCGATAGATCATCCATCTTTGTTCCTCCTTTTAACTTCATTCCTTAACCCCGCAGGCAACAATCCAGTTCTTATCTTCAAGCACGTCAATCTTTATTGAGGAATAGCCCGCAT
>JAUWNY010000021.1 GCA_030612405.1 Candidatus Methanophagales archaeon | reverse complement strand
CTTTATCCTCGGCAGTTCCGACCACCTTGAAACCTCACATTTTACCTTGTCCCATACCTGCACCCTGTTAAAATCTTCTCTGCTCACAGAGTATCCATAAGTATATCCTCTTTCAAGGTTGTTAACCGGGTCGCGGGAGTCAACCGTGATTTCGACATAATAATTAAGGTTTGAGTAATCCGCTTTCAGTTTATCCTCTAACGATTCATTGACCTCGGCATTCCCTATATCGGGAAAGAATCCTTCATAATTCTTATCTCTTACTAAAATTCGGTATTTGCCCTCGCTTGGTCTGTTTCTCATGATTTCAGTATGGGTATTATCTTTCACGCCTGTTATTCCCTTCCATTCAACCACGCCTTCAACCACAACAGGCGATAACGCAAGTTTATAAACTAACAAACCCGCTATGACCAACACAACAACTAAAAGCACATAAAATAATTTTTTGTGCTTCATTTTCTCACCTTCCTGACGACTAAAAATGAAATAGCGGCTATCACTAAAATCACAGCTATTGTTAGCGGTATTGCAATATTGGGCTCTTCTTCATGAGATGGATAAGAAGGGGGCTCATCATAAGATTTTCTATTTGAAAATGTGTCTTCGTCAAAACCAACGATCTTCCCACTTTCATCAAATGCAGCTACTTTAAAATCATGTTTCCCGGAGCTCAAAACTACAAAATGCCGGGAGTCTAAATCTTCTATTCTTATTCCATCTAAAAAGCCGGTAACAGTAACATTATTAGCAACCTTCTCAAGTTCATAATCCAGAATAACATGCAAATGAATCCAGCTTGGCTTAAACACCCACTTGAGAACTGGTTCTGCAGCCCCTGGCTCAAGAACTCGCTTCTCTTTATCTGGTCTTTTCCAAGGAATAATTACTACCGACTCTCCCTCAAAAGTTGGGATTTCATAATTGCCATGACTTATATTAACAATTTGCTCGTCATAGGCTCTATTTCCCACATCGTCCATAGCCATTACCTTTACATGGTGTGCTCCAGCGGGCAAGCTTAGTTTTCCAGATTCTATATAACCAAGATTCATGCCATCCACAAGTATCTGTATTGTGCTTCTTTCTGATGGGTCATAATAAATGGTGCCATTTTCAACCTCAACGCTTACTTCAGGCGGAGTTAAATCATTCGTGGCTGCAAGATTATAAACACCAGCAGCAATAATTTCCGCACAATCCTTCGCCAAAGAAAAGTTGAGTATAGCAATGGTATCATTTGGTGTGTCCCAAAAGATGTGGCTGCCAAGATCGCAAAGTCTAACAAATGGTAAATTTTCTTCTAAAAAACGCCATTCGTCACTTGCGAAGGGGGCTATACCTTCTCTTTTATCTATGCTTGCTTTCGGAGGAAAAACATCCAGGAGCCAACGGGAGGGGCTACTCATCAATAGTTTATCTCCATATGCAACGCAATCGAGATTTATCATAGCCACAATATTATCTCTTAAATCTTCATGCTTTTCTAACCAACTTTTGCTTCCTAATAATCCAAACTCTTCGCCAGAGAATGCAATAAAGTAAATAGTTCTATTGAAAGATGCATTTTGAAGTTCTCTTGCAACTTCAAGCATCACTGCAACGCCACCTGCATTATCATCTGCTCCAGGACAGTCAGGACAAGAGGTATCATAATGTGCACCAACTATTATAATTTGATCGCATGCTCCTTCTTTAATTCCGATGACATTACTCGTGGTTATGTTTATAATATTCCCTGCATGCTTTCCTCTTCCGGCGGTGGTTGTTTCAAATGAAAATGCCTCAAGGTGAGTATCCAAGCCATATTCTTCCATCTTATCTTTGATATAAGCAGCTGCTTTATCATCTTCTATTCCCACCATCCTTCTATATTGCGTTAACTGCTCTGTTACGTTCTCTATATTCGCTTGATCAACTTGCAATGTGGAAGGTGGTGTTAAAAAGGGTGATATATCTTCTTTTAAAATCCTTGACGAATTCCATACAATAAGCCCGGGGTATAATATCTCTGATGTCTCGTTAGGGACTGCCTTTTTCTCGATTGGAGGGCTATATCTACTAAAATTAGACATATCCCTTTGCCCAACCCACCTATCAAAGTGCGGTGATTCCGAGTTACTTCCTTCTGCACCAATCGCAGGCATCACTGATAGAAGCAGCATAACCACAAACATCGCTCCTATCGCTGTTGCTGTTGCTGTTGCACTTTTCCATTTATTTCCTTTTATCAAAATTTTACCCATTGTTTCCAACGCACACAGCCAATCGTTTGATTCCTTCATTTTCCAATCCCCCTTCCACAATGCGGGCAGTAGGTAAATGATTTGTCAATCCTCTTACCACAATAGGGGCAATATTGCCCATTTGAAGAAATTTCCGACCTCACCTTTTCTAAATCGATGGCTTTTGTCCGACCCGCAAAATAATAGACAATCACGCCAATAATATTGAAAAATATAACGATGAGCACCCAAATTAGTTTCTCAATGTCCGTGAATCTTTCTTGCTTCACTATGTCAATGATCGCCCATATCACAAAAATTAAGCCGAATATCCCCAGCGCTGACATAAATGCGGTTCCAAATAATCCAAACCACGACCATGAAAACATTTTTACCTCTCTTTTTTACTTACCTCCGATATATTTAAAACTTTCAATATCATTTTCATTTTTGTTTATCATAATTTATTCTTTTTGGAAGAAACCAAAAATTCCAATTATCAGTCCTATCAAAACTATTAAGAACTCAAGACCTCCTAAACTACTTGACGGGTCTGCCATAATAAATCCACCAAGTAGCATTATCATAGTTCCTAAAATCATTGTCTTAATTGCTTTAAGATTCATTTTTTCTGTCTTTCACCTCCTATTTTTTTTCTTTAAAACAAAACCCACAATTCCATTTCCATAAACTTAAGCCAAAAAGTGACATCGGGTAGTTTTCAGAAAAGATAAAACCAATGCACATTCATGCCTATTTATTACTCTGCTGTGCCCATCGCAACTTTCCACAGTGAATTGAAACGACTATCCTTTTTTTACCCTTTGTGAGAAAACTCAGAATAACCCTCCGATTAACCTATGGACGTGGGATAATGTTGGGTCGTACCTGCTCTTGTGCTACGTATTCGCGTTTCACGTAAAAGCGAGTTTTATATAACATAGAGGCAAAACAAGACATTATGAACGCGAAAGAGCAGCTCGCCGATTTTTCCGCATTTTTATCCGAAGATGCGATTGTGGAACAGGCAAAAGAGTATGGCGTGGAAGATAAGCGTAAGCGGAAATTAGCCGTTGTTTCCTTTTTCTGGCTGATGGTCTTGTCAGCGGCAGAAGCGACTCCGCGGGGTTGCCTGTCAAAGCTGGTAACCATTTTCTGCGCGACCTTCCCCCTCATTCCCCGTGGTCGGGTAACAAGGCTCAGTCGAATGGCGATTAGCAAAAAGCTGTCTGGCACCAGCTGGATGTTCTTCAGGGGAGTCTATAACCGGCTGTTAAAGTGCTATCTCAACGCGCTCGAGCCTGACGACCGCCTCCTCCTCGCACGGTTCAAAGACTGCTTCGCCGTTGATGGAAGCATTATACGGCTCAACAAAGCGATTGAAAAGATATTTAAAAGCACGGCAAAAGCTCAAGCCGCTTTGAAGATGAACACCAAATTTTCAATCGTAAACCTCGCGGTCACCAAGCTGCAAGTCACGGAAGGCAAAAGGCACGACAGCAAGTTCCGTTTCATCACGAAAGCGCCAAATATCCTTTATCTCTTCGATCTGGGCTACTGGAGCTTCTCAAGATTTAAGAAAATCGCAGATGCGAAGAGTTTCTTCGTTTCCCGGTTGAAGAAGAGCTGTGACCCGCTAATTGTCGCCGTTTCCGATCCAAAATGGGCGCATCTGGCTGGCAAACGGCTCTCTCAGATAATGTACGCCCTAAAGGATATGAAAGAGCTGGACGTACGGGTACAGCTCGCAAAGAGCAAAAACTCACAATTTAAGACCGAATTGCGGCTCGTAGGGATACTGCACGAGGGAGAATGGCGATTTTACGTAACAAACCTCTTTGATGCTCTGTTTACACCGAAAGTCATCTACGAGCTGTATTCAAAGCGCTGGACCATCGAGATATTTTTCAACGACATTAAGCATATTCTGAAGCTATCGCACATCTTCGCGAAGAGCAAGAATGGTATCATGGTGCAAATCTACTCAGCGCTCATCTTTTATCTCCTTGTCCGAATTATGACAGCAGCAGCGGCGGAAAGCACGAACAAGAAAATCACCGACTTCAGTTTCAAAAAAGGCGTTGAGACGCTCGCTGTTTTCTTCGTAAGGCAGTTAAGCGAGTTAATTCGAGGAACAAAAAAGGAATTAATCGCGTTTTTCCAAAAAGTCACCAGTGCCATCGCTTGGAACTGCCTGAAAACCCCGACTCGTGCAACAGCGTGAGCTATGTCGGAAAACGCCGAATTAAAATTCTATTTTTCTATTTTTGCCCGTTTAAGGTCTGTTAAAATGCGGTTACTCGTTACTTATCTGCCGGATATGAAAAAAAGTGTGAAAATGTGATTATTTGAGATTGAAAATTATGTGTACTCGCGTATTTGCTCCGCCAAGTTTGGTTTTGCACTGTCTTTAAGTTTACGGAAATGTCTTCGTTGGATATGCATTGCCGATATTAATTCTGGTTGGGTTCGGGTGGCTGGTCAAATCGAAGTTGATGCCGAGATTGCGGAGGAAGAAGGAATAGCGCAATTCAGACGATTGCATAGCTAACTATAGAGCTAATTACATCTTGAATATCTCTTTCAAGTTGCGATTTACCGTTTCTCTTATAACTAACGCTGGTCTAAGCTTTGCGGCGGTTAAATCGGTGAATGGAAAAGGCACAAGAACTATTTTCCCCTTCATTTATACCTGACCTTCAAATCCGCTATTTTGTAAATGTCTGGTTCATCCGCGAGGAATTCCGATAATGATTGCTCTGCAAGTTTCATTATTGATACAATTTCTCTTTCGTACAGCAATTCATCTATCTTTTCCGAAATATCAATTAGATGCTGCTTCGTATCCCTAATTTCTGCTTCTATAGACATAAAAATAAATAGTACATATTAACTTATAAAAGGTTCGAGCCAAACAGAAAATCATCAAATTTTAGCAGTGCATGCCACGTTTCTTTACATTCGCAATCTATCTCCGCGAGGCGTTCTAACACGTTCAAATTCTGCGTTATGTTGAACTCTTTTATTGCTTCTGTTATTTCCATGTCGCACTTACCGCAATTATGCGGTCCGCGGATATGACCCGCACCCACGGGGTCAGACGTCACCACGACATTTTCGTTTCGTTTTTTTATCTCTTTTACTGTCTCGACAGCACTCCAGAGCCACGGTGGTCTATAATACCTTCTTTTCCATAAACCTTCTAAGCGCGTGTGTTTTTGTATATTGCAGAGGTTCAGGGAGATAATGGAACTGTAAGGAGCGACGAGTTCAGCGGATTTTATAATGTCTTCTATCGCCTTTTTCTCGGATACAAAGGGAGGTTTAAGCAAAAGATACGTCTTTACCGTTGCTTCGCATTCGTGCACGATTTTCGCTGCTGTTTTATAATCGGCGAATGAGAAACCCTTGTTTATGTATTTCGACCTGATAAAATCATCTGCGGTTTCTAACCCGATAGCAAGCTCAAGATGCTCAACGATATTCAAATCGCCGATTTTCTCCTCGTTTATAAATTCTGGTCTCGTCTCTACTATTAGTTTCTTTATCGCTTGCCTGTTGTTCACCAGCTCGGCTATCGCGATTCTCGTTCCGCTTGATATCTCTCGTTCGTCGAGGAAACTGCCGGAAGTGAAAATTTTGAGTATAAAATCTTCTTCCGGGCTGTTTCGTAATGCTCGTTCAAGTTGAGCCAGAATATCCTCTTGGGTTACGTCTGCGGATTCGTGCCAAAATCCGCACATCGTGCATTTTCGCCACTGACAGCCCACAGTCCGCAGTATGACGGTCAGGCATTTTATCGGTTTTTGCTCTTCGGTGAAGAAGTCGTAGTCGAGCCAAGAAGCTACTGGGTGGTTTTTTTTGTTCTTTGGTGTGGTCATGGTTTTGTTGTAATATCTGTTTTCATCGTTTTTTCTCTTTTAGCCTATTATAATACCACTGGCTAGTGTATTCATCTTCTTCCCATCGTTCATACAGCGAATTTGGATGTTCTTCGTAGCATCCTTTACATACGCCAGCCTTGTTTAAAGGTCGAAGATTGTCGCATTCCACGCAATAGCCCGGTGCTTCTCGCCATTTATCGTCTTTCCAGCCCATATTTATCACTCCCTTTTTATGCAATTTGATATTTATCCTGATATTGACCACCTACAAGTTTTTACACATTAGACAAGTTTTGCATAATTACTTCCCTCTTTCAACTATTCCAAATTCTTCACGGCGATCATTATGAACCAATGCAGAATTATAAAGTTCTTCCAACTCTTTATAAAACCTGAACAAGAATCTGTCCTTGTATTCTCTAAAAGGAGTCTGATTTACATATTGCTCAAATAAACTTTTTTCTTTTTCAGATGGACCAATGATATAGAATCTCACTGGGAATCTTCTCGGAATTTTTAAAAGTCTATCTAATCCACTCTTAACTCGTGTAGTTTCTTCAACTTCAAAAGCAAATGCAGGAAATAATCCATAATCATCCTCATCAAACCATAGTGCATCTATTTCTCTAATCTTCGCCAAGTTGGGGCCTCTAAAAATGTCGGTGCAATCTGAGACAGTTACAAATTCCCCCAACGATTTGCCCTGGAAATCTCTGATAGTTTGATCGTGCGGTGGTGCATAAGTTTCATATCCATAAATTTTCCCGAGTGTTACTAATATCCCTTGTGCAATTCCGTGATTGACTTCTAATTCTTCAGTAAATTTCTGTGAATGTGTTTTAAATTCCTTTTCTTCTAAGAGTTTATAAACGCCATTCCCCAACGGTTCAAAAATTTTATATTGCCTCACAACTCTTCTTATCGTAGCTTGCCAGGTTGGATTGGTCTTGGTTTTAGGATGGCTTTCTACTATTTCATTAATCTCGGATAAATGACCTTGCCCACCTAATTCCATTAAGGCATCCTTTACAACTTCCTTCCAAGTTAGTTTCTGCTTATCCATCCTTTACTCTTACTAAATTTTCTCAGTGTTATTTAAATTCGCAGAAATATAAAAACCCCATTTATTTCTTAACCTATGAAAAGAGAAGAGATTTTTAAAGGGAAAGAATAAACCCATGACTGCAAGGGAAATAGCGAAGGAAGGGAACTTCAATTCCAACACTGTTAGGAGAGTTTTGGGAGAATTAAAGAGGGGAGGAGCGGTTAATATAATCAGGGAAGAAGAGAAGACCAAGTATATTAAGTCTTGAGACTTCTGTTTCACGCTTATTAAGAGTCCACCTTCCGCTCGTACGTCTGAACGAGCATCCCCTTGCTTTGCTCCCATGGCTCGCCCGTCTTGTAAAAATTGAACTTCTCCATTGCTCGCTCGCAGGGTTCATTACCCGCCAGGATATTCACGTAATTCACCTTACACCCGTTGGCTTTTGCGAACTCATAGAACTGCTCATACATCGCCGATGCAACACCCTGGTCACTGTATTCCGGAAGAACCGCCTGCTGCTCGCCGAAACAACCTCTTTCTGTTACGGATGCTTTGTACACACCCACCAATTTACCATTTATACGAACACCGAAGAAGAAATGGCTGGAATCCATCTCTTTCTTTATTTCATCCTCGCTCATCGCACGCATCTCTCGCCATTCCTTCGGATACACATAAGCCTTTGGCCATACTTCCTTATAGAGAGCGGAGATGTCCTTTGCCTCTTCCTTACGTAGCAGTAGTACACGATGTTCTCCTGCCTTGTTTTCGTCGTCTATAATGCACACCTTCATCATCTTCGTTATCCTTTATTATAGACTTAATGGGTTTCTCTCTTTAAATCTTTTTTGATTTTTATTTGTTGTCCAAATTCAAACTTTCTTATTCAAAGAAAGGTTGTCCATGAACCTTTTCTGCATCTCTACCACTTCTTTGCTGTCCTTTGCTTGGGAATATGCAAGTAACCTGTCCACATTCAATCTCAGAAATTCATCGCCCCACTTGAACCCGCGCAGTATAAATTGCGATTGCTCATGCTCACCGATAATGAATAACGCAGCGGCGAGCGCCTCCACAGAACTCAAAACAAACGGTTTGCCGTAGTTCGTCGGGTTCGCCGCTATTAAGAAGGGCAATGCTCGCTTTTTCCTCTTCAGCTTTCTCAAAGTATCCTCAAAAGTGTCTATTTTAGACCACGAACAATCAAAAACGGTTATGCTGTTCGCGGATTTTTTATCCGCAGGCGATAGCGCCTGTTCCGCAATAGGAGCCAACAAAATCGTGTTATACGGTATTTTCCGCATCACTTTAACCGATTTTATCAAGCCTGCTCGTGCTAATTTTCTCGCTGTGCATTTCTTCGGGTCGCACTGCCCTGCATCGTATGCGTATAACTGCATTTTACTTTTAGCTTCTCTTACAACCGCAGGATTACACTAATTTTATTTGTTTTTCTTTTCCGTAAACGCTTTTTGTGGGGTCGCCCACGACCCCGCAAGCCCTTGTAAAAGGCTTATTTTCAAAAAGAAAAGGGTTTAATTAACAGAGGGATTTTCTCCTTTAACTCCTGCACTATCTCCTCGGACCTGAATGGTGGCACCCTGACCTCTTTAATTGGTTTTACCAAATCCCGTATTCTAGAGGTTGCAAGCTCTTCCTGCGAATAGGTAGAAGCTGAGAGCTGAACCGCAGCCAGATACTTCTCCGGGTCGTATACCGAAACCTGCCCTGGTTTAACACCAAAAACAACGTTCAAATCTTTTAACCCCTTCCAAGGCAAAGCTATATCACTATAACTCTCAATGACCAAACAATCATATTGTTTGTTCACCTCTTTATATACCAACTCAACTGCAAGGTCGTAATATTCCTCTGTTAGCGTATTTAACGTATTTAAATCTCGAACATGGTAAATACTGGATGCTTTAGCACGTAAATTCTCAAAAAGTGCATCGTTACACTTATACTCAACTGGTAGCGCTTCGTTTACCACCACCAGATTCCTTACTCCTTCTTTAAACCACAGCGTGACACGGTCGAGGATAAAATAAGGGATTTGCGTGATTGGGTCAATGAGCTGAGGTTCTGCCCACAACCTGTGGATAGGGTTGATAAATTCTTCCATTATGGCACCTGCATCGGGACCGAAAGCCGAAGCAGCTTTCAAAAGTTTTGCATCCTTCCCGTAGAGTCTTCCTTGCGATAAAGCCTCATGCACCACATCGTAATCATACCACACGCTATTGCCAGCTCTGGGCTTGAATCCACAGGCATTGAACCCCTTTCCCTTTAAGTAAGCCAGTAACGCCAGTGCAAGACTCGTCTTACCTGCATCCTTCTCTTTCAACCCCACAATCAAAATCTGCGATCTTTCTTTCTTTGTCATCTCAGCGCTCTCCGCGTTCTCGGCGGTAAATAAAAAGAAAACTTTTTTCTTTTAGCACAAACCTTTCTTTAGAAAAGAAAGCTTTACCAAAGAAACTAATTTTTTCTTTTAGCACCGGTTTTCTGCGAAGCAAATTTTCCGTAAAGGCTTTTGCTTGCAAAAGGGTTTTTTGTAAAAAGAAAAAGTGTTATGAAAAAGATAACTGAGCTGGATGCGTTTCTCGTAACAAACGAAGAACTAAAAGAGACAATAGAGAGCATGGGATGGAAAGCATTCATTGCTGAGATACGAAGAGGGTTTGAACAAAGTTCTTCAGGGCAGACCATTGTGCCTGAAAAGGTGTACGTTGATACGGGCGTGTCGGACATGAGATGTATGCCGGCGTATTTGCCGGAATACAATCGTAATTATTGCGGTGTGAAGATTGTCATCACTGCACCGGGGAACAAAAAACTCGGTTTGCCGACGGTATTGGGTGAATATTTACTCAGGAATGCCGAAACACAGCAATTGGTGGCGATAATGCAGGCGGAGGAGATGACCGCGTATAGAACCGGTGCCGCTACGGGTATCGCTACCGAAACGTTATCGAGGAGTGATAGCAAAACGCTGGGCATAATAGGCACGGGAAAACAAGCACCTTATCAGGCTGAGGCAATACTGGCTGTACGGCCTTCTATTGATACGATAAAGGTGTTTAATATCACCGAACACCAAGCGAGGGATTTTAAAAAGCAATATGAACCCGAATGGGGTGTTGACATAGCAGTTGTCGGTCTGGAAGAGGCGGTAGATTCTGACATAGTCACAACCGTAACCTCAGCCACGGAACCTTTCATTTCTGCTGAACTGATAAAACCGGGTGTACATCTTAACGGAGTTGGTGCCGACTCGAAAACGAAGATAGAATTCGCACCTGAAGTGCTGAAAAAATCAAGCCGGATATACATTGATGATTTAGCGCAGTGCACACATTCGGGCGAGATATACCGGGGATTGGAAAAAGGAATAGTGGAGAAAGGGGATTTGATTCCTCTGGGTGACGTATTGCTCGGTAAAGCAGTGGGCAGGACGAGCGAGGAGGATATAACGTTCTTCAAATCAACTGGCGTCGCCTTTGAGGATTTGATTACTGCGATATTGGTTTTTGAGAGGTTAAATATTTAAATTTAAAAAAGGGGTTTAATAATTAATGTTGGCAAAGGAACAGTTAAACACATTATTAATAATCTAATGCTGTAATAATGGAAGAAATTAATTTTTTGAGGGCATATAGGGCATATCTAGAGTTATACCAGACATACCTCGATAGAGGTCCAAGGATAGATGAAATTTATATTTCCGATGGTCGCCGCTTACCCGAAGATTCCGATGGCGGTATCTACCAGTTTAACCTAACTGAGAGCGAGTTTCTCAGATTGGATAAGATGATGAGTGGCGAGCTTAAAGTTTTGATTAATGAGCAGGAATATGAAAATGAGATATTATCATTTGATAAAGAATCAATTGTTATTCGATTAAGAGGTGTTCGTGATAGAAGAATTGAAAGAGTTTGTTTTGCAGGCGATGCGGAATTTCTTAAGCGTATAACTGAGAAACAGATAGGTATTTTAGAAACCCTTCATGAAAACCAGAGTAAGCGGAACATTTTATTTGGTAATTTTGAAGGAGCTGAGCGAGTTCCATGTTCATTTGAGGATAACAGAGTAGAACAAGAACAAAGGCAGAGGGATGCAGTAGAATTTTCCGTAGGAGTCAAGGATTTATTTCTTATTTGGGGACCTCCTGGAACTGGGAAGTCTACCATAGTGCCTGAAATAATAAGGAATTATCTGGCAAGGAACAGCGATGCGAAAATACTCGTTTGCAGTTATGCTAACGGAGCGGTGGATAGAATTGTAGAAATTATCTGCAAAGATAGAAATCTCAGACAAAAAATCGTTAGGGTGGGTCCATGTCAGATTAAAGGGGAATATAAGGATGTTAAGCTTGTAGAAATTATAAATAATGTCTTTGAAGGGGTGAGAAATAGAATAAAGAACCTTATAGAGCGATGGAAGGAATTGGATAGGGAAGAAAGGGAACATGTAGATGATGCAAGAGAGAGGATAAGAAGGGGAATATTAGCGTTAGAAAACGAAATTGGAGCATTAAAAGGAGAAGAAATATCTCTGAGAAATCATAAATGGCTCATCGAAAACGAAATAAGTGAGAGTGAAGACGCCATTATTCGACTTAGAGACACGGAAATGATTTTGGATGGGAAAATTGCCTCGCTTGAGGAAGAAAGAGAAAAAATCAAACATCTTTCCGAAATTGCAGAGATATATCTTGGTTTTGCGGAACGTATGGTTCCATGGCTGCGAAGACGTAATTTCAGAAGAGACCCACGATATATCTCGCACAGAAGCATGATTGATAGATTTAACTTGGAGAACTTAACTCGTGATGAGCTGAGAAGCTTAGAAAGGTCGAATCAAGAAAAAATGGAAGAGGTCAAGCGCTCGTTAAGCGAATTGCAGTCATCGTTAGAAGGCGTGAGTGAGGAGAGAATTGGGCGGGAAAGTGAGATTGGGGACAGCAGAAGAAAGTTAAGAGCAGTAGAGGAAGAAATAAAAGCAAAACAGAGAAAAGAGTCCGATTTAGAGGATGAAAAGGCAAAACTTGAAGATTCGCTAAACGCAAACGCTAATGAAATGTTACCATTGATAAGAAGGTTAAATATCATAGCGAAGGAGCGATTTAATAGGCTAGAAAGAATTATTAAGGGAATTGCGACTGAGAGAGGAGTAATAAGTCGTGAGGTTAAGTCATTAAAAGAAAGAATTTCTAGTAGCAGGGGTAATCAGGAGAGGGAAATACTAAACAGAAAGCAAATAATAGCTACTACCAATTTAAAACTTTTAACCTCTCTTTTTGATGATTTACATTTTGATTTAGCAATAATGGACGAAGCGGGATTTACTGATTTACCCGCCGCTTTGGGTCCTTTTGTTAAAGCCGACAAACTCATTCTCATCGGTGATCATAAGCAATTGCAGCCGATAATCCAGGAGAAAGATTATTTTGAGAAGCACATTCAACAATACCCGTCCATAAAGAAAAGCATTTTTGAACTGTTTTGGGAAAAAAGACAATCGGAAAACAAAGGGATTATGCTGAACAAGCAGCATAGGATGAAAAAGGAGATAGCGAGTTTCATAAGTAAAGAATTTTATGATGACGAACTGATGACAGGACTAATTGAGGAAAGAAGCAACACTCGCGATACAGAAGACCCTACCATTAGCTTCAGGTGCCCTCTGGTGTTCATAAACATAAGCGCCGGGGAGGTACAGGAGCGGAAGTCATGGTTTTGTAATGGGGAAATAGAAGTAGTTAAGAGGATAGTAAAGAAATTTGCTGCTGAACACACTGATGAAGCGATTTACGATGAAATAGGTGTTATCACTCCTTATAGACCACAAAGCAATAGGATGAAAGATAAATTACCGAAAAAGGTTGCTTGTGGCACTGTTCACGTATTTCAGGGACATGAAAAACCTGTTATTGTCTATTCAACGGTAAGGCAGAATGAAGAAAAAGGTAGAAGAAGCCCACCTCTATTGGATGAAAGGTTACTGAACGTTGCCGTTTCGAGAGCTATGCACAAATTTATACTTGTGGGTAACACAGATGTTCTCTGCCAGCTACCCTATTATAGAGCCTTCATTGACCATGCAAGACGAAATGGGCAGGTGTATGAGGGGATACCGAAGGGCTATGATTACACAAATAGATGCGAGTATTGTGGAAGACCAATAGAGAAGAAGTGGAGGTTTTGTTGGAACTGCAATGAAGCAATAAACTATGAGAAGGAGAGCGGTGGGTTAATTCAATTCATTGATGGAATGATTGTAAGGACAAGAGGAGAAATGTCCGCAGGTGATGGACACTGGGTGAGGTCAGAAAGAGAGAAACAGATTGATATTTGGTTTCAGGAGCATAAAATTGACGAGCATAGTATAAATCATAGATATGAAATGGATGTGAGGAAATATCTGTTTAGCATGGATGAAAAGTCTGAGAGAGATTTGAGTGAAGGCACTATTTCGGGAAGATTGAGGCTGAGGCGTATATTTAGAAAAAATGGTGTTCTCCTTTCGGGAGACGCTGTTGTTGCGAGAACAAGAGAAGAGGATAAAAGGGAGATAAGCGATTATGAGAACAATGAAACGTACAGCATTGAAAAGAAAGGAGAAAAGCTGAAAGTATACAAAAACCCAAGAATACCGATGTGGTGCGATTGGTATCTTCCAGATTATGACATTTATGTGGAATACTGGGGGATGATGGGAGATACACACTACCAAAGAAGAAGGGAGAAAAAAGAAGCAGAATATGAACGGCTTCAGTTAAAGCTTTTGAGCATTAAGAGAGAAGATTTGGATATTTTAGACGAAAAGCTACGGAAAAAATTTCGAGAATTAGGAGTTATGTTAGACTGAGAAAAAGTAGAACTCGTGTAAAAGTAGTACAAAAATCGAAGTTAAACGAAGTTAATCGTTTATTCACTGTTAAGGCAACATTTTGCTTGGTGGAATAGGTTAAAGAAAGGTTAATTATTTAAAGGCAAAAATTATACCTAAAAATTGTGTTAGGAGGTAAGAAAGATGGCGCAGATTTTTGTTTCCCATAGTGCTGATGATAAAGAAATCAAAGGATTTTTCGGAACCATTTTTGCCATTACTAACGTTAAGGCTATTTATAAGGAGATTGGTGGATTTAGTACTCCTGAAGCTGGGCTTGACATACAAAATGATATTCAACACTCAAAAGCTATATTTGTGCTACTTGGACCTAATGTTCAGAGAATACGGCACACTCGAGATTGGGTGGTATGGGAAAGTGCCATTGCATCTCCAATGCATAAAGATATATGGGTTTTTGAACCCCACGAAAGATTAGGAGAAATAGATGTGATTATCCCACATGTAGATCACTATATGGTTTATCAACAAACTAAAGATTATCAAGAGTATATTAGACAAATAATAGAGTCGTATGATGATTCCCAAGTTCTTCCAACTGCCTTAGTGGGCGCTGCCTTATGGCAATTAACAGAAAAAACTTTATTAGATGCTTTTTTAATAGATGCTCTAATAGCGGATCCTTCGGAAAAAAGACCTAGAGGTGTTCCTATTAAATGTCCTAAATGTCAAGTTTCCCATCGCCTTCATACCCTTCATACCCATTTAGACACCATACGCTGTCCAGCTTGTAATAGTCAGTTTCATATAAAAGAAGGGATAGTCCATGAATCCTAACATAAATTCTTTACTTAGAAAGAGAAATGTATGTTAAAATATGCGAATTGAAATACTCGGCACGGAGTCGTTGGGCGTTCGTGGTCTGAGCTGTGTGGTTGAACTCAAAGCACGGAAGATAGTCATTGACCCCGGCGTGGCACTGGGCTATAATCGTCACGGCCTGCTTCCTCATCCTTTGCAGGTAGCGGTTGGCGAGTCCGTACGTCATAAAATCCTAACTGAATTGAAAGATGCTACTGATGTCGTGTTCAGCCATTTACATGGCGACCACGTGCCCTTAGTAGATGCCAATCCGTTTCAGATGTCGGCGCAAAAAGTGGCTGCCTTATGCCAGGCACGACCACAAACAGGAACGCAAAAAATCCGGTTCTGGGTTAAAGGTCCTCGTGGGCTCTCTCGAAACATGCTGGATCGGTTACAGTCGTTACGCATTGCACTGGACGACGACCTGTCGAATGCCGAAGGGCAGAACGATGGACCGTTAAGTTTCTCGCTACCCGTTCCGCATGGAGAGCGAGACAAACGCGGCGGCACGGTGATGATGACAAGGATAGAAGAAGGAAACGAAATATTTGTGCACGCTTCTGACATCCAACTGCTCGATGAGGAGACGGTGCCTCGAATCCTGAACTGGCAGCCAACGATTGTGCTGGCTTCTGGTCCCCCCCTATATTTGCCACATCTTTCACAGCGGCAACGCGAAACCGCCTGGCGTAATGCCGTGCGACTTGCTCAGGGCGTTGATACGTTAATCCTTGACCATCATCTGATGCGTTCCAAAGCAGGAAGTCGGTGGCTGGATAAGTTATCGGCATCGGTATCGTCCACGACGGGGCACAAGGTCGTATGTGCTGCGGATTTTTTGGGTCGTCATCGGACTCTGCTCGAAGCGTGGCGACAGCGTTTGTATGCGGAGATGCCGGTACCGAGAGGATGGCACGAAGCTTACGCTCGTGGCGAGGTAGACACTAAACCGTACAGGGATTGGATAGGGAGGGTGGAAAGGAGGTGATGCTGAAACTTTTTTGAAAAAAGTACTAAATCGTATAACATTTTCGCTGTCCAAATCTTTTTATATCACAACTATTTGTCATTTACATTACTCTCAAAAAAAAATCTGGAGACAAATAAATGCTCTATATCCAACCTTCTCAGCTATTCGACTGCATCACCGCATTTAGCGGAATAGACGATGCACGAACATTATATTGCACATTACTGAACTATGATCATCAGGATTTACCAATACCAATTGAAGATTGGACTAAACCCGCGAAGGAAATTATTATAGACGGAAAAATCATCGCTGAAAAGAGCAAATTTTACATCTTGTATTTTACCATTCTGAAACTGACAAGAACAAACGAAAGGACGGTATTAAAAGAGATATTAAAACACTTCTCTGATTGTGTAGTTCTATTTTCAGATGATGAAGAGAACGAATTTCATATAACCAGCCCTAAATACAAGCCTGAATCAAGATACAAATTCGTTATAAGAAGATACGTGGTAGGGAAATATGAGCAATTGAGAACGGCATCAGAGCGGTTGTGCTTGACTTATGCATTAGACACCGATACTCCAACAGAACTAAAAGCGAAACACGATGACGCTTTTAATGTCGAAGCAGTTACAAAACAATTTTACGAGGAATACAGGACGATATTAGATAAAATAGAAGAAGAGTTGCAATCTCAGGGAATCGGAGATAAAAAGACTGCAAAAGGTTTTGCACAGCAATTTCTCAATAGGTTGATGTTCCTTTACTTTATTCAGAAGCGCGGGTGGCTGAATAACGATAGACGCCTCGTTTGGAGTTTAGTCAAACAATATAAAAGAGCTGGTGGAACGCCAAACGGAATTTACAGGGATTGGTTTGAACCTCTTTTCTTCTACTCGTTCAATAATAAAGAGATTCCTGATTCCTATGACAATCTCCCAGCAGGTTTGAGCGAGATTTATAAGAAGATGCCATACCTGAATGGCGGTTTATTTTTGATGAATGACCTGGATAAGGTGGGTTACCGATTGGATGATGCGCTCATTTACTAAATAGTGGACATTGATGGCGGCTTATTGGAGAGATATAACTTCACCATCCGAGAAGATACGCCTTTTGATGTTGATGTTGCCGTTGACCCCGAAATGCTCGGTAAGGTTTACGAATCTCTTATTCAGGAAGAAGAAAGAGGCAAGGTGGGGATATTTTACACACCTCGTATTGAAGTGGATTTCATGTGTCGGCAATCTCTTCTGGAGTATGTGATTGAGCATACGGGCATTTCACACGACAAACTTATCTCGTTCATTTACGCACCTGAAGGGGATAGAGCGGACTTATTATCGGAGGAAGAAGCGCAAAAGATAGGAAATGCGTTATACAACGCTCAAATCGTTGACCCTGCATGTGGTTCCGGCGCGTTTCTCGTGGGGATGCTTCACGTATTAATGGAGTTGTATTCGCAAATTCTAAAAAGGCGGAATAAGAGATTGAATCTGTTTAAAACGAAGAAGGAAATAATCAGCAACAACCTTTACGGCGCGGACATAAAGGATTGGGCGGTACGAGTTGCTGAGTTGCGAATGTGGCTTACGCTTCTGGTTGAAACCCCCGATTCCGAGATTAAATTAAACGCTAAGAAACCATTACTCCCGAATCTCACCCTAAAATTACGGTGTGGTGACAGTCTCGTCCAGGAGATTGCAGGTAAATCGTTAAGTTTACGGGAATACATGTTTCATCTTCACCCCATCTGTAAAACCGGGATTACGGATTTATATAAGAAATTGCGTGAAGATAAGAAGAACTACTATTACAGCAGAGCAGACGACCCCGATGTCTTAGCAAAGATAAAGAGGAAAGAGGTGAAAATAGTCAAGACTCTTGTAGATTCAGAGATAAAACGCATTGACTTCTTGTTGAAGCCGTTGGCTGCAACGCAACAGAGATTTGACTATACCCAAACGGCAATTACAACGTCAGAGAAAAAGAGAACAGAAGACAAACTCAAACTGGATAAGGAAAAAGAGCGGTTGAACGATCTTCTGGAAACGCTAAAGTCGGGGGAACTCAGAAAGAAATTCTTCTGGGAGATTGATTTCGCAGAGGTGTTTGCGGATGGCGGGTTTGACATTGTGATTGCGAATCCGCCTTATGTGCGGCAGGAGAAGATAGCACCGCAGGACATACCGGAAGAAGAGATAACGAAAGAGCTGAGGCAGGAATATAAAGCAGCGCTGGTTAGAAGTGTCACAGCGCAATGGGGAGATGAGTTCAAGAAAGATTTGAAGAGCGATTTGTATATTTATTTTTATTATCTCGCGTTGAGTTTGCTCAAACCCCGCGGTGTGTTCTGTTTTATCAGTTCTAATTCGTGGCTTGACGTGGGGTTCGGTGCGAAATTGCAGGCGTTCCTGCTCAGGAATATCGAAACAAAAGCAATTTATGATAATCATGCGAAACGGACATTCGAAGAAGCGAGCATTAACACTATAATTGTCATTTTCAAGCGACCTGAAGGAAAGCATTTGGCGGATAATCTAACAAGGTTCGTAGCTTTTAAGAAGCCGTTTGAAGTTGTGATTGACGAAGATAATCTAAAAGCAATCGCCAATGCGGAAGAGAAGTTGAAGACCGAAGATTTCAGGTGCGTTCCTTTAACACAAGGCGAACTATGGAATGAAGGGGTAGCAAGAGAGGATACGAAACAGGCGGAGATTACAGGCTCGGAGTTTATTGGTAACTACGCAGGCAATAAATGGGGTGGTAAGTATCTTAGGGCACCTGATATATTCTTTACGATTCTGGAGAAGGGTAAAGGTAAATTGGTGCGGTTGGGGGATATTGCTGAGGTTAGAAGAGGATTTACAACGGGTGCGAATGAATTTTTCTATTTACCGAGTAAGTATTTTGATATAAAAGAGGAGGGGGATTATTACAGGTTGATTTCGAAACAGGATGGGTTACCTGTGGATATTAGGATAGAGAAGGTGTTTTTGCAGAAAGTGATAAAGAGTTCGAAAGAAAGTAAAACGCCGTATATTGACAGGAACAAGTTGAACCGTCTGTTGTTTTTGTGTAATGTTACCGGAGATGAACTTCAGGAAAAAGAGGCGTTCAAATATGTTGAGTGGGGAGAAACTCAAGGATTTAACCAAGTTCCAAGTTGCAAATCAAGAAAGTATTGGTGGAGTCTCGGAAAAAGGAGAATCGCAGATATAATTATTCCTCCGGGATTTGGAGATATTTTTAGAGTCTTTAGTAATCGTTTTTCTAAAGTTTATGCAGATAAAAGACTTTATGAAATATACTATGATGAAGCGGATTTGTTGCATTACTACCTCAATTGTACGCTGTTTCCTATGTTTGCAGATGCAGGATCACGAATAGGTCTTGGAGACGGTTTGTTGGATTTGACTGTTGAGGAATTTGAAGATATTTTGGTTGCAAAACCTGATATTTTTAATGAAACTGCTATGACAAGCAAATTTTTAGAAAGGGATATTGGCAACGTATTTACTGAGGCTGGTATCAATCCATCTAAACCAATTCGTGAGCAGGAGCCCAATCCTTTGCCAGACCGAGCCGAACTTGATAATATCGTTTTTGATGAACTTGGCTTGACGGAAGAGGAGAGGAAAGAGGTTTATTGGGCGGTTTGCGAGTTGGTGAAGCAAAGGCTGGAAAAGGCGAGGAGTTTGAAGAGGGGATAAAATGGAAAAATTACCGTTTAAAACATGGCCTTACGAAGAGCAGACAAAGATGAAGCATAAAGTATTTAGTGATTACTTTGATAAATGGATAAAAATTGTAGGAAGCAGGAGTAAGTTAAATTATATAGATGGTTTTGGTGGTTGTGGTGCATACAAAGATAAAAATGGAGAAATATATTTTGGTTCTCCAATATTGGCTGCGGAAATAATAACAAACAACCAAAAAAATGCAAAAATTGTTGTTATAGACATAGAGAAGAAAAACATCACAAATCTAAAAGAAATTTTCAAACATCTAAATTTGGATATACAACCCCTGTTTATAAACAACACATTCGACAACGCAATAAATAAAAAACTTGATGAAGTATCTAATCTTGCACCGACATTCTTCTTTATTGATCCTTTTGGATTTAAAGGTATAAAATATTCCACTTTGGAAAGAATTATGAAAATAAAAAAATCTGAAATATTAATGAACTTCATGTATAATGGGATAAATAGATTTTTTTCTTTAAAACAAAATCAAGAAATTATGAATGATTTGTTTGGGACTTCGGAATGGGAAACATTGTCTAAATTAGAAGGAACAAAAAAGGAAAATGAAACTGTAAATCTCTACAAAACTCAGTTAAAAAAAATTGCTAAATTCGTTTTTCCGTACAAATTAGAATATCCAAAGATGAAAAGAACTTACTACTATCTTTTTCATTTAACTAACCATTATAAAGGAGCTTCAATAATGAAATCTTCGTTTGCAAAATTCAACTATGGTAGGGTGGAATATCTTGGAAGTCGCGCAAACCAGTTAAAGTTATTTGAGATTGGAAATGCAAAAAATGATGAAATAGAAAATTTTCTTCTTAGTAACTATCAAAATGGTCACAAAACATATCTTCAAATTATTGAAGAAAATATTGATGAAACACTTTATTTACAAAGCGAAATAGATAAGGCATTAAAGGAATTAGAAAGAATTGGTAAAGTCTATATTGAACGATTACCTAAACTGACAGAAAAAAGACATCAATTACGCACCAGTATAAAAGAAAGTGATGTAATTTACTTTAACACATTTCCAAGTATAAGTAGAAAATCATTACTTTATAAAACTAAAGTTGAGTATGGAAATTTCACAATAAACCATATTTTTGGTTGTGCACATGGTTGTAATTATCCTTGTTATGCAAGAATGATGGCACAGAGGTATGGGAAAATAAAAGATTATGAAGACTGGTTACATCCTAAAATTGTTTCAAATGCGTTAGATTTATTAGATAAAGAAATTCCGAAATATAAAAAAGAAATTGAATTTGTCCATCTTTCATTTACTACAGATCCTTTTATGTATGATTATTTAAACAAACGGGTTTATCCTGAAGTAAAAGAATTAACTTTAAAAATTATAGAAAAATTAAATCAAAATGGGATAAAATGTACGGTTTTAACAAAAGGAATTTATCCAGGAGAATTAACAGATACCAAAAAGTACGGAGCAAAAAACGAGTATGGTATTACTTTAGTTTCTTTAGATGAAAACTTCAAAAAAGAATTTGAGCCTTACTCTGCATCCTTTAAAGAAAGACAGGGTGCCCTAAAATCATTACATGATAAAGGTTTAAAAACTTGGGTAAGTATAGAACCCTATCCTACACCAAATTTAGATAAAGCACAGAATTTGGACAATTTATTACGCATGATTGGATTTGTTGATAAAATAATTTTTGGAAGACTGAATTATAATGCTCATTCAGCGAAATTTGAAAACAACGCCGATTTTTATGAGAATTGTGCTATCCAAGTAATTGATTTCTGTAAAAAACATAAAATAAAATACCATATAAAATATGGGACAAGAAAACAAGATGACAAATCAACAGAAACAATTTTTAGAAAGCATATAGAAAAATTGAATAAATATATTAAAGAAGCCGATTAAAATGCCAATACCAAAAGGGATAAAAACAAGGAGCATACAAAAATGCTGTCCGAAGAAGAAGTAAAAAAAAAATCAATAAAGAATTAAGTAACTTTTTCGGCAATTCTTTATCAAGTATAATACTTTATGGCTCTTACGCAATGGGAAAAGAGACACAGTAAAATGTTTGAACCAAAGTTTACAATCTCCAATAGCATAACCAAAGTTCTTCTTGAAATTGAACGTGCAAGAGGATTTTTGGACGCGGCGAAATTAAAAGAGGCATGGAGAAAAGAAAGGGACGTATTATACTATACGCCGAAACGGCTCGAGTGATAAAGATATTTATAAGGGAACATCAATAAGGGACACAAAAGGGACATTTTAGGGACAAAGTCGGTATTGCGCTATAATATGAACTCTCGTAAAGTAACGAATCGTCAGATTTACGTCTGATTATCGTCAGGAGAACGAGAAAATAAATTATAGACACAGATTAACGCAGATGAGAAGGTCAATGCTGTGCCCAGCCAGTCCCCAACAAAAAAGAAAAAATCCGTGTAAATCAGTGTCTTAAATATTAGCTAAACAGACATTTCAGCCTCATCAAGCACAGCACCTTACCTGAAGAGGTCGTCTTCACGATTGAGCAAAACGTCTTTTATCTCGCCTTTGTCCCTTTTTATGTTCAATCCACGCACGATTGCGATGGGTATACCTTCCCTAAATTCACCCATCACGAGATTCGCAGCTGCGCATATCTCGTCCACCACTGCCTCTTTTGTTATCCTCGCGATTTTTCCAAATCTGTCTGCTTCGCCCCTTCTGTCCAGCACAGCGGGAATGCCTGAAACCGCTATACAGATTCCCGTTACGCCGTCTCTAAAAGCTCTACCAAAGGAATCAGCAAGCAAAACAGATATCTCTTTCCCG
>JAUWNY010000007.1 GCA_030612405.1 Candidatus Methanophagales archaeon | reverse complement strand
GGAATCGGAATTCATAAATTTTTAGGGTGTGCTTTTGCAATTCGTGGTAGCTCAGGCTGTAAAGTGAAGGGGTGTTGAGAAGAAGAACTGCTTTTTATATCTGTGCAGGAAATATTATCTGTTGGTTGTTTGGTAATTGTTAGACAGCCTCTATACATTTAAAAACCGAAAAACTTAAAAGTAATAATAAATCAATATTAAAATTATAATGTGTTACTTAACAGCGATAAAAAAAAGCGGCGATAAAATAAAGTGGCATCAAATACCGGGACAGTAACGGATACGGAAACAGAAACAAAAACAAAGAGAGCAGAGATAAAAGAGCAATACAAAAAATTCATCGGAAGGAAAATCCTCTTTATTCTCTTTTCCCTCATCCTAATATTTATTATTGCAGGCATAGCTGTTACTCTTGGTTCTTATTCTCTCACAGTCACAGAGGTGTATTCTAAAATATTCCATGGTCTATTCCAGAGTGAGGTGCATTCGATTATTCTCCATGATACCTTTCCAAGCATTTTTAATAAGCCCGATGTACCACAAGAAATATGGGTTATCTGGGTAATAAGGCTTCCACGCATCATAATGGGTATTTTAGCAGGAATAGGGCTTGCAATCGCGGGGACGATGATGCAAGGGATTTTAAGGAATCCACTTGCAAGCCCTTTTACTTTAGGTATCTCTTCAGGTGCGGGATTTGGTGCTGCTCTTGCCATTATTCTCAGTGCAGGTTTTGTCGCTGGTGAGTATCTCGTAGTAGGGAATGCCTTCTTCTTCGCTCTAATCCCTACTTTTATTATCCTTGGTTTGACACGCTATAAAAGAGCCACACCCGAGACAATGATTCTCGCAGGTATTGCGTTATTCTATATTTTTTCCGGATTAATGGCATTACTAATGTACTTCTCTGAAGCAGAACCGGCAGTAGAGGCATACTTCTGGATGATAGGAAGTTTAGGACGTGCTTCATGGAGTAATCTGTTGCCTGCATCTATCATGCTTGTAGGCTGCGTTATCCCGCTTATGTGGAAGTCATGGGACGTCAATGTAATGGGTGCAGGAGATGAGAGGGCAAAAAGCCTCGGTGTAAATGTAGAGCGAACCAGAATCTTCATAATGATAATTGCCTCCTTGTTAACTGCAGGCATAATATGCTTCACTGGATGCATAGGATTTATAGGATTAGTTGCTCCTCACATGTGCCGAATGGTCATTGGTGGAGATAACAGGTTTTTAATTCCGGCCTCCGGTCTTTTTGGTGCTGTTCTCTTGCTTGGTGCCGATACCGTTGCAAGAACAATCATCGCACCTGTAATTCTCCCGGTAGGGTTGGTGACCTATCTCCTGGGTGGTCCTTTGTTCTTTTACTTGTTAGCAAGAAAAAGGAAGGAATATTGGTAGGGTGTTGTAAAGATGGTGAAACTAAAAGTAAAAGAAGTGGAGTTCAGTTATGCAAGCGTGCCTGTACTCAAGAATGTCAGTATAGAGCTTGCCGCATCGGAGATGTTAGGTGTGGTGGGTCCAAATGGAACAGGAAAATCTACCCTGCTGAGGTGTATAGATAGAATTCTGAGTCCTCAGAAGGGGTGCATTTTGCTTGATGGGGAAGATATAAAAAAGATGAGCAGGATGGAACTCGCCAAAAAAATGGGATATATCCCGCAAAGCTCTTCACAAATATTCCCTGCTACGGTTTTTGATGTTGTCCTCATGGGGCGACGTCCTCACCTTAACTGGAGAAGCAGCGAAGAAGACACTGAAAAGGTTTTAGAAACTCTTCAAATGCTAAACATCGAAGACCTTGCCATGCGTGACATCAACGAGCTCAGCGGCGGTCAACAGCAGAAAGTGTTTATCGCTTGTGCTCTCACTCAAGAGCCTGATGTTCTTTTGCTTGACGAACCGACATCAAATCTCGACATCAGACACCAGCTTGAAGTAATGGACATCATAAAAAACATCGTAAGAGAGAAGCGAATATCAGCGATAATGGCTATCCATGACCTTAATCTCGCTGCAAGATACGCAGACAGGATAATAATGATGAACAGCGGTAAAATTTTTGCCGCTGGCAGTCCTTCTTCAGTATTAACTCCTGAGAATATAAAACACGTTTACGGCGTGGAGTCAGAAGTGGAAGAAAAGCGCGGAAGACCTTATATCGTGCCTATAAGACCTGTAAGCCCCAAAGGAGGTGGGAACGGAGGTGTGAGTTATGGGGTGTGAGGTATGAAGGTATGAGTAAAATAGAAAGGTTTGAGGATTTGAAGGTATGGCAGAAGAGCCATGAGCTTGTGCTCGAAGTTTATAAAATTACGAAGCAGTTTCCAAATGAAGAAAAGTTCGGTTTAACATCGCAAATTCGGCGTTCCGCAGCTTCTGTTGTAGCGAACATCGCAGAAGGTTATAAGAGACAACATTTAAATAAAATCTCTCTCAAACCAAAAACGAGAGGAGGTGAAGGTGTAAGATATGTGGTGTGAGAAACAGATGACAGGACTCTGCTTCCTCAAACCTCACCACTCAAACCTCAAAACTAAAAGATGAGACAAATAGCATTTTATGGCAAAGGAGGAATAGGAAAATCCACGACAGGGTCGAACATCGCCGCGGCATTGGCTGAACAAGGGTTATCCGTGATGATGATTGGCTGCGACCCCAAGTCAGACTGTACCAGAAACCTGACAGGTGAGGTTCAGATACCAACCATACTTGACATATCGCGGGATAAAGGAATAGAACGGCTTGGGTTAGAAGAGCTCGTGGAAGGTAAAAAAATCGAGCTTGCGGACGTCATCCACCGAGGTTATAGGGGCGTTTATTGTGCCGAGTGCGGGGGTCCACGACCAGGTTTCGGATGCGCGGGTAGAGGCGTTATTGTCGCGATAGATTTGCTCAAGCGGCTGAATGCCTTTGATGAACTAAAGCCAGACATGGTGATATACGATGTGCTTGGCGACGTGGTCTGTGGTGGTTTTGCAATGCCGCTGCGAAGAGGATTGGCAGATGAGGTCTATATTGTAACGTCTGCGGATTATCTCGCTCTTTACGCAGCAAACAATATCTGCCGTGGTATAAGCGAGTTCGCAAACAAAGGCGGGTCGCCATTAGGGGGCATCATCTACAACGTTCGTGGTATGCTGGATGAAGCGGACGTGGTTTACGATTTCGCGGAACAGATTGGCTCGCAGGTCATCGGGCATATACCCAATGCGCATGAGATTGCCGAAGCCGAAATAGATGGTAATACCGTAATCGAGTATGACCCTACGAGTGACATTGCCGGTTTGTTCAGGGAGTTCGCACAGAAAATATACAACAACTCACAGACTTCTGTTCCCACACCATTATCGGCGGAAGAGATGATGATGATCGGTCGGGAAATTCGAAGGAGGACAAAAGCGAAGTATGGACGTGGAAGAGCAGGGAATGACAAATAACGGGTTTAATTACACGCTATCGCCTGAGGACTTCATGGTTAGCAGCATCTGGAGTTTGCCCATTCACGGACGGGCAGCGCTGGGCGGTAAGATTTCCTGCGCCACCACAATAGCAACGTCGCTAAAAAACACCGTTGTCCTCCTGCACGGTCCTATTGGCTGCGCATATCAACGCAGAATAAACCCATGCCGCGGCTGGAATCCCATTTACGATATGCCCTGCACCGCGTTAAGCGAGGCAGAGACGATTTACGGTGCTTATGACCGGCTGCTGGGTGCAATTACGGAAGTTTACGAGAAATACAAGCCGGAACTTATCCTCGTTATTTCCACTGACGTTTCTGACCAGATTGGCGACTACATGGATGCAGTACGAGAGGAGTCACAAGTGCCCTGTGAAATAGTCGTGTCCACGCTGGTGTCGTGCGAGCAGGACAGCGTTTTTGCCAAGCGCGGCGTCAGCATACTCAGGAATGCGTTGATAACACAATTGTTAGAGAACGTGGATGCCAATGCAGAACTCGATAGTGACGACGATAAATCGTTGAACATCACCACGCTCGCTCAGCTCCCGGATGATGGTCAAAGAAGTCGAGAATTCGAGTCTTTGGTTCGGGACATGGGCTTGCACGTAAATGGCTTGTATTTCTACAATAACACGGTTCACTTCCTTTTGTACCGGCTCAGTACCGGAAGGGACCCGAACAAGCAGTTTAAAGAGATGAAGAAATATCATAACAGCAGCACCACCTTTGAACGCATAAAAGGATGGTTTGAGAGTTGCGGTATTGAAATAAGCGAGGTGGATTACGCGTTTAAAGAGCGAGTATCAACGAAAAAATCGAAGCTGTTACGCGCAATCACGGGATTCGAGGAAGATATGTTCATTTTGATAGGTGAGGTAACGAAGAACAAGAAAAAATAAATCTGCGTAAATCAGTGTAAATCTGTGTCTTAAATAGAATGAAGTTATACTCTATATACAATAAAAAAGGCGAGGGTGAAAATGGCGATAAAAGACCGAGATGACGAGGGAAAAGATAAATCAGTGCCATTGAAGGTAGCAGAAGCGTATCACCGAGATGCGGGCAGAGGAATAGCAAGAATAGACGCAGAAACAATGCGTAAACTTGGTGTTGTAAGCGGAGATGTGATAGAAATAGAAGGCAAGAGTATTGCTACTGCTATTGTATGGCCAGGGTATTCCCCGGACAGCAATAAATCAATCATACGCATAGACGGGAATATAAGGGGCAATACGGGTGTTGGCATAGATGACCGCGTGCAAGTGAAAAAGACGACGGTGAAGGATGCAAAAAGAATTACACTTGAGCCTACACAACCCGTGCGAATCGCGGGTGGTGAGAGATACCTGGCAAGGATACTGAAAGGACGGCCAATTACAAAGGGGCAGATTATACGGGTCGAAATGCTTGGCAATCCCATTACTTTTGTCGTTACCAATACCGTTCCTTTAGGCACGGTAATACCGCAAATGGACACTGAGATTATGCTTCGTAAACCGAGAGAAGGAGCAATAGGCGTTCCTCACGTGTCTTACGAGGACGTTGGCGGTCTAAAGCGTGAGATAGGCGTGATAAGGGAGATGATAGAACTGCCACTGAGACATCCTGAGCTATTCGAGCGATTAGGGATAGAGCCGCCGAAGGGCGTTCTCCTGCACGGACCACCGGGAACGGGAAAGACATTAATAGCAAAAGCGGTGGCAAGTGAAACCGACGCCAATTTCTTTTCTATTTCAGGTCCTGAGATAATGAGCAAGTTTTACGGAGAAAGTGAGAAACACCTGCGAGACATATTTGAGGAAGCGGGTAAAAATGCACCTTCTATTATTTTTATTGATGAATTGGATTCCATTGCGCCGAAGAGGGGGGAGACAACGGGAGAAGTGGAAAGGCGAGTAGTAGCCCAGCTTCTTTCTTTGATGGACGGGCTGGAATCAAGAGGGCAAGTAGTGGTGGTCGGCGCGACAAACAGGGTAAATGCACTGGATGAGGCATTAAGAAGAGGCGGTCGCTTTGACCGTGAGATAGAAATAGGCATTCCGAACAGGAATGGTCGTGAAGAGATATTGCAAGTGCATACGAGGGGAATGCCGCTGGCTGAGGACGTAAATCTAAAGGAGCTCGCGGACATCACGCACGGATTCGTCGGTGCTGACCTCGCTTCGTTGTGTAAAGAAGCTGCGATGTATGCAATACGGAAAATACTGCCTGAGATAGACATAGAGAAGGAGATACCAGCGGAAGTGATGGAAAAGCTGAAGGTAACAAAAGAAGATTTCAGTGGAGCGTTAAAGAACGCAGAGCCTTCTGCACTCAGGGAAGTCTTTGTAGAAGTGCCGAATGTGAAGTGGGACGACATAGGGGGTTTAGAGCATGCAAAACAGGAATTAAAAGAAGTCGTGGAGTGGCCGCTTAAATATCCCGGTGTTTTCTCTCGTTTAAATACCAAACCACCGAAAGGTATTCTCCTGTTTGGACCGCCGGGAACGGGAAAGACGATGCTGGTAAAAGCGGTAGCGAACGTGACCGAGGCGAATTTCATTTCGATAAAAGGACCGGAACTACTATGTATCTCAGGAGAAACACCAATATTTACAGACCACTGCGGCTTAAGACATGTGGAAGCGTTCTATGCAGATATGCGCCGCTTAGGTGAAATAGAGATGAGAAACGAGAATGAGGAAGTAATAAAGATTAAAGAGCCTGTTTATACTTTTGGAATAAACGACGAGGGTAAACTAACCAAAACGTTAATAAAGAGAATCTATAAACTCTACGTTCCAACAACTTACAAGATTGGCTTTTCAAATAACAGCGAAATGGTTGTATCCGGGAATCAACCTTTCCTTACGTGCTTAGACGGTGAAATAAAATGGATAAAAGCGGAAAACTTAAGAGTCGGGGACATGATAGCCACACCCTCAACATTGAGCACTTTTGATTTTCAGCTTGAGTTAAAATTACCAAAATATAAACACCTCGTATTGGTAAAAGAAGACGAAGAATTCTACTACGTGAAAATATTCAGCACAAAGGAAATTACAAAAATACCGAAGAAATTGAGTCCTGAACTTGCGGAATTCCTTGGCTGGTTTGTTAGCGAAGGAAACATATCAAAAGATGCTGTTACGCTATGTGGAAAGGATGAAAATAACACAAAAAGATTTGAGGAGTTATTTAAGATTTTTGTGGATGCGCATAGGGTTAAATGGCGATACATGATGACTACGGTCTATTCGACACCACTTATAAAGTTCTTGGAAGAGATATTTGAGATGCGGTTGGGAAAGAAGAAAAGCGACAGTATTATCGTTCCAGCTATTATTTTCAAAGCTGATGAAGAGATTATCACAAGTTTCTTACAAGGGCTTTGGAGCGGTGATGGTCATATTGACGATAAAAAGATAGAATATGGAACGAAGAGTAAAAAATTAGCCCTTGATATAGGGTATCTTCTCATACAATTGGGAATAAAAAGCAAGTATTGGAGAAGAAAAGATAGGATGCACATGATAACCATTTCAGGTAAAAAGGAGATGCAGAGATTTAAGTATTTGGTATATGGGGATAAAATTGGAGAAATCAGACGATATTATAATGCAAGATATATAATTCCTGATGTCGCTGACCTGCTTAGAAAAGCGAAAGAGACACTTGGATTGCGATATGATAAAGAGATTCCAGAAGGTCTGTCTGAGGGTGTGCTTAGCAAGAGGAAGAGATGTGGATTACTAAGATTGCAGAGAATAATGGCATACATCGAGAAATATGCAGACGAGGAATTTAAGCGTGGTGAAGTGTACAAAACGCTGCAAATGATTGCTTATGGCGACATGTACTGGGCAAAAGTGGTAAATAAAGAACAAACGAGCCCTCAAATCATGTTTGATGTGGAAACCGAAGCTTCCTCTTTTGTTGGTGGTGATTTACCTATGATACTTCATAATTCGAAATGGGTGGGCGAGAGCGAGAAGGCGGTTCGTGAGATTTTCAGAAAGGCGAAGCAAGCCGCACCATGTATTATTTTCCTTGATGAATTAGATTCTATTGCACCTGTGAGAGGCGCGGGGTTCGACTCGCATGTGACAGAGCGAGTGGTTTCGCAGTTGTTGACTGCGATGGACGGCTTGGAAGAGCTGAAAGAGGTGATTATCATAGCGGCGACAAACCGACCTGATATGGTAGACCCCGCACTGCTGCGACCCGGCAGGCTTGACCGGCTGATATACATACAACCGCCGGATGAAGAGGAGAGGAAGAAAATTTTCGTGGTTCATCTCAGAGGGAAGCCGATAGGGGCGGACGTGGATGTAGAGGAACTTGCGAAACGAACGGATGGATATGTCGGTGCAGACATAGAAGCAATCGTGAAAGAAGCGGTGATGAGTGCTTTACGTGAGTTCATCACCTCAGGAATAAGTGAAGAGCACGTGAAAGAAGCGATAAAGAACATAGTGGTAAAGAAAGAGCATTTTGAAGTCGCGATTAAGAGCGTAAGGCCAACTGTAACGCCAGAAGCGAAGGAGGAGTTCGAAGGAAAAGCGGAGGATTTCGTGAAATATGCCTATGCATAAAACTTTCTTTCACAAAGAAAGTTTTATCAAAGAAACACTTTTGAAGAAAAATATAAGTATATCAAATACAAATTAACGAAGAACAAGTGAAGAAATGAAAAAACATCAAAAGAGGATAGCGGCACCCCGTAGCCGGCGAATAGAAAGGAAAACCGCCTACTGGACGGTAAAACCCCGACCCGGACCACATCCCGGGGACAGAAGCGCACCCTTGCTTTTGCTCGTAAGGGACGTGCTGAAGTTAGCGGATAACAGTAGAGAAGCGAAAAGGGTATTGAATGAGGGCAATATCATAGTTAATGGAAGAGTGAGAAAAGACCATAAGTTCCCCGTGGGTGTCTTTGACGTGCTTTCCATTCCCGTCCTGAAAATCAATTATATCTCCCTTTTGGACGATAAGGGGAAGTTGTCGCTGGTGAAGATAGGGGAGGAAGAAGCATCCAGGAAGCTGTGCCGCGTGAACGATAAGCGAATGCTAAAAGAAGGAACGATACAATTGAACCTGCACGATGGTAGAAACATTCTTCCGGGAGAAAAGCTCGGTGAACAGATAAAAACGCATGATTCGCTCTTGATTTCCCTTCCTGATAACAAAATACTGCAGCACTTTGCATATAAAGAGGGGAGTAAAGCGATGGTGGTAGGCGGGAAGCATTCTGCTCAGACAGGCGAAATAGAGGCGATAAGAACCGTGCGCAGTCCGGAATCAAACGTAGTAAAGATAAAACTCCCGGAAGGCGAAGAAAGTTTCGAGACCATAGATGATTATGTGTTCGTGGTAGGGGAGAAGAAGATAGAGATACCAACGGTAAATTATAGACACAGATTAACACAGATTAACGCAGATTGAAGACGATAAAAATCAGCAATGCTAACATAAATTAAACAAGTCTGCGTAAATCAGTGTAAATCAGTGTCTTAAATAAAAGGGAGCTATACTGTATATACAATAAATGACCAAAACAATGGCAGTAAATACGAATCCGAATCCGATGCGGAATATAGAAGTGGAGAAGGTAGTGATAAACATGGGTGTAGGAGAAAGCGGAGAGAAGTTAGCAAAGGCAGAGAAGCTTTTAGAACATATTACCAGCCAAAAACCGATTGAACTGCATGCGAAGAGATCGCTACAGCCACTCAATATAAAAAAGGGTGAAGCTATTGCTTGTAAAGTCACACTGAGAAAGGACCGTGCAAAGGAGTTCCTCAAACGCTGCTTTAAAATACAGGATAAACTTTTTGCGAGTCAATTCGATACCTACGGTAATTTCTCCTTTGGCATTGCCGAACATACGGACTTTGGCATTCGATACGACCCTAAAGTAGGAATATATGGTATGGACGTTTCGGTATCTTTAAAAAGACCTGGGTATCGAATAAAAGAGAGGAAAATACAAAAAAGGAAGGTGCCAAGCAAGCAACGAATAAGCAAAGAGGAAGGCATGGCATTTCTCGAAAAGGAATACGGCGTGGAAGTGGTGGAATAAAAAACGTATTTGTAACCACAAGATTACACATCGTGGGCTCTGCCCACATCCCCGAAAACCCTGAAAGGGTTTATTCCACAAGATTATTTATAAACTTTTTTTGTTTTTTCTTTCTATTGTTACAATTACTACCGTTGGATATGGAGATATAATTCCTCATACTTTCTATGGAAGAATATTTACGGCGGGCTTGATCATATCAGGCGTGGGCATAACCTTATATGTGCTAATAGAGATAATGGAATCAGTGCTGGAAGGAAGGTTAAGCAAAGCCTTTGGTATAGCGAGGGTAAAAAGGGGCATGGCAAAGATGAAAAACCACAAGATAATATGTGGTGGGGGTCGCACAGGGAGCGTAATAGCAGATGAATTCAGAAAGGATGGCTTGGAGTTTGTAGTAATTGAGCACGACCCAGAGATTGCAAAAGAACTAAGGAAGAAGAATTTGTCGGTGGTGGAAGGAGATGCAACAAGAGATGAGACTTTGATAGAAGCGGGCGTAAAGTAATTTTATTGGAAGAATTAGGAGGGAGAAGGTTGGCGAAGAGCTTGATAAAGCCGGCAATCGTTGATTTCCTCGAGTTCGCTACGAAAACAGGGGAGACATCGTTAGAGAGTTTAGAAGTCGAGCACAGTGCGAAAATTGTAAATAAGAAAGTAAAAGAACTGCGGATAAAAGAGAAAATAGGGGCGACAATAATTGCCATCATAAGGGGTGAAAAAGTTATATCTATAGGTCCTGATGATGAAATAAGGGAGGGCGATACCGTTGCGGTCATAGGGAAGAAAGAATCGTTGGATAAACTTGATGAGTCAGATTTTTTCTAAGATAAAGTTTTTGCTTCGCAAGGATAAAATTATTAGACTTGTTGCGGAATAATTAGGCAAAGCCCCAAGAACGGAAATCTGCAAAAAAAAAAAATAATATACAAGGAGGACGGAACGCCGTAGAAGGGTGTATTTTATATCGCAACAACTCTATTATGAACTCCTAACAAGGGCTTTGCTACTAAAGCCCTAATTAAAGTAGACCTTCTGTATCGTGCAGAATACACTTTCTTTGACAAGGTGCAATCTCGATTTTCCCATCGCTTGTGTGAGTTCTTCCACGTTTCTAAATCCTTCAGCAATGCGCCAAAAAGCTTTATCCCGCTATTCTGGGTGGCATTATAAGCGCGCCAGTCCTGCGAAAACTCTGACACCCTAGCGATTTTCGTTACTGTTATGTTGTTCTGATCGTCGGTAGCTTCCCGCATGAATTACTCTATTGTTCTGTGGTGCTCACATTTTGCACCGCCCCTAAACTCACAATTGGGGCAATTGCATCTTGCCCCCGCCTATTCATTATAGACGAGATATGCCCTTTTTCCGCTTGGGCTGGAGGTAATCTATCCTTTAGGGGTCTGGCATATCTATCTTTCCATTTTGGGCAATTTGGGACCATTTTATTTGTTTTTTTTCCAAAATAGAAAATCATATATACCCCTAAACATATAGTATGACTTAGCAGTATAAGCTTAGGGTGATATTATGGATAAAAAAGCAAAGGATAAAATAGAGGCGATAATGCAAGGTGTTCGGCTATCCGAATTAGTAGAGAATGCTTTGAGAAAGGAACTCGACGATTGAAGAAAAGATGAGAAAGATAGAAGAAGGGACACAAAGGGGGAGATTATATATGCTATTGATGATTCTCTATAGTATGAATCCCATTATAAATTATGCAAAATTATTAAACACTGAGAAGCTTATATTAGTGAAACGTTTCGGAATGCCCCATTACACGGAGTGATGAGTAATTATGGAAAAAATATCCAAGATAGCACAGATGGCTAAATTTGTTACGGGCAACCCTTCTAATTATGAAAAAGTTGCCGAAATCATCCAACAAAAAAGTGTGTCAACTATAAATGAAATCGTTGAGGTAACATCCTTATCTAATTATAGTGTTAGAGGGTGTTTTAAAATGTTAAAAAAAGAAGGGTTAGTTGTTTTAACAAATGAAAAAAAAGGTAGACAATCGCTCTATCGTTGGATTGGAGGAATTCCTGCACTTGAAAAAGAGCTATTAGAAGCTACTAACAAACATGTATCGGCATCGCTTTTAGCAGAAACTTATGATGCGCTTATCACTGATGCCTTCGCATTATTTTCTATTTTATTTGAAAATAATAATTGGGAAGTAATAGCTAATTCAAAAGAAGGGCTAACTGACACTGAAATTCACCAGCGTGTAGGGAATGACATTTCATTAGATACTATTCGCCGTATTTTAGTCACATGCGATGCTCATAATTTAATAAAAATCAATCGAATACGAGAACCAGCCGGAACAGATTTTATCAGGTTATTTGAGCCATTGTTTAGAGTAGATTCTATTAATAAGGATATGTTAAGCGACTTAATTATGTTAAGAGGGCTGGCATCGGCAATACGTTTTGAGATAGATAATAAACCTGAAGATGGTTACACACATCCATACGCTACCTTACTTAACCTAACGAGAAATTTATATTCTTCTTTGCTGGATATTGTTCTATTTACTACCGACAAAGAAGAACAGGAATTATTTGCTAAGATAATAGCTAATGTATACGATTTTGCTCCTGATTTAGACCGTGTGTATCGGTCTGAGAATTGGAGGCAGAAATTAAAAAACAGTAAGAATATTATAATTGATGAAGCAAGTGACCATCTTTTACTTACCGATGATTTTACAAAGAGATGTAAAATGAATATGATAAAAGAGGTAGGTGGAAATAATGAGTGAAAGTGAATTACCTAAAATTGTAAAACCGTATAAGGAACACCCTTTAATCAAAAACAGAGACCCATCCGACTTTGCTTTGATAGACGACAAGGACTTAAATGAAATTATACGGTCTGTTGATTTAATCTTAAGAGGACTTCGGGAAAATTACTTCAAAGGACGAACAACCAGAACTAGGTTGGATGCAGGGAATTTTAGTTCCAGTATCTTAATCTCAAGAGGGTGGTTGTTTTTAGATACTGCACATGCTACAAATGATGTGGATACGATCATCGAACGGATACATGCATCTACAAAAACCACAACAAGACCAAAGGTTGTAAGAAATGTTTGTGAATCAACAATACCAAGGCTTAAAAAGAATGGATTGTTAGAACTGGATAAATCTGATAAAACGGTCATTGAAGTAATGCCATATCCTGTTAGTAGTAAACTCTTTGTTCTAAACGAATTCGTGAATAATGAAGTTCTATTTAATCAGCAAATCAATCAGTTCGGTATATTAGGAAAAGTACAGTACTTCCCAGAGTTAACATCGAGTCTTAAGACAGATGCAAAGAATTCTCAGTATTTCGCACGAGATTATGACGCATTATCGGAAATCGACGTTATACGAGATAGAACAATAAAAGGGAGAGATTTTACATTAGCCAAGGCATACCTATTAGATAATAAAAAGTCCTACGATATTTGGGCAACAGTTTTAGAAACTGGCGACCATGTACGCAAAGGGTTGAAAGAGTTGATGGAACTATTAGGGCAACTCGGTGGTTTTGCATCTCAAAGTGAACTAAATAGAATGTTGAATAGCAATACGCGGATGGTTAACAGATTAATAAGACGAGTGGATGGTATTGGTTTGGCTCAAAGGTCACACACAGCGGAATTTGAAGATGCATTAAGCCGACCGATTGAGACCAGAATACCATTTAATTATCATCAACTAAATAATGCTGAAACGATGTTGACATTATGCAGAAGTGTTCCTGAAGCTGCTGAAATATTAGAAAAGCTTAGAAAAGAACAGAGAATCGAAGAAGATCGTTTATTAAACGAATTTGACCCTATATCAGTTGGTAAAGTAAGAAATTATCTATCGGTAATAGGTGTTATAACTGAAGAAAGTCTTGAAAATGATCTATGGGAAATCGCACCGGATAAAGAAAGTATAGAATTCTTATCCGAGGTTTTAACAATAGTTGCAAATTCACGAGAAGTCTTAGGAGAGGACATTGAGATTAATAGAAAACTTGAAGATTTCTTTAAAAATAAGGATGATGACAGTCTTAAAAAGACGTTCAAGGATGTTGAAAAAGACTTTTTAGAAGAGATGGAAGATAAAAATTAGTTTTAACCCACCAACCATTTACACCACTGATGCTTAGTAACAAGGCCCTAACCCGTGTTACCCTTTATAAATTGTAAACGCTGATATTGAACAGATGGAGGAAACATCATGCGAATCTCCGAACTTCCCGAGATAGGCACGAAGTATGAGATAGAAAGTCCAAAAGGCGATAAAGTAGCGGTCATATTTCTGGCGACCGGTGAGATAGAACTGTATGTCTTAGAAGCCGGTGCTGAGCAGCCTTCGGTTACAAGGCTGACCTCGGAAGAAGCACGACGTGTTGGAAGCGTTCTGACCGGAGCGATGCTCACAATAGAGCGCGAGGACGTTGAAGTATCGTTTTCTGAAATCTCTGACCTCAGAATAAACATCCATATATGTCCGGTAACAAAGCGTATGGTAGGAAAGAGCATCGAGGATTTGGGAATCAGGAAGAGGACGGGCGTCACGATAATAGCTCTATCGAGGAAGGGACGGAGCATCATCAGCCCGCCACCGGAAACGGTGTTCGAAGAGGGAGACCTGATAGTGGCGATAGGGGAGCGTGAGCAAATAAAGGTCTGTGCGAGGGAGATTCTGGGACAGGTTTAGATAAGATGACCTTTCTGGTGGATTTAGCTGTTGTAACGGTTTCTTGCTTAGCCCTTGGGCTGGCATCGAAATATCTGAGACAAGCCGCGATTCCTGCATACATAATCGCAGGAATAATCCTCGGAAAGAGTGGAGGATTCAACTTAATAACCTCATACGACTTCGTCGAGTGGCTGGGTAAGATCGGTGTAATCCTCCTGATGTTCTACATAGGATATGAGTTCAACTTTAAAGGAATAAGAGAGCCTGGAAGGTTATTTGCGGGTTGCACGGACTTCGGGGTGAATTTTATCGCAGGATTTTCGCTGGGGCTCGTTATCGGCTTGAGCCTGATAGAGGCGCTCATACTTGCATCCGCAGTTTACATCAGCAGTTCTGCAATTGCCATTTCCTCGCTGATAGAGAACAAGAGGTTGATTTATCCGGAAGCAGAGACCGTCGTGTGGCTGATGGTGTTCGAGGACATAATACTGGCAATCCTGCTCGTGGTGCTGACTTCCATTATGTCCGGCAGCTTCGCTATAATCACGATTCTTGTGTGCTTAGCAGTGACTTTGCTACTCATTGTATTCATTTTAACTCTCATCAGAAAGCTAAGCAACTTCATCTCGCCTCTGTTTGAGCGTGATGATGAAATACCCATTCTGCTTACTTTCGCACTCATATTCGGATTTTCATCACTCGCATACCTCCTGGGTATTTTGCTACAAGCACTCGCACTCCACCTAGGTATTTCGCTGCAATGTCATATCTCTGAGGTGATTGTTGCATTTTTCCTCGGCTCGGCACTCTCGGGAGTCAAGTCCTTCAAGAAGCCCTTCGGAGCCATCATCTCATTTAAGAACTTATTCCTCACCATTTTCTTCTTCTCTTTCGGAATGATGTTCCAGTTCCAGTTTGCAACGTTGTCCTCGACATATTTTGTCCTCGCACTCCTCGCACTCATAACCATCTCCATCTTAGGAAAGTTCGTCAGTGGTGCAATCATCGGGAAGAGACTGCACGGCTCGCTCGAAACCGGGTTAAGGGTCGGGGCATACACAACGCCAAGGGGCGAGTTTTCAATTGTGCTGCTGGCTGTGGTAATCGGAACGGGACCGGGCATTTCTGAGCTGTTATCTTCGCTTGTCGTTGCTTACGTAATTATTCTTTCAATCGTAGGCTCGGTCTTCGCCAAACACGGCGATAGGATTGGCAAAGCAATCATGGTTGGCATTAATAAATTATTGCCTCCGGCTCGTTGATTTCTATCGGTGACTTGAAATTTGTAATCTCGTGAGGTACTGTCAAATTTTCTAGTGAAATTGCTAAAGCCTTAAATTTCACCGCAGAGCACACAGAAGATAGCGGTTTAGAGGTTTGGATGTTTAGCTAACGAGCTGAACCGCTAATAAACTAAACCTCTAATTTCGCGCTCTCCGCGGTGATAAATCACTTGATTTTTAGACCGTGCTACCTTCAGCATCCTCTACAATCTTACCTCTTTCCTCATCTCTTTCAATTTCTGCTTCAATGTCTTCATCTCTGCTTTTAAACCCGTTAATTGAACGCCCTCCTCCAATATCGCGGGCATCTGCGGATGTTTTACTTCCAGCGCGCCGTACCGGCAGACCCGGTCACAAACGCCACAGCAAGTGCATCTATTGTAATCAATGAACGATTTCTTCTCTACTATTTCGATCGCATTATCGGGACATATCTGCGCGCATTCTCCGCATCCTATGCATAACTGCGGGTTAACAACAGGAATCCACATACTCTGCTCCTTCTGAGTTCTTCGGATTTGATTCCATAATACGCACAACACTAAATCTCTATTACCACGCCAGCACCACACCAAACGGCTTTTTCCGGATACATCCTCCTTATTTCCTCCTTATGAACCGTGCAGTGACAGGGCATTACCATTTTCAGCTTCTCTAATGACTTCAGATTATCGAACCCATGAAAACCGCCTATCACACCGTAGAGTTCTCCGAACCTCTTTGCCGCCTCTAAAATGTTTTCCAATCCCGGATGCGCACAGCCGGTCAAAACAACTACGCCTTCGCCTTCACCTTCTTTTGTATCCAAGACCAGTGACTGCTCCTTTATCCCTGCCCCTGCTCCTGCCCTGAGCTCTCCCGTTGTATGAACTCCGGGAACAATGTCCGCAGGTTCCGAGACCTCAACGACTTCCGCAGCCTTTTCACCTATGCTTTTCTTTGTTCCCCTCGTGAATGAACGGGGTACGTACACCGCGACATTTTGGTGTAACACGGCATCAAGACCGCCAATATGGTCCCAGTGCTCGTGTGATAGTGCGATAATTTCAATATCTTCTTTTTTTAGACCCAACCGCTTCATATTACGCGATAAAATTTCAGCCGACGCACCCGTGTCAAACAGTATTTTCTTCTCTGCTTCGAGCAGACATGCAAAACCCCAATCGCTCTCTAACCCTTCTTTCGCTTCGTTATCATACACTATTCTTAGTTTCATTTTTCTCCTCCTTTATAACTGATAATTTCTTAATTAAAAGAAATGGAAATAAATGCGAAGGAAAAAATGGAGATGGTAATGCAGATGAAGAAGATAGCTTTAGCTAAACTCGTTATTCCTTTTTGTATCGCTGGCGCCATGGTGATATTCTTCTGGTTTGCTGGTCAAGAAATATACACAAAATATGCGACTGTATTCAGCATTTATTCATTTATGCCTCTTGGCGGTGCGGTAGCTGCTATTCCCGCAGGTTTAGCACTTGGCATTCCCCCGGTAGGTCTTATATCCTTTATCATTTTCACTGACGCCGTCCTCTCTTTGTTTTTAGTCTGGAACTTCGACTATGCGAAGAAAATACCGGGTTTAGGGAAGCTTGTGGAAAGAGCGGAGGAAAATGGAGAAAAGGCAATAAGAAAATATAAATGGGCGAAGAGATTTGGATTTGTAGGGCTTGTTGTTTTGGTCATGTTCCCGCTTCAATGGACGGGTTCCGCAGTGGGATCAATGGTAGGTAGGCTAATTGGGATGACGCCTTTGATGACCTGGCTTGCAGTGATTGTGGGCACTTTTATCCGGTCTACCCTTACAACACTTATTTCTATTGGTGTTTTGTCTTTCCTGTAATTAAAGCCAGGGTGGCAGAGTGGACAAATGCGGTGGCCTCGAGAGTCACTGTCCCGTAAGGGACGCTCAGGTTCGAATCCTGACCCTGGCGTGAACAAGAAAACAGAAAATGTATTTGTTTAGCTAATTTTTATAACCACAAGATTACACAGATTTCCACGAGAAATAATTGTAGATGCAAGATACAAGTCAAACCTGCATCCGGAATCCTGTATCCGACATTATTTTCTTGTGTTAATCTTGTGAAATCTCGTGGTTTTTTTATTTTGATCTAACGCTTCTCATTCATAGCTTTCAAAATGCTTAATCCTACAACACCGCCAACAATGAGATTCTGGTAATATGTGATGAGCCGCCATAGAATCACCACTATACCGAGGATAGAGGATTTCACAAATAGAGCGAACAAAGCGGAAAATCCGAATTCCGCCACTCCGCTGCAACCCGGTGATATTGGTATAAGAACAAACAACATGAGTATTGCCTGTGCCGCAAACACATGAACAATGGCGGGGGGTGAGTCAAGCCCCATCAAAATCAACGATACAATGGAGAACTCCATCGCCCAGTATACGACCGTGCATATCAACGCCCCAATAAGCTCTCGCCTGCCCTGCGTAATAAACATCTTCATGCTTGTAATGAATGCATACAGATTTTCACGCACCATGTCAATGAGATTTTTTGCTTTATCCTGTCCTTTTATGTGCCTCAAAAGCTTATACAAGCCTGAGAGATACCATTCTGGACGACGGAACAATGATACAACCAGCGTCAAGGCGATAACAACGAGGAGAACCGCAAGACATAAAAAAGCAAAAAATCCTGAATTAAGATTATGGAATATATAGTCCTTAAAGATAAAAAGACCCAGTGGAGCCATCAAGATCAAAAATATAAGGTCAAGGAATCGTTCACAGAAGATTATCGCCGTTGCATCACTTATACGTACCGATTTCGTCAGCATATATACACGCACCGGCTCGCCACCCACATGAGAAGGCGTAATGGCAGCAGCAAATACGCTTGTTACAACCATCTTCAACGCATCCACAAGCCGCAGACGATTTCCTGTCGCACCCGTCAGCACCTTTAATTTTACACTCCACACGACCCAAGTGGAGATATGTACGATAATTGCGGCAATGAGATAGCCGGGATGAATGGCGACAAGTGCTTTTACCGTTTCTTCCGTTACCGTGAGGTATAGGATAACAACAAATGAGCTCAAGCTGATAAGGATACCTAATGCGATGGATTTTTTAATATAGCTGACCTTTCTATCTTTTTCCATAGTTATTTTTTATATAGCAGTAAGCTTATTGTATAAATGAAATCAAATATACATTTGAGAGGTGCCGTGCAGCATGGGGATAAAAACATCAGCAGAAATAACGCGGATATTGAAAAAGAGATGGGACAAAGGCAAGGATAGCGATAAGAGGGATTGGAAAGTACTTGCCGGGATGAATCCAAAAGGCAGGTATGATATGTTCATTTCCGACCCGGAACGCGTATGGCAGCTAAAAACGGAACAGACGGGGAAGAATGAGGCAATAGGATTTGGTTTGGAAGTGGGAAAAATAGATGACGAGCTAAAAAAACTTATGGGTATAGGCGCGCCCGTCCCGTTTGGGTTGATTTCGCCGCAGAAAAACTCGAATTTAGCGATTGTTCTGGCGGGTGTCCAGCAATATTCTTCCGACTCCACGCATACGTTGTGTAAGGAATATATCTCAGAAAAGCAGGCGAAGCTGGACGATAAATTGGACATGGAGATAGAGCGACTGAGCAGCGACCCCATGTTAAGAAGGAAGTACAGAGAGCAAAAGGAGAGGGAGAGCAAATCATATTTGTAGGTGGTAAAAACCACGAGATTACACAAGATTGGCACAAGACCAGAAAGAATAATTTTTGATAATCGGACGCAGATGAACGCAGATAATCAGGATTTTAAACTTAATTTTGGCACTAAACGGGAAGTTAAACGTAAGGCATTTGATAATTTGCGGAAATAGTTTTCTGCGTAAATCCGCGTAAATCTGCGTCCTAAGTAGGAACGTTGTACATATGGCATTACACATAAATAAAAGGGGAATACGAGTGCTTGGTATTGCCGAAAGCTTCAAGCAGGGAGATAAAAAATCCGTGCTTGCAGGCGTGGTTATGCGTTTGGATCTCGTTATAGATGGTTTCTCCTTTGGAGAAGTCACCGTTGCCGGGATGGACGCCACAGAGGGCATATTGCACGTTTTTGAATCGCTGCAACGTGCAGACATAAATATAATGATGTTAAATGGATGTGTCATCAGCTGGTTTAACATTATAGATATAAAGCAGGTGTATGAGCAGACGGGGGTTCCGCTCATTTGCGTGACTTACGAAGAATCGGAGGGTCTGGAGGTGCATATAGCCCGGCATTTTGAAGCCGACGAGCGGGATTCACGGATAGAAGCCTACAAGCGACTCGGAAACCGTGTTCCTGTGCGATTGCACGACAAATACGATGTTTTAATACGGTTTCTGGGTATGGAAAAAGACGAAGCTGCTGCGGTGCTTAAAAAATTCACCACGCACGGAAACGGAAAAGTGCCAGAACCGTTAAGAGTTGCGAAAATAGCGGCAAGAGCGGCGTTTAGCAGATTAGAGGATTAGAGGTTTAGCGGGGTTAGCGGGGTTAGCGGTTTAGTAAAAAGACAAACTTGTAATATACGGAAAAAGAAGGGTTAACGATGAAGAGTTTTAAGGAATTAAAAGTGTGGCAAAAAGGGATTGAACTTGTAGCGATGGTCTATAAGATTACCGCTTCATTCCCTGAGGAGGAGAAATACAGTAATTACTCAAAATCTTGTGGATTTTATGCAAATTATAGCCATTGCACGTGGTTCTTGCGCAGAGTTGGAGACACAAATAATTATCGCGCATAAATTGGGTTTTATCCAAGACGGCGACTTTAATAAATTATCTCCGAAGGTAGAAGAACTATCAAAAATGCTCTCCTCCTTCTACTCAAAAATAAATTCCAACCCGCTGCCTTAATATCCCTCTATCCCTCTAAGCATCTAAACCGCTAAACCGCTATACCTCTATACCTCTAAGCATCTAAAATTCTAAAAGTTCAGGTATTTCTAACTCCTCTGACAATTCTTTATACCTGTTCCGTATTGTAACCTCGGTCACACCCGTAACGTCGGATACTTCCTTCTGTGTGCGATGCTCACCGCTTAAAATCGCAGCAATATAAATAGCGGCAGCTGCTATTCCTATTGGCCCTCGCCCGTTGGTCAGTTCCGCCTCCGTTGCCTTCTTTATTATCTCTACTGCATGTGACCTTATCTCACCACCCAGATTAAGTAAGGAACAGAAACGCGGCACGAAATCAACGGGAGAGGCAGGTGAAACTTTCAAGTCCAGCTCTCGTAAAAGGAAGCGATATGCACGGCTTATCTCCTTCTGCCCGACTCTTGATACATCTCTCAGCTCTTCCAGTGTTCGTGGCACGCCATACTGTCTGCAGCTAATATATAGGAGAGCAGAAGTTATACCCTCTATGCTACGCCCACGGATTAGCCGCTTCTTCATCGCTTTGCGGTATAGCATAGACGCAGCCTCTCGGATATTCACCGGTAGTCTAAGCGCAGATGCCATCCGGTCGATCTCGGAGAGTGCGAAGATGAAGCTCCTTTCGGTTGTATTCGCAACGTGAGTCCGCTGTTGCCATTTCTGTAACTTATATTCCCCCGGACTCAGACCCGAACCCGACGAGACAACGGTGCTCAGACCTTTATCGTGTATTCGATATGTCATCGGTGCGCCCGTCCTCGCTCGTTTGGACTTCTGTTCTGAATCGAAGGCACGCCACTCAGGGCCAAGGTCAACAATGTTCTCAGTTATTATCAGCCCGCAATCCTCGCAAAAAATCTCCGCTTTACCATAATCACATATCAAACATTTAGAACCGCATTCCGGGCACTCTTTTAGCCCCTCTTTAGCAGCAGCAACAGCGGAAACAACAGAATCAGCATCGACAGTACCTTCTCGCTTCTTCTTCGCACCATCCCTCGTCGCTTCCTTATCGCTCTTAGGAGCTGCCATAGTATGGTTGTTCTGTTTAAGGTTAAGTATATATAAAGGAAACTAATCTTTTGACGGTTTTCCATGAATGTCTCACGTAAGCAGGAAGTTCCGCTTTTTCTTTTACCAATTCGTTCAGGAATCGAATGGTTTTCGGGTCTGCTGGGTATCCACTGCCTATTTCCATCCCTATTTCCGCTTCAAGCTGCCTTATTGACCTATCACGATGCACTTTTGCAATTATTGACGCTGCACTGACCACCGGGTAACGTACGTCTGCTTTAAACTCGGAAGTTATTTCTATTTCCCTTTTCCTTCCACCGCTCATTCCCTTCTCGTAGCCTGATTTAAGATTCACTGCGAATCTATCTGGATTGACGTCTGCTGCATCAACGAACGCCCTATCCGGCTGGAAATGTATAAGTACAGCAGAAAAAAGTTCAACCATAATTTCATTTAACGTATGCCTTTTTCTACCCTCGTCTATTTCGTTTGCCGTAAATTCGAGGACATAAACCTCAGTTGAGGCTTCTATACGTTCCGCCAGATATTCCCGCCTTGCAGGACTCAGTTGCTTCGAATCCTTTACGCCCAGCGTTTCCAACCCCTCAAAATTCAATACCCCCGCAACAAACATAGACCCTACTACAGGGCCCTTTCCCGCTTCGTCAATCCCTATCTCCCTCAGTTCCATTTTTTATTACTTATTCCAATTCCAGCAAATCGTTATACGCCGAGATAGCAGCGATAGCGCCTTCTGCACACGCAACCACCACCTGTCTCACGCCACCTGTTATATCTCCCGCTGCATATACTCGTTTGATGTTTGTTCTCTGGTGTTTATCTGCGATTATGTAGCCGCTTTTATCGCATTTGATTCCTATTTGTGCTGCCAAATCATTTACCGGCTCTTCGCCGACGGATATAAACACACCTTCTATGGGGAGTTCATCTGCAATCTCTTTCTTTTTATCATATTTAACAACGCTCCTCACCGCTTTATCACCTTTTATCTCGTTCACCACGGAATTCCACAAGACAGGCACACCTGCCTCTTCCAACTTGTTTTGTAAATACGGTTCCGCCCTGAGCTTATCTCTTCTATGAATCAGCGTTACCTCACAGCCGATATTTTTCAGATATAAAGCTTCTCTAACGGCTGAGTCCCCTCCACCTACCACTATTACAGGCTTATCTCTAAAGAAAAAACCATCACAGGTAGCACAATAGGATATTCCCCGCCCTAAAAATTCGTCTTCACCTCTGGCACCCAATTTCCTGTGTTTGGTTCCCGTGCTTATTATCACCGTTTTTGTAACATAAGAGCCTTTTTCCGTAATGACCAGCATATTTTTCTCGTTTTCTTTTCCACCGGTTTCTATTTTTTCCACACCTTCCAGCTCTTTTATCTCCACATATTCTGACGCCTGTTCTTTCATCTTTTCTGCTAATTCCATGCCACTCACACGCATGAATCCCGGATAATTCTCTATCTCCGGCGCCTCATTGGATAATCCGCCGCTTATTCCTTTGTCAACCACTAATGTCTTTAGTCCGCTCCTCGCGCCGTACATCCCTGCCGTCATTCCCGCGGGCCCCGCACCAACGACAATCAAATCGTAATCTTTTTCTTTCTTCATCATGTAATGAAAGATCTCCTACGTATAATGATCACATATTTATGTAGTGTTATTCAAATAAATCTTTCAGAGGGAAAATTATGTCAGAACATGAAGAGGCAGAGAGATTAGAGACAACGAGGGGCGAAAAAATATTGGCTTTTGCTATGGTTATCTTCCTTTTAATAGGCGGGATAAACGTCCTTAACGAGTTAGAAGACATTCCTGATAGACCACGGATAGACACTTACAATGAAAAATATGGCGTTTATAAGCTGGAGGCTGAGGAAAGAAGCACCGAAACGGAGCTTGAAACCGCCAGTAAAACCCTCGGAAATGCCAATGATGAATATCTTCGTGCTAAGGAAGACTACCTGTTTAAAAGGGAGGAATACCGGGTAATACTGGATAAAGGAGAGACGGATGAAGTAAAAGAGAGAGAACATGAAGAGGCAAGGGAAAGGTATGAGAAATCACAGATAAGACTCGATGCTGCGCAAGCTGTTTACGGTGAGATCAAAGGGAGGTTGGAACAAAAGGGAGAAGAAGTATCAAATGCACGTGAATCCGCATCGGACGAATACGGGAGAGATTATCAAATATACAGATTGAAAGTCTTAGCTATAAGATTAGCTTTTGTGCTTCCATTATTGGCGGTTGCTATCATTGTATTCTTAAAAGCCAAAAAGGCGAGAAGCAAATACATCATTCACGCCAATGCGTTCATGGCTTTTGCATCTCTCTTATTGATGTACATGATTATCGAGAACGTGTGGAAAGTGGTTCACATAATTGGTATATCAATTCTCGGGGCGGTGGCATGCGCTGTCTCGCTGGCATACCTGAAGAAACAATTCTTCAGCTTTGAGCGTATTTCCATATCAAGACTAAAGGAAAATAAATGCCCATGGTGCGGTTCCCCTATAAGATATGAGATGCCTTATTGTCAAAATTGTGGAAAGAAATTAGCTGAGAAATGCCCGGAATGTGGTAAAATGCGACCAATTTTAGCCCGTTTCTGTCCTAACTGTGGGAACAAAAAGTAACAAATAATTTTATAAGCCTGCTCTTATAATTATAGAATTACAGATATGCCGTGGGGCCCGTGGTCTAGTTGGAATGACGTCGCCTTGACAAGGCGGAGGTCATGCGTTCGAATCGCATCGGGCCCATTATTTAGGCAGTAGGGAATAGGGAATGTGCTCAATAAAGAGTGTGAAATCCTAAATCCTAAGCATCGTGGGCTCTGCCCTGGTAACCCCGCAAGCCCAGTAGGGGCGTATTTAGAGTTTCGTGCTTTGCATCCACACTAACCAAATCCGCAGCCTGTCTCAATGTTATCTTTCCGTCTCTGTAAAGCCCTATCGCCATTAATTCTACCGCAGTCCTCTCTATGGTTTTCTCTAAGACCTCAACAACCCTGCTGGGGATTCTTATTTTTGTCGCCATTTTTTCACCTCTTACATTTATTTATTTTGTTTATAATGAGCCATATTTGTGTCTGTCATTCTTTCATCATCACCGCATCGTCCTCTGCAGGAATACATAACTTGGCTCTTTCGACCAATGCCTTAACCTCGACACCTATGCAAACACGCCTTTCGCACCCCACTCCATATAAGTATGATGTTACATATAAGACTACCGGTAAAATAATGCGGAGGGGGAGATTCGAACTCCCGAACCCCTGCGGGATGAGGCCCTGAACCTCACGCCTTTGTCCACTCGGCGACCTCCGCATGCACTTTTTCTTTTTAATAAAAAGAAAACCTGCGCTAAAAGAAAAAATTATTTCTTTGGCAAAGGTTCTTATATAATTTAAGGTAAAGAAATAATAACTACAGAAAGCGTCGATGGTCTAGAGGTATGACTTGGGCCTTCCAAGCCCACTGCCCGGGTTCAAATCCCGGTCGACGCATCAACCCTTTTCTTTAAAAAAGAAAAGCGTTGGCGGAAAAGAAAAAGATATTTGTATAGTTGGGATAAAAACCATAGATTTCACGAGATTAACATAAGAAGATGAAGCAATAGGGGTAAAATGACCGATGGAAACCAAAACTCTATTATCGTTTTCTCGTGAAAATCTGTGTAATCTTGTGGTTATTAAAACCCAAGCGCATCTTCTATTCTTCCTAACTCCGCGCCGGTCGTATCACTTCCGGCTGCGTATCCTTTCGTGTTAGCGAGCAGCGCAGCACCAATCAGAGGAACGCCGAAATTAACACTGCCTATCTCCGCAGGTAGCTCGAAAATGTCTTCCAGGAATTCTAATTCCACCTTGCTTGCATTCCTATGCGCTAAGATGCCTTTATTTGTCGCTACTGCCGCCATCCCCACGGTGTTCAATCCACCTATCGTGCCCTTATAAACCTTCACGTCAAGTGTTTGCACTACCAACTCCACGGTCTTCGCCGATAGTCGCGGGTGAACCAGCGCAACCGTATCGTTCGCTAATATGACGTTCCCCACTGCGTTCAGCCTATCGCGTTCCGGCAGCCGGGTAATTTTTTCCCCTGAGCCTTCTGAGCCCACCAAATCATCTACTTGCTGTAACTCGCTGTCCAGTGTGTACGGGGAAAAGATAAACCCATTTGAGTTTCCCACAGCTAAACAGCCAATTAAAGACGTTTCTGCTACCGACGTTTTTACTGCTTTTACCTTCAATGCACGCCCCATTTCCATCGCTAAATTATCTGATATGTGTGAAGGCAAAAGAAGCACTGATTCGGTAGCAATTGCAAAAACACCTATATACGCGCTGCCATCAATACTGAATGTTCTCTTTGTCTCTTTACCGCTCCTTCTTATCGTCACTTTATTTTTTTTATTGTGTATAGTTATTTATTGTAGTAGTATAATAAAGTATAACTTCCTTCTGTTTTAGACACAGATTTACACTGATTAAGCGAGTTTAGAGGTTTAGCTCGTTAGAGGCTCAGTCACATAACCAAACCGCTAAACCACCAAACCGCTATATTATCATCTGTGTTAATCTGTGTAATCTGTGGTTAATAATTTTTCATTCTACCAGCTCAGCCCTGATTACATCCTCTTCTTCCGTTACCTTCACTCTTATCCTGGAAGGCGGGTTCTGAGAGCCTCGTTCCCATACCTTCTCGTTTATCGCGGAATCTAAAACGACATCCTCGAATTTTGTGTGCTGTACTAAATATTCTGTTATTATCGCTATTGCGCGGTTGCTCCTTTTCCATCTCGGTGCCTTTTTCACATCTCTCAATGGTATGGTATAAATGCGTTCGCCTCCACCTGCTCCGGTCTCTTCCCCCATGTAGCTTTTCTCCCTCTTTCCCTCTACTTCACGCTTTCAGCTTTGTCCGCCGCCAATGCCTTCTTTTTGGATGTGTAGTCACCCTGCGGCTCGTTTTTACCATTATCCATGCTGGAACTCTTCGGTTTTGCTTATTCGCTTTGCATAGCCGTAGTTTCCTGCCTTTTGTTTTCTTTCCCATTGCCATTACCACCGTCACTGTCAATGTATAATATAATATGTAAGTTATAAATAGTAAAATGTTTCTCGTGAAAATTGTGGGGCTCTGCCCCATGTGGGGTTCCACCCCGCGACCCCGAAAACCCTGTAAGGGTTTACCCGCAAGCCCTGAAAGGGCTTATGTGTAATCTTGTGGTTATGAACGGAAAATGAAATTAGGAGTATCAACGGATTTTAGCGCGGCGCATTCGCTGCCAAGACATCCCGGAAAATGCAAGAATCTGCACGGGCATACGTATAAAGTAGATGTGGTAGTGGAAGGCGATAAAAAAGAAGATACGGAGTGCGTGGCGGATTTCTCGGAAGTGAAGGCCGTGGTAGAAGAAGTGATTGAACTCGTAGACCATAAGTTCTTAAATGAGATAATATCATATCCAACGAGCGAGAATATAGCGTTGTTCCTGAAGGAGCAGTTGGAGAAGAAGTTGAACGATTCAAACCTGGGGGTGTCGCTGTATTCGCTGAGAATATGGGAAGGGAAGGACAAATGGGTGATGGTGGAATCTGATTGAGCCTATTCTCGCCATTGAATTCAAACTCAAAACTTTATTTAATAGCAGATAATAAGTTTTAAAATAAAAACAATGAAAAGTATCCTTGCAGAACCTACCCAAAGCGAACTCACCATTAGGGAGATTAACATTTTAAAATCCCCTAAAAAAGGGGGTTCTTCTGATATGGATGCTGCCCCGTACATAGAAGAGCTTGGCATAACAATTCCTGAAAATATACAGCCTATACAGTTTACGCCCAACATTAATGAGCATATCCACCGCTGGGCGCCGTATGTGCAGGGATTTTCGGCTTCTTTTGTTCAGTCCATATTAGACCAGAATAAAAAGGAATACCCCTGCCCCGTTGTCCTCGATCCTTTTGCTGGCTGTGGTACTGTTTTAGTCCAGGCAAAACTGAATGGTTACATATCTTTTGGAACTGAATTAAATCCCCTTCTACAATTTATCGCCAATACAAAACTCAACTGTTGGGATATTTCTCCCAATTATTTACTGAAAGTGTACAATGATTTACCCAAGAATAACTGCTCTTCGGCTCCTTCTTTTCTAAAGTCAAGTTCTCATTTCAATAAGGGGGTATTACGTAATTTAGAAACCATTAAGGGTGGAATTGAGTCAATAGAAGCGAAAAGCGAAAAACAAAGAAAAGTAAAAGACCTGATTAAATTAGCCTTCTCTTCAATCCTGATTGACTGCAGCAATATGAAAAGAACGCCATGTTTGGGATATCACAGGGATAAGAAGGTTTATGATAGCGCTCCGTATATTCTGTTAGATAAAAAAATACGTGATATTGCCAATGACTTGAGGTTGATACAATCACAGTATAGAGATTTTATGAACACAGAAAGCAAGGTTATTTTAGCGAATGCGACGGATTTTGAGCACACCAATGATTTTGATTTGATTATCACTTCGCCTCCTTACATGAACGGTCTGGACTATGTGATAAACTACAAGATAGAAATGGGGTGGCTGGGATTTGCCGAAAATCACAAGGAATTAAAGAGTATAAAGGATGAGATGGTTGTCTGTGATAATGTCTCTAAAGGATTGATAAAAGACTTTCGTAAGTCTGGTTCAACATATACGAATGATTGGATAGAGGAAATCAAAGGCGATATTGAAAAGAGCATTGAGAAGAGAGGGGCTTATAGAAGAACGGATATGCCATACATAGTTCACAAATATTTCGATGATTTGTATAAGGTAATGAAGAAAGTCATTTCTTCTTTAAATTCCGGCGGGAGATTCATTTTAGTGGTTGGTGATAGCTTAATTGCGGATGTATATGTTCCTACGGATTTACTAATAGCTAAAATAGGATCGGATTTGGGTCTTGAGATAGAGAGAATAGAAAAGGCGAGAGAGCGGCGGTCAGGACAGATAAGGAGCTACAAATTGAGAGAATCAATTATTACATTACTAAAGAGGTAGAACATGTCTAATAGCGATATTGGATATCATGAAGATCCCAGGAACAGTGATGGTATAATAAGAGCTCGGACGACAAAACAGATTCGTTCATGGGAGATACTGCGGACTATGAAGGCTTTGGAAGTGCTAAATAATGAATTAGGTAAGATAGAGTTTCCGGGTATTTACGCACTATTTGAAGGTAAAAATAAGGTCTACATTGGCGAGGCTAAAAACATTTACAATAGACTAAAAACACACATGGCAAATCCTGAAGATAAAATAAAAAATTGGAGTAAAGCTCTTGTAATCAATGATGGTCGTCCAGCCACGCAATCGGATTTTAATGATAATGTTGTTAGAAAAGCATTGGAGTTACATCTGATTAAATTGTTTAAAGCCAATAAATACGCAGTAGTAGCTCAGGGAGAGCCTCAAAAGCTTAATGCTATCCAAAATTTTTTAGTTAACTCATTGAAAGAAGAGCTAAATTTCTTTTTGCTTAAAAAGAATGTTATCGTCAAGGTTCTTGAAGAGAAGGGCCAAGAGGAAGTCTTTGGAGATGAATTGAAGAAGATACTTGAGAAAAGCGGCAGAAAAATTGAAGAATGGGGACGATATGAAGCAATAATTGAAGGTAAAAAAGTTTTTATCCGTCCAGGTAGTAAGAAACCAAAGGGGTGGCAAATTACTTTTAGAGGGCGTAAACCAGGAAGCTTCATTGATTCGTTACAAAAAGGGGATGGCTATCTGTTAGTATCACGGAATGGTGTATTGCTAATACCGCTCACAGAAGTTCAGAAAGTAATTTTAGATAAAACTGCATACGAGCAAGATACAATAGATATCTGGATAGTCTTCGCAGAAGAAAAGGTAACCTTGAGCTACAAGAAAAATACCATTGATGTAACAAGTTTCCGATTAATTGACTGAGGAATGGAGCGATATTATGACGGAATGGCATGCAGAACCCGCACATCTGTGCCTTTATCCTTTTCTATCGGCAGCGTCGAAAAGTGTAGAAGAGTCAGGGGTAACGCTGGAGAATTTGATAAACTCTGCGGTTTTTGAACGTGCGAGGCTGCGAGGCAAGAGCAGGATAACGGAAGCGATAAAAGAGGGAACAATCAGGAAGCCCGTTATAATCAGCGACGCTCAAGCGGAGATGGAATTATTATCCTATCCCTTTGCTCGTATTCTCGTGTCGTGCATCGGTGATGAGCGTCTTGTCCGCAGATATGCGCTGTCGGAAGCTAAAGCGGCACACGAAAAACTATTAGACGAGTCCAGCCGAGGGGGTTCCAGTGCCAGTTCCAGTGCGAGCGCCGATATTATTTACAGGATGTCAGAAGAGTTCGGGATACGAATGGACTTCTTAGCGGGTGAGCGAGAGCAGGTTCAGGTGCCCTTTGTTGATTACCTTCGGTTCACTACCAATCTTCGCGACAAAAGATGGAAACTGGTGAACAGGGGGTTGGGGAAAGGGAAGCTAAAACTCCGAAAAGCCGAATTTGTTCGTATTGTCCAGGAAGCGATATATGAACGGATAAAGAAAGACCTGCCGCTGGATGTGCCTGAGGATATATGCAAAGCGATAAGCAGATACACAGAGGATATAAAGAACGAGCTGGAAGAAACGCGAAAAAAGTTAGGTGCGGCTGGTTATGGTTTTGAGTCGGATTCGGGAGTGGTCGTGAAAGACCCAAGCTGTTTCCCGCCCTGCATATCGTATGTCCTGAGCAACTTAAAAGAAGGCGTAAATGTGCCGCATGGCGCAAGATTCGCAGTTACTGCCTTTTTGTTGAATATCGGATTAAGTGAAGAGGAAATAATAGGGATTTACAGGAATTCGCCTGATTTTGACGAGGAGCGAACGCGGTATCAAGTAGAGCATATTGCAGGAGATAAGAGCGGCATTCAGTATACTGCGCCCTCGTGTGATACAATGCGCACTTACGGGAACTGTGTTGAAACAGACGAAATTTGTGAGAAAGTTTCTCATCCTCTAAACTACTATAAATTTAAACTTAAACTGAAGCAGAAACAGGAGCAGAAACAAAATAAATCTGCGTAAATCCGTGTCTTAAATAGAAGGAAGTTATACGTAATATACAGAGAATTTTGAAAAACCCTTTGGACAGACAACTTTTTATGTGTTCATACATATAATCATATATTATGAAAACTTTAATAGGCTTCGGGCAGAAGGAGGCGTACAAGCGAGTGGAACAGCTTGGCGATCGGCTGGCGGAGGTTAAATCGCAGATAGATTGGGGAGCGTTTCGCCCGATCGTGGGTGATATGTACG
>JAUWNY010000171.1 GCA_030612405.1 Candidatus Methanophagales archaeon | reverse complement strand
ACACTTAAAGAAGCGGTAAAAGAAGCAATTTCTATCTGGCTTCGTAAAAATTCTGTTTTCAATCCCGAAGACCCTTTCTTCACTACAAGTAAAATGTTTCGCTCAAAAAAAGACCTGGCTGAGAGACACGATGAGATTTACAGATTGTACAAGTTTTGTCATTATGAAAAGGATGAATGTTAGGCATGCATTTGCATTTGATGAAGATTTTGAGAGGTTAGGATTCAAGCAGTTGCCCTGAGAATAGAAGCCGCTTATGAGCACGAAGGACAGACGATTATTCTTAAATCCTAATCCCGATTATTTTATTATTTTCTCGTGGAAATCTGTGTAATCTTGTGGTTATAAAATGAGCTGAACAAATACTGCAATTCTCTGCATCAATTTACTCTACATATCCACAAAATTCCGTATCAACTTGAGACCATCCTCAGTCAATATTGACTCAGGATGGAACTGCACGCCAAAAACATCCATGTCTTTGTGTCTGATCGCCATTATCTCATTATCATCCAAACTTCTCGCGGTTACTTCTAAACAATCGGGAAATGATTCCCCAACACCACCATTACCCTCGTCAATAACCAAGGAATGATACCGCACCACGGAAAGAGGATTCTTCAACCCTTTCAGCACGTTTTCTCCGTTATGCGTCACCAAACTCACCTTCCCGTGTCTTATCTCCCTCGCATTCCTTATCCTCGCACCGAAAACATAACCTATACACTGATGCCCCAGGCAAACGCCTAAAATCTTTTTAGTTTCTGTTTCCCTGCTAAATCTCCTTATCAGTTCATTTGTGACACCCGCATCTCGCGGCGTCTTCGGACCGGGCGAAATTATTATGTGCTCTATTTCCCTCTCCCTGACAATCCTCTCTATATGACCAAGATTCACGTTATTCTGCACCACTATCGGCTCGGCACCCAGCATCCCCACATATTGCACGATGTTGTACACAAACGAATCTATATTATCCACGATTAGAACGTTCATTTTTTTAGTTTTCGCCTCCTGGAATTGCCATGCATTCCAACAAACCCGCGCATTTACTCAGCGTCTCCTTATACTCGCGTTCGGGATCAGAATCAGCAACTATCCCCGCGCCTGCTTGTATATACACTTTCCCGTGTTCAAACACTGCCGTTCGAATCGTTATCGCGGTGTCCATTGAACGATTAAACGAGAAATATCCTACACATCCTGCATAGATACCACGTCTCGTTGGCTCTAATTCCTCTATTATCTCCATTGCTCTTACTTTCGGCGCTCCAGAAACCGTTCCCGCAGGGAATGTCGCTTCCAACGCATCAAACTCGTTTTTGTCCGACCTCAACTGCCCCACCACATCCGTTACGATATGCTGCACGTGCGAATACTTCTCCGGATACATAAACCTCGGCGCTTTTACCGACCCGAATTCTGATACTTTTCCTACGTCGTTTCTTGATAAATCCACAAGCATCAAATGCTCCGCACGTTCCTTCTCATCGTTAAGCATCTCCTCCTCCAGCCGCTTATCCTCCTTTTCGGTTACACCACGCCGTCTTGTTCCCGCTATCGGACAGCTCTCCACTTTCCTGCTTCTATTCAACGTAGCAGGTTCCACCCTGACCAGCATCTCCGGGCTCGCACCCACTATCTTACGGTCACCGAAATCGAGGAAATACATGTAGGGCGATGGGTTCACCTCACTCAAGCGGTTATAAAAGTCGAAAGCACGCTGACTTTCATCGGCACCTGAACCAGAATCAAAATCCGCTTCCAGCCGCTGTGAGAGAACCACCTGAAAAATATCGCCAGCACGAATGTATTCCTTCGCTATTCTCACACTCCTCTCGTATTCTCGTTTTTCCATGTTTGACGTGAAATCGGAAGACAACCCCTTAAAACGGTAATTTTGTTTTGCTAAATCCCCCTTTTCTAAATAATTTTTGTTTCTTTTCCAAAGAGAGGTTGTTGGTAATGCTTTGCTTTCTGAAGGAATGTTTTCACAAAATTCGTTAGATATGAGGAAAGCTTTTTTCGCCTTATGGTCCACGATAACATTCTTTTTTGTGAGTAGAAATTCGCAATCCGGCTGTTTCAGCGTATCCACTGCGCTCCCACCGACATCCACAAAATAGCGGATGTAATCGTATGAAAGATAACCAACGAAACCGCCGATAAATCGTTCCTTTTTTATATCCCCTGCTATTTTGAGGTCTCCGAGAAAATCCTCGATTAGGCTCAGTGGATTCCGAGATTTAGTTTCATGTTCTTTCGCAGCAGCCGAAGCAGCATCCTTCATCTTTTCTGCGAGAACCGTATCGCCGTATGAATACAAGTTCATGTTTAAAATGCCGTTCTTCACAGAGAATTTAAACGCAGGGTCGAAGCCCATAATAGAATACCTTGCCAATTTATCGCTCCCTTCGCGAGATTCCAACAGGTAAGATTCGCTGTTCTCGCTCTTGTCTTCAGCACTCAAGCTATCGTATAGCAAAGACGGGTTTACAAACGGGATTTGCTCATAGTGTTGAATGATGAACATTGTGCATCATACTTATACAGTACTGTATATATAAATACCTTGACGTTATTTTTTTTCAAAAAAATTTTTTAGCAATGTTCCTTCTTTAGAAAGTGACAACACAAATGGAATTTGAAATATTGCATAAGGATTTAATGGGGAGAATAGGAAAGCTTCGAACACCTCGTGGAGTCGTAGAGACGCCGACGATAATGCCCGTGATAAATCCGAATCTTATGTCACTCAGAGCTGATGAAATGAAGAAATACGGGGCTGAGATGCTCATTACAAATGCGTATATAATTTATAAGAAAGTGAATTTGAGGGAAGAAGCAGTTAAAAACGGCATTCATTCACTTTTAGGCTGCGAAATGCCAATAATGACTGATTCGGGCTCTTACCAACTCTCGGAGTATAAAGACGTGGAGGTGAGCAACAGAGAAATATTGGAATTTCAGCAGTGTATAGGTTCTGACGTATGTGTGCCTCTGGACATCCCAACAGCGCCTTATGTGAAGAGAAAAAGAGCGAGGGATGATTTAGATGAAACACTCAGCAGAATGCGAGAAGCACGAAACATAATTCAAACTGAAAATGGAATGCTCGCAGGAGTTGTGCAGGGTTCCACCTTTTTAGACTTACGCAGGGAGAGTGCAAAGGGCGTTGCAGAAATCGGGTTTGACGTGTATGCAATAGGTGGCTTGGTGCCCCTGTTGGAATCCCACCAATTTGATACGCTGGTGGATATAATCGTGGCGTCGAAAACGAATTTGCCGTTGAATGCTCCTGTGCATCTCTTTGGCGCTGGTCACCCTATGCTTTTCCCCTTAGCCGTTGCTTTAGGCTGCGACCTCTTCGATTCCGCCGCATACGCATTATATGCAAAAGGGAAGAGATACATGACCGGAGAAGGGACGAGAAAAGTGGATAATTTGCGGTATCTCCCCTGTTCTTGCCCTGTGTGTTCCAGTTACAGTGTGGGCGAGGTAAAAGAAAGCGAGGATTTACTGGCATCGCATAATTTGTGGGTTACGTTTGAGGAGATGCGAACGGTAAAGCAGAGTGTAGCGGAGGGAAGCCTGTGGGAGCTATGCGAGAGGAGGTGCAGGGCATATCCCGCTTTGCTGAACGCCTTGAAGCATGTAACGGCGTATGCAGAGTTGATTGAGAAATATGACCCTGTTACAAAACGCCCGTTCTTTTATCTCGGTACGACTTCTGCGCACAGACCAGAGGTATTGAGATACTCGTACAGGCTGAACAGGTTCAAGTTATCCGGGAATGTGCTGATAACGGCGACAGAAACCAAAAAGCTAAAGTCAACGTCAAAAGAAGAAGAGCCGAAAAACGAAAATTACGACTTTGACCACGTATTTTTTGTTAAACCCCCGTTTGGACCTTGTCCGGTCGAATTGAAGGAAAGTTACCCGGTGGGACAGTCAGAAATACCTGCGGAAGTGGATAGTGAGGCTAAGACCGTGGCACTGCAAAATGTATTGAAATTGCTGAAACTAAACGAGGGAAAAGCAAAATTCGTTTTCCTTTATGACGACCGCTCCTGGGAACATCCGTTGATCGCAGAGATAGCGAAGTATGCAGAGGTGAGGAAGAGAGAGCAAATTAGCGGTTTAGCGGTTTAGATATTCGCCAAAAAAAAAGTTTTACAAATAATCTTGTGAAATAAACCCTTTCAGGGTTTGCGGGACCTGTGCCTCGTAGCCAAATCAGCCAGAGGGTTAAAATCCCTCCTGTGCTGTTTACCCGTATCGGTGCAGAAGCCAATAGTGGCAGGGTGTCGCACGCGAGTGCGAATCTG
>JAUWNY010000029.1 GCA_030612405.1 Candidatus Methanophagales archaeon | reverse complement strand
TTTAAGCAGGAGCAAAAGTCCAAAATACCCCACCTTCCCCGGGGTTACGTCTCCAAGAATCATTGAGGTGAAATGAAACAGCAAAATGTTCCAGTACGAGTAGTGGTGATAGCCCAGTTTGTTCAGCAGCCAAAAAAGTCTGAAAGCAAGTGCGAAATTCAAACACAAATAGCCGATAAAAGCTAACGCTAAATACCAATAGTTTATCGTTTGTAAACTTTCCAACAGGAGACCGAGGTCAACTTTGAGGAATAAAATGGCAAGGATGGAGATGGTTATTCCCGCGCTGATTAAAGCCCTTTTTGCTGTTTTCATTGTGTATGAAGTATAATTTCATTCTATTTAAGACGCAGATTTACACGGACTTATTTATAGTCATTCCAATAATAAATTGCAAATAACGAACCACGAGATTTCACGAGATTAACACAACACTTTTTCTTTTTCACAAAAAGAAAACCTGTGCTAAAAGAAAAAACAAAAAAAAGTTTATAAATAATCTCGTGTAAATCAGTGTAATCTAAGGGGTTACTTTTCGGAAATATTATAGTTTTGGTAATGCCCTCCAGTCATCAGTTACGAGTATAGATATCTGCTCTTGTTTGCATAGATTCAAACAATCCATCTCTCCCACATCTACCCGTGATCCTGTTTCCGAAATAACAATAAGTTCTTTGACGCTAATTTTATTCTCTCTTATTTATCTGCAAGTTCTATGCTCCCTTTAATCGTCTTTGAGCTAACATGAAATGTTAGTGCTTCCTCGTACCCGATTATCCTTGCTAACTCATCAAAGTTCATATCTCCGTTTGAATACTTTTTAATCGCTATCTTTTTGAGCTCTTCCATTGTAAGAAACGATTTAGCATATCTGGAAATACTATCTCTTATGACCTCTGATTTACTTCTATGCTGCATTTTTGCTATTCTTTCTACCAATTCCAATAACTTATCTTCTATGCATATGTCTATTTCTGCAAGAGCCATTAACTATCACCCTGTAATAATTGATACGAATCATATAAATATCTATTGAAGAATTGAAGATTTGCTCTAAGCGGACTTGATTGAGCAGCTATCCGTGTGTGTATGGCTTTTATTTCTCCACTGATTTCATTCAGTTTCGGCAGCAGCATTCTTTCTATCCATGCAGGTGCTTTCTCCATAACAAATATTTATTTCGTTGGTGCTTAAAAAGGTATTGGGTATTTGTTGTCTTACTCCTATTCTTTTATCGCTATCTTTTTAAATCAAAACCGAAAATCTTTTATATAGATTAACAATATCTATGGTTACGTAATAAATATAATTTGGTGGGTAAGGGATAAGGCGAAGGTAAAAGCGAAAGATGAAAAAGCACGTTTTATCAGGGGAAGGAAGAGAAGCGAGTGCTGAGAAATCAAACTTTCTTTACCAGAGAAATTTGGTTGTAAGAAGAGGGATGGAAGGGGAAACGAGGGGGAAGAAGAAGAAGGGAGTTGAAAAGACACTTTCTTTCTACGAGAAAGAACCTGTGCTAAGAAAGAAGATGAAACCCTTTTAGAAAAAGCGTTTACGGAAAAGAGAAGAATAGAGGTGAAAGATGAGAGGAATGAGAAAAGAAAAAACAAACCTGCATCCTGTAATAAAATGAAAAAGAGGTGAAAAAGAAAAATGGAAAGAACCTGTGCTAAGAAAGAGTATTTCGAGAAGAGTCTTATAATTGCCGTATTGGGGATTTTTGTGCTGATTGCATTAGCAGCGCCTGCGACGGCGGCTGAGGGAATAAATATAACAGAACAATGGAACATGACGTTCGGAGGAGCGGGCGATGATTACGGCTATTCCGTCCAGCAAACCGCAGACGGCGGTTACATCCTCGCAGGCGACACGCGTTCTTACGGCGCTGGTGATGCTGACATCTGGTTGATCAAGACCGATACAAAGGGAAATAAACAGTGGAGCAGAACCTTCGGAGGAGCAGAAGCAGACCTCCTGGACCGCGGCTCTGTCCGGCAGACTTCTGACGGCGGGTACGTCATCACAGGCTACACACATTCTTACGGCGCCGGTGATGCTGACGTATGGTTGATCAAGACAAATTCAGATGGGCATGAACAGTGGAAAAGGACTTTCGGAGGAGAGGGTCTTGACTGGGGGCATTCAGTTCAGCAGACTTCTGACGGTGGCTACGTCATTGCAGGGCGTATAATTCCTCCTTATGCCGGCGATCGTGCCGATGCATGGCTTATAAAAACCGATTCAAATGGTGTTGAACAGTGGAACAGGACTTTCGGTGCTGACGGCTGCGAGTATGCCGCTTCCGTTCAGCAGACTGCGGATGATGGTTACATCATGACAGGACGCACAACTTCTTTCGGCGCTGACGAGGCTGACGCATGGCTTATACGGACGGATTCAAACGGTACTGAACAATGGAACAGGACGTTTGGAGGAGCAGGTTATGATTATGGATATTCGGTTCAGCAGACGGCGGACGGCGGCTATGTAATAGCAGGGAGCACTAACGGTCGTCAGGACGTCTGGCTGATAAAGACGCATCCTGATGGAACAGAAGAATGGAACACTATTTTTGGATTTGGGAGTCCCGCAAAGGCAGATGAAGGTTATTCAGTCCAGCAGACTTCTGATGGCGGATACATCCTTGCAGGCTACACGGAGTCCTACGGCACTGCTAATTCGGCTGACGTATGGCTTATACGTACAGATTCGAATGGTATCGAACAGTGGAACATGACCGTAGGCGGAACGGGACTGGAGAAAGGCTATTCGGTCCACCAGACGGCAGATGGCGACTATATCGCAGCAGGATACACAAACTCTTTCGGCGCTGGTGGTTATGACCTCTGGTTGATAAAATTATCAACTCCAGTAGTGAGGCAATACGAAGGACTTGTTAATCCAATAGATGCCGAGCGGGTTGCCAATAACAACACGCTGATTACCGAGTTCGGTAACCATTCTGTTGTCGAAGTAACGCCAACTGGTGAGACCGTATGGCGGTATGGAGACGGAACGGCAGGTTCAGGTGAAAATCAACTTAACAGTCCTGTTGATGCCGAAAGGCTTGCCAGCGGCAGCACGCTTATCACCGACCGGAGTAACCACCGTGTCATTGAGGTAACCCAAGCCGGTGAAATAGTATGGCAGTATGGAACTACCGGAACATCCGGTTCAGGTGCTGACCAACTGCACAACCCGATGGATGCCGAGCGGCTCTCCAATGGCAATACGCTTATCGCGGACCGGCTTAATAATCGTGTTATTGAAGTGAACCCGGCTAAGGAAATCGTATGGCAGTATGGAATTACCCATCCTTTTGACGCCGACCGGCTTCACAATAACAACACGTTATTCGTCGAGTACACGAACCACCGTGTCATCGAGGTAAACTCCACTGGAGAGGTAGTATGGCAGTATGGAACAGGAACGGCGGGCTCGGGAGCAAATGAGCTTAACTATCCGGAGGATGCCGAGCGCCTTTCTAATGGCAACACGCTTATTACTGACAGCCTTAACCATCGTGTCATCGAGGTGAACCCGGCTAAGGAAATCGTATGGCAGTACGGAACGACAGGAACAGCGGGCTCGAAGGCAAACGAGCTCAATCACCCGCGTGATGCCGAGCGCCTTCCTCTCGGTAACACGCTAATTGCCGATTGGGGTAACAGCCGTGTCATTGAAGTCCGCGCAGCACCGGAAGAAGAAGAGGAAGAAGAGGAAATTGACCTTGTTCCAACTGCTCTCGGAACACCGCCAACGTTGTATGCCAATTTGACCAACACGATTACCGCTACCATAAAGAACAATGGCACTGGCGATGCATCTTCGTTGTTCAACGTCTCTTTGAGTGCTAACGGTAGCACGGTAGATAAGGCAAGTGTGTCAGGGTTGAATGCTGGCGAGAGCGTAGTTGTGAACCTTTACTGGACGCCTTCTCGTATCGGCGACTTTGAACTTTGCGTGAGTGCTGACTGCGACCTTGACGTTAATGAATCTAATGAAACCAACAACGTGCTGTGTGAGAATGTGACCGTTTTTTCGTTCGAGCATCCATGCTGGAATGACAGCTTTGAGGATGAGACGAAAATCGCTGAGATGCAGAATGTGGTCGTGAGCAAAGGTGACATTAAGATAGACCTCGAGAATGTTTCGTGGTTGTGGCGTTCTGACTCATCGGCTTCTGGACTACCTATTAACTACTCCTCCTGGGGAGAGCCCGCATATTGTTATACACCAGCAGTAGCATTTAACATTACCGGGGATGGAAGATGGAATCTGATCGTCGGCAATAGCAGTGGTGAATTTCATGGATTCTACTGGAATGATTCCGCGGTGCAATGGATTAGCGATTCCTCGTTGGTCGCCGGGCTTGGAGGCGTTGGGTCTTATCCCGCGCCGGCAATTGCTTTCAACATCACCGGGGATGGAAAATGGAACCTGATCGCCGGGAATAGCAGTGGTGAATTTCATGGATTCTACTGGAATGATTCTTCAGAGCAATGGATTAGCGATTCCTCGTTGGTCACGGGACTTGGAGATGTGGGAAACTATTCTGTGCCGGCAATTGCGTTCAACATCAAGGGAGATGGAACGTGGAACCTTATTTCAGGAAATAGCAGTGGCGAATTTAACGGGTTCTACTGGAACGGCATGCAGTGGATTAGCGATTCCTCTCTGGTAGCAGGACTGGGAAGCGTTGGAAGTGGTGGTTCTTTCCCAGCAATTGCTTTCAACATTACATGGGATGGCAAATGGAACCTGATCTCTGGTTCCAACAGGGAGTATTCGTGTTTCTATGGATATTACTGGAATGGTTCCTTGGAGCAATGGGTAAGTGATTCTTCATTGGTCGCCGGGCTACCCAGTGGTCGTTATGATTATCGAAAAGTGCCTGCCGTTGCTTTTAACATCACGGGCGATGAAGGATGGAACCTGATTTCTGGAGTTTCAGGAATTTGTTGGTACTGTAAAAACTTCTGGAGGTTTTCGGGATATGCGCGTGCAACACAACCGGGAAGCGTGAAATCAGTTTTGATTCAGCCTTCTCACCTCAAGAACTGGGGTGTATTTAACGCCAATGCCTCAGTGCCAACTGGAACGGACATCATATATAAAATACTTGACGAGAATAACAACACGATTATGGACGTTGTTGACGGGCAGAATATCTCAAGCATCACTCAAACATCCATTAGACTATATGCCGAGTTAACCACGACCAATATTTCTCACACGCCGGTGCTGCACGATTGGGGCGTGTGCTGGGAGACAGGAGAGGTTGACCTATTGCCAACTGCTATTGAAACGCCGGCGGAATTGTACGCAAATGTAACTGTAATTGGAGCTGTGATTTCAAACTATGGTGATGCTCATTCAGGTCCTGTTGAGTTCAATATAGCACTGCATGCAAATGAAGTCGAAGTGGATAGTAAAAGGATGGTCGTTGATGGTATGCCACCTGGAGGGAGCAGAGATATAGTATTCTCAGGCTGGACGCCACCACAACCTGGAAACTACAATCTTACGGTAGTCGTGGACAGTGATAATGAAATAGTGGAATCAAATGAGGGGAACAACGAGCTGACAAAAGAAGTTACGGTTATGCCCTCCACTGTGCGGAGGCTCACATTTGATGCAAATTCTTCGATTAATCCAAGTATTGCAATGGATAGCGAGGGCAACCTGCACGTTGTGTGGAGCGAAGACAGGGGGGGCTATCAGCTTTACTACAAGAAGCTTGCACCAAATGGCATGGTGCTGGTGGATGACAAGAGAATATGCGGCGGCTCGGGAGTAAGGATTGCGGTGGATTCCAGTGGCAACGTGCATGTAGTTTACAAGGGGATCGCCTACCCTTACCCTCCTTACTACCTGAAGCTCGACAACGTTGGAAACATATTGATAGAACCTGAGCTTATAATTCAACCGCAAGAGTATTATTCATATTCAGCAAAAGGAATTGCAGTTGACCTCAGTGGCAATGTCCACGCGGCTGTGTTTTTCCATATGAAGCAGCGTACTGGTGAGGAGGGGATAACATATATAAAACTCGACAACGAAGGGAATGTGCTGGTAAACTATACCGTTGACAGCGTACACCTTCCTTACGGTGGTGCACGTGAGTATATAAGAGGACCATCAGGCATAGCAGTGGACTCCGAGGGCAATGCATATACCGCATACATGAAAGGTCCGGGTGGCTGTGAGTACAGTTACTCATGTGATGGCTTCGCTTGCCGGTGGCCCACCTGTGCAAAGGTATGGTATGCAAAGATAGATGGAGACGGAGTGCACCTGCAAGAGTTGACCGGCGAACTTCCTCTTCCTTCCGTGTATCCCTCCGTGTGCGTTGATTCCGGGGACAACAAGCACGTGATGTGGAGCCAGCATAATAGAAGCGGCACGGTAATTTGCCCTAAACCGTATCAGTGTTATATAGAATTATATGGCTTCGATTTCTACTACACCAAGTTCGACAAATTCGATAACAAAGTTATAGATGGCAAGCGGCTAACTTATGAGGATTATCCGGTGGAATCGTCCAGGCTGGAGGGGGTAAGAGGCGTTCGCAGTCCAGTTATTGACACCGAATCTGGCGTCATACACACTGCATGGTCCGTGCCCGAGCCAAAGGCTGGAGAAGATAAAAATATCTGGTACATGGCTTTTGATACCAGCGGCGATGAGATGACAAACAAGACCTTGATTTCATTTGAGGATGGAGATTCCTGGGAGCCGGGCATAGTTGCGGTTCAGGATGGTGCGCATTTAGTGTGGACAGATAACAGGGATGAGAATAATGAAATCTATTATGCGAGGATGTTTCTTCCTCCAGACATGGTTTTTCTGACGTGCCCACCGGATAAATGGACAGCCATGAATGTAACTGCAACCTATTCAATAGGAATCATGCACACGATGCCGAACACCGAGACATTCAATCTGACTCTGGATAATCTTGACGGTGCAGACGTTGCCGAACTCAACAAATCTACCATAACGCTGGATCCTAATTCTATTGGCGAAGTAATCCTGAACGTTACGGATGCCGTTTTAGGGGATTACTGGGTGACTGTAAGTGTAGCATCACAAACAAATCCGGAAATAAAGGCAGAATGCACAATAACAACAAGCGTTGCCGTAGCAACCCCCAACTTAATCATAACTGCGCTCGATGCATATCACAACAACACCGCAGAATCGCCCTGGTTCAACCTATCAAACGAGGTGGACGTTGAGGTGAAGAACATCGGCGAAGCACCTTCCGGGGCTTTCAACGTCAGTTTGTATGCCGACGCTGAATACGTTGATAAGAAAAGGATATCAGACTTAGGAACCGGGAGTTCTACAATCCTGCAGTTCAAGTGGACTCCGGTTGGAGCGGACTGCTTCAAGGATTGCTCTTTCACCGATACGTCCCGGGAGTACAATCTCACAGTTGCAGCCGACTGCGACAACGAAGTGAACGAGAGTGATGAGACGAACAACAATTTGACGGAGGTGGAAAAAGCATGCTACAATGGATACATGGCAGATGAGCCTCTGGAAAACGTTGCACACGGCTTTGCTTCATGGCGGGTTATTGTTCACGACTGGAGATGGAACATACGGAGGTCTGTATAGCCCCGGTGATTCGATAGATACGACCTACGAAGTAACGCTTCCCGCGGGTGCATCGGTTGAGCTTGCACGCCTTAATGTCTATTACACGTGGCATTATGAAAAGGACAGTTGTCCCGCGATGGAGGTAAGCATAACAAACGAATTTGGAACATACGTTGTGCCGCTTGACAGGGACTACAACGACATTAAGTGCCAGCACCCCGGGGTGGCATGGGTATTCCCCTGGGGTAACTACGTGTATAACCTGACAGACTACATCCAGGGTAACGGCACTTACACGGTAACCGTAAAGAGAACAGGGGGTCCAAGCTTCTGCATCGCTGCACCCGGTATTGAAGTGCTGTATAAAGACGAGACAAAGCCGCTCATAGAATACTGGATTAATGAGGGAGCAGACGTTCTGATTGGCGGCAGAAGAGGAGATGGCGGACATCTATCTTTAGAGGAGTGCATAAACAACGCAACGTTCCCGGGAAACGTTGACGCGGGTAAAGTGGAGAAAGCAACGCTCGGTGTGGTGTCGCCGTGGGGTGGAGCCGGATGGACGCCCGGGATGACAAACTACCTGTTCTTCAACGACGTTGTGCTTGGACGTGGCGTGTATCATGGATATAGCGAGACATACAGCGAAGCAATAGGCGGCATATCAATGCACATAGGAAGCACGGGTGCGCAGGTCGGTGTGAATCTGAGTGACGTAACGGATTATCTGCAGGCAAGCAACAACCGGGTTGGTCAGGGAGATGACGGTGACAACATGATGCCTTGCAATGCGTTTTTGGTGGTGGAGTACGGAGAAGAACCACCGCCGACAGCGTTCATGATATACGGATGGGTTAACGACAGCACGGGTGCGCCTGTTTTGAATCCGAATGTAACGATAACAAATCTGAACACCGCTGAGGTTTTTATTGTGGAAACAAATGCGAGTTCAAACTATTATCAAGTCCTAACCACCTCAGAGAATGTAAACGCAGGCAATGTGCTGCACTTTTATGCGAGCGACAATGGAAACAAAACAGAGTTCAACCACACGATTACGCAAGAGGAGATGGATACTGGCGGCTTCGAACAGAATATAACGGTCGCACCGGACACAACGCCACCGGCAAGCATCACAAACCTGCACAATACCTCTTATGCGCTCACTTACATCACCTGGTCATGGACAAATCCGGCAGATGCGGACTTCAACTACACGATGGTTTATCTGAATGGAACATGTGTGACAAACACATCTTATCCATTCTATAATGCCACCGGGCTTAATCCGGACACAGCGTACGAAATAGGAACAAGAACGGTGGACAGAGCAGGAAACGTCAACCTCTCATGGGTGAATCACAGTGCAAGGACGGCACCGGGCGTACAGGGCGTCTGCGGCGACGTTACGGGAGATGGTAAAGTGAGAATGAGTGACGGCAGACTGATATACCGGAACCAGACATATCCAGGCATGTATCCGGTGGACGAGTGGGCAGCAGACGTTACGGGAGATGGTAAAGTGAGAATGAGTGACGGCAGACAGATATACCAGAACCAGACCTATCCCGGCATGTATCCGCTGACCTGTAAGTAATTTGACATTGCCCGGTTTTATTTTAACCACGAGATTTCACAACACTTTCTTTCTTTTTTTGGGAAAAAAAGAAAGAACCTGTGCTAAGAAAGAAAATAAAAAGAAAAAAAATGGAGGGAATAAGCGTGGGAATAGGAGTAAAAAGTGAAGGAATGGAAAAAGGAGAAGCATCCTTAGCAGGCTATGGTCTTGTCTGGGATAAAAATGAAATTAGTTCGGAAGTTGAGAATTTTTTTATTCCATATTTCTTTACCTTTTTCAATCTTTTCTCGTTGGACCAGAGTCCAATCTCATGCCCTTCACCTTTGAAGAATAGAGACAGAGCAACGTATGGAACATCCTTCAAATGCGGGTCTAATATTCTCTCTGCCATTGCTAAGGATGACTCGAATAAATCTTTTGGAACAATCTTTATAAACAATGGCAAGGAGGAGAACATTATATCAAAGTCCTGTGGTGAGAGCCTGAACTTAGAGCAAATCTCATCCTTATGCTTCCCAACTTCTTCTAATACGTATTCCGGAGCGAACAGGTCCAAATCATATTTCAATTCGGGGTCTAAAATCAACTCTCTTGTCGTACTGCCTTTCTTGAAAAAGGAGAAGAGGACATTAGCATCAACGACTAATTTCATATCAGGATTTGGACCTCATTTGACAAGACCATATCTCTTCGCCAATTCTTCATTTACTTCTCTACCTAACCTCAAGCAATCTTCATCAGATAGTTTGCTGTTCTCTGTCATTCTATTAAATACAGACAGCAGCAATTTCCTGAATGCTTTCGATTTCTCTAACCTTAACTCAGCCAATCTCTCTTCTATTGCTTCTAAAGCGAATTTTGACTTGTCCGCAGCCAATTCTTCTATTTCCTTCGCCAATTCTTCCGGTATCTTAACCACTACTTCCGCCATTTCTTCCACCTATAACCATATTGGCAGTTCGTATATAAAACACTTTCTTTCTAAAAACCCTTTTGCTTCGCAAAAGCCTTTACGGAAAAATGCTATCGCAGTTCTTTTGGTAAAGCTTTTCTTCCAAAGAAAAGGTTTGTGCTAAAAGAAAAAAACTCATTGTGTCAACCATTTCTTCGATTCTTCATAAATCTTTGATTCAAGCCAATCCCTGTCGTGTGCAATCCGGTCTAATACTGCTTTTGCATCGTCTCCGGTCAGCATACGTTTGTTCAATAGAGAGCGAATTACAAATGCTGAGACCACGACGTCTATGGATGCGGATTTTTCGATCAGTTTTGGTAATGCCCTCCAATCATCAGTTACAAGTATGGGTATCTGCTCCTGTTTGCATAGATTCAAACAATCCATCTCTCCTACATCTACTCGTGATTCTGTTTCTGAAATAACAATAAGTTCTTTGACGCTAATGCTATTTTCTTTTATCAACTTCAGCACATTTCTTGCACTTTTTCCATGTGTATCATTAAAACCTGCTATCCCCTTTAGTTCGGTTACAACAATTTCAGGAACTGATATGTCGAGCAGTTCTAAGGATAGTTCTAAAATGTCACCGGTTTGCAACGAGATCAAAGAAGAAGTGTCAGCAACAATCTTAGTCTTTGAACAATTTATCTGCAAGTTCTATGCTCTCCTTAATCGTCTTTGAGCTAACATGAAATGTTAGTGCTTCCTCGTACCCGATTATCCTTGCTAACTCATCAAAGTTCATATCTCCCTTTGAATACTTTTCAATTGCCATTTTTTTGAGCTCTTCCATTGTAAGAAAAGACTTGGCATATCTGGAAATACTATCTTTTATGACCTCTGATTTACTTCTATGCTGTAGCTTTGCTATTCTTTCTACTAATTCCAATAACTTATCTTCTATGCCTATATCTATCTCCCCCATTCCTATCACCTGTAGTAATATTGGCAGTGTGTATATACACTTTTTCTTTTTAGGAAAAAGAAAACCTGTGCTAAAAGAAAAACTAAGGGAATGTTTTTAGTCAAGGTTTTTACCGAAGGTAAAAAAGTTGTTGGTAAAGCTTTTCTTCCAAAGAAAAGGTTTCTCTGTGAAAATCTGTGTAATCTGTGGTTTCACATTAATAATTCTAATTTCATATCACATGCGATAAAAACTGAAAATCATATTATTAACCACGACCAAAAATATTCAATATCTTACATTGATGTAAGATAAAGGCAAAGATAAGGCGATGGAAAAGAGGGTAAAGAGCATAAAATCGGCAACGCTTCCCCTTTCGCGGTTGGAATCAGAGGGGGCGAAGCGGTAACGGCATCGAATCCGATATGTTTATATAAGTATCATTTCCATAGAAAATCACTTTAAGGATGAATACGTTTATAAATAACATGTTACACTTTATAGGCAAAACAAAGCGAAGTATGAGCGAGGGGAAAAGCAATGGGGAAGAGCAGAGATATGGACAATTGGTGTCCCTTACAGGTTCGAATCCCGGAGGGGCAATGGGGAAGAAGGCGAAGGGGATAAATAGCCAATGGGCAATAGCCAATAGGAAAGGGAGATTTTCCCTATTCCCTTTTGGCTATTCCCTAATCCCTATTTCCCTATTCGCTATTCCCTTATAAAAGTTTAGGAGGTGAAAAAAAGAAAAAAAAACCGAAAAGCTTTTATACTGCATTAATAAAAAAGTAAATATTGTAAGAGTAAATACAATAAAAAAGAGAGAACATCTGAGAAGAAGGGGAAGAAAAAAGGGAAGGTATGAATAAAGGCGGTAAAAAAGAAGAAAAGATGAGAGGGAGTTGTTTTGGCTGCGCCGTGGAGGGGCGCGGCGATATAAATGCGCAGAAACGGGGGGGGGGACGAGATGGGTAATGCAATGAAAGTTAGCATTGGCATTGGTATAGTATGTTATATATGTGTGCTGGTATTATGCACCGGAGCAGTACCAGCAGGTTTCTCGAAAAAGATAGCCAATAGCGAAGTAGGCAATAGCCAATAAATGGGCAATAGCCACTAGCCAATAGGGAATGGACAAGGAAGTAGCCAATAGGAAAGGGAGATTCTCCCTATTCCCTTTTGGCTGTTCCCTGATCCCTAATATAATCCCTATTTCCCTATTCGCTACTCCCTTATAAAAGTTTAGGAGGTGAAAAAAAGAAAAAATGAAAACAAGATATATAATAGCACCAATAGTGATGATAGCAGTGTTAGCATTAGCAGCATTCAGCACGCCGGCGATGGCTGATCCCTGCAAACCCGCGGTAGCCACGAGTGGCTGCCCAGGCGCGTGCGGCACAAACGGCACGATTAACGGCACTTTGTATGTAGAAGACGCTGGACCTACTTATAGTAATACCCGCACTAATATCTATCGCAAGGACTTCACGGTGCCATCTGGTAATGGCATAAAATGGGCTCGTGTTCAACTGGCACATCTGGGGTGGCAATCCTCAGGCAGAGGGATGGACTAACGCAACATTTTGCAATGCAACCCAGTGCTGGAACAACAATCAGTATATCCCACCGGTAGACGGTGCGGGTTCCCCGAATAATTGCGACAATGATGAAACCGATGGGTTTTACATGGGCGGATACGGCACTCACTGGGTGTACTGGAACGTGACGGATTATGCAAGTGTCGGCGCCAACAATCTGACGGTAAATAACTCTGACTGGTGGGACGGCAGAGTTATGTGGATGACTATGGTTGCAGTGCTTGAGAATAATACAAAGTACATAGAAATGAACTACACGATAAACCAGGGTTTTGAGGACCTCGATGCGGGAGGTGCAGCGGACAAAAGCACGACATGGTTCTATGGACCTGCGAATAATTCGAGGAACGGCACACTGTGGCATCATGGTTTAGCTTCACACGCGGATTTCGATATATTGTTCAATAACCATCTGGAACATCATTATCCCGCCATCGGAGGCTTTATGAATTTGGAAGAACTGGAAATAAACTCCAATAATATAAGCGCAAACGATAACAACATGACCTGGGACAATAGTGATGGCTCTGATGACTTCCATCCGGTGATGGCAATCTTTATGGACAACAGGGTAGGGACAGACCTTACGGTGACCGACATTGACGTTGGAACACCGAGACCAAACAATGATTCCACGGTAAATGCAACGGTAAAGAACTGGGGCAAGGATGATGCAGGGCACTTCAACGTGAGTTTATACATTGATAATGTCTTGAACGGAACAGTAAACGTTACCGCAGGGCTGGCAGCCGGCGCGAGCACAACCGTTAGCTTTACGAAGGTGAACGAGTCGAAGGGCTGCTACGACTTCAAGGTGATTGTTGACGTTGACGGCATCATAGACGAAGCAAACGAGGATAACAACGAGACAACCGTGAAAGGACAGGTAGGCTACGTCATCCTTGTAGAGAGCTACCACGACTTTGACGACCTCGTGACAGAGAGCACCAATAACTTACTCGGAGCGGGTAACGTTTCGCATAGCGGAGATACCTACTATATCAAGAACTTCACGGGAAGTTCCGCGATAGAGAACTGCGCAGGTGACGGCATTTCAATACAGAACCTGAACACGAGTACGAAGTTCGAAATCAACAACTGCACAATCAAGAACTGCACACACAGCGGCGTGTATCTGCGTGACCTCTCGAATGGAACGGTAAATGGGAGCGAGATGCAGAACAACTCGTACTATGGTATAAACGTATATGGATTAGGGGACGTCAGCAACACAAAGTTAATCAGCATAACGAACAATACAATCAACGGCAGCAAGATAGACGGCATTGACCTCATAGGGCTCAACTGCACCGTGAAGAACAACAACATAACAAACAGCACAACGTATGGAATATACCTCTTCGGTAACTACACCGACATAATGAACAACAACATAACGGACAACGGTAACTACGGAATAAAGGCGTATAACAGCTATAACAACAATATCTACCACAATAACTTCTACGACAATAACAACAGCGACAACAATGAGGGGCTACATCAAGCATGGGACAATCAAAACCAAGATGTTAATAACTGGGACGACGGAACAGACGGCGATAATACAGGAAACTACTGGGATGGCTGGGACATACCTGATCCACTTGGACCATATAGTATAGACGGGGATGCAGGTCAAGTAGATAACCGCCCGAGTGACTCTCAGTTTTAACTGAGACCCTCTTTTAGAAGTGAAGAGCAGAGCTAAAAAATGAAAATTTTTCCCCCCTTTTTTCTTTTTTTCGGGGGAAATCTTTTTGCAAGCAAAAGCGTTTACGAAAAAAACGCTTCGCGAAAATGAAAAGGAAGTAAAAGGAGAGAAAAAAAATGAAAAAAGCATTGTTTGCAGTAATACTGCTGGCTGTGTTGAGTATGGTAATTGCACCTGCAACAGCGCAGATTACATGGTCAAGTGACATAAGACTGACAGATGACGCAGCAGCTTCTAAGTATCCGTCGATCGCTACAGACTCCAATGGCAACATACACGTAGCCTTGTATGATATGCGAGATGGGAACCTTGAGATATATTACACCAAACTTGACAACAATGGGAACACGCTGGTGGACGATACAAGGCTTACAAATGATCCAGAAAGATCCGAAGCTCTGAGTGCTAAGGCGATCGCTGTAGATTCCAGTAATAACATACACATAGCCTGGTATGATAGGCGAGATGGCAACTATGAGATATATTACACCAAGCTCGACAACGATGGAAACACGCTGGTTGACGATACGAGGCTGACAAATGACCCAGCATATTCCCAAAGTCCAAGTATCGCTGTAGACTCCAGCGGCAACGTACACATAGCTTGGGAAGATGGGCGGGATGGAAACTATGAGATATATTATACCAAGCTCGATAATAATGGGAACACGCTGGTGGACGATACAAGGCTTACAGATGCCCCATCAGATTCTACGTCTTCATCAATTGTGGTGGACTCCAATAATAACATACACATAACCTGGCGTGATAAACGGGATGGAAACTATGAGATATATTACACCAAGCTCGACAACGATGGAAACACGCTGGTGTACGATACGAGGCTGACAGATGACCCAGCATATTCCCACAGTCCACATATCGCTGTAGACTCCAACGGCAACATACACATAGCCTGGCGTGATAAACGGGATGGAAACTATGAGGAGTATTACACCAAGCTCGACAACGATGGAAACACGCTGGTTGACGATACGAGGCTGACAAATGACCCAGCATATTCCAAAAGTCCAAGTATCGCTGTAGACTCCAGCGGCAACGTACACATAGCCTGGTATGATAAGCGAGATGGAAACGAGGAAATATATTACAAGAAGGGCAGCGCGGCGGCAGCAGAGCCAACCAACGAGGTGTATTTCGAGCCGAGTGACGTCAGTGCAAACTACTGCGAACAGACAAACGTGAGTGTATGGGCAAACACGAGTGTTCAAAAGCTCACCAGTGGTAGGGTAACGTTCGACTATACCTTCTGCTGCGCGAATGCAACTGCGTTCTATCCGAACAGCACCAATTGGGAGAATTGGTGTGCAGGAAACTTACAACAGACACCGGGTAAGGTGATATTAACCTTCGTAACACTTGGGGCGGGACATAGTGGGCCAGTGCACATCGGTGACCTCGCGATGCACTGCTGCAATGAATCAAGTGATTGCGTAACCGGTCTGGAGTGGGATACGAATCCGGACAATTCATACCTGGAGTCGGGTGTGGAGGAGATAACACCGGTAGAATGGCAGGATGGGAGGTTGAACTGCACGGCACCGGCAGCAACACCAACACCAACGCCAACACCCACGCCAACGCCAACACCAACACCAACGCCAGACCTCGTAATCACCGAGAAATCAGAGGAATGGGTTAGTTTAGAAGAGGATAAGACCTACAACATAACCTACACCGTAGCGAACGTCGGTAGTGCAGAAGCAGGTGCAAGCAACACGACCATCTACGTGGATGGCACGGCAGTAGGCGAAGACGCGGTGCCGGGACTGGCAGCAGGCGAGAACTACACGAACACCGTTGGTCCGTTCGAATGCCCATGTGACCAGACACTCAACATCACGGTTTGTGCGGATAACGATGACGTAGTGGAGGAGAGCGATGAGACGAACAACTGCATGGAGAACGAGCTGGTATGCACACCATGCCCGACACCCGAGTACACCATAAAAATTGACGACTATACGCTCGCACTATACGATGGCGGCGAGGTAACCGTGCCAGTGGAGATACTGAATGCAACAGACGTCGAGGGCGGCGAGGCAAACGTAACGTTCAACGCTTCGGTCGTCGGGGTTAAAGCGGTATCAGCCGGTAACTTCGGCACGCCAGAAGCGAACATAGACAATACGAACGGATTTGTGCACCTCGCAGCAACAAGCGCAACGGCAGCCGGTGAAGACGAAGCAGTGCTGGCATACGTGGTGTTCGAAGGAATCGCGGAAGGAGAAACCGCGCTGGTGATTGACGATGCGTACGTGAGCTGTGATGCCGGTGCAACTTCGATACCTGCGGCAACCGAGGATGGATACATAACGGTTGAGAAGTGGATGCTCGGTGACCTCAATCATAACGATAGATTGGATACCGGTGATGCTACGCTCGTGCTGAGAATGGTTGTCGGTCTGACACCAGTGGATATGCTGGGCGATATGAACCAGAACGGTAGGATAGATACGGGTGATGCAACGATAATACTGAGGATAATCGTGGGTCTGCCGGTGTAAGGGGTAAGAAACCACGAGATTACACAACACTTTTTCTTTTTTAGGAAAAAAGAAAACCTGTGCTAAAAGAAAAAAAATAAAAATTTTTTCCCCCCTTTCTTTTTTTCGGGGGGAACACTTTTTCTTTTTTTTGCAAAAAAGAAAATTACCTGTGCTAAAAGAAAAAACAATCCCAAACACCAAATCCCAACGTAAGCACTTCGAGGGAGGAACAGTAAGCCTAAAACCTGAAACCTAAAACCTAAAACCTTTAAAGATTTTCCCCCGGGTTTCTTTTTTTCCGGGGGGTTATTTTATTTTTGCATGACATCTACCTATTTAGGACGCAGATTTACGCGGATTTACGCAGAAAAACGCGATAGAAGATTCTAATAATCTCCTCCGTCTATTAAACCTTATATTTAAAATCCTGATTATCTGCGTTCATCTGCGTCCGATTATCAAAAATTATTCTTTCTCGTTTTATTTTCTCCTTCTCAAGTCCCACCAAAGGGAGATAATTTTTGAGCCCATGGTTACAACGTCTTTAAAAAATTCGACCTTTGTGGTTGTGCTTTGCACCCATTTGACCGGGAATTCTTTTACTTTATATCTGTGGTACTGTGCTCGGACAAGTAGTTCAGTATCCCAGAACCAGTGCGGGTCGTTGATTTCGTCCAGGATAGCGAACAAGGCAGCCCGTCGCGAAGCTTTGAATCCACACTGGTGGTCATGAAGTTTGGAGTGGAGAACTATTCTTACAAGTGAATTATAAACGGTGCTCGGGATATCCCTCTTCAGTGGCCGCTTCACTTCGCTTTCCGGCAGCAAACGTGAGCCCGTGGCGAAATCAAAACCGTCCTTTTCTATTGCACGGATAAGTTCCTCCACGTGCCTCATGTCCGTTGAGAGGTCAATATCGAAATATGCGATGATAGAACCTTGAGCCTCTTTACAAGCCTTTTTCAGTGCGTTTCCCTTTCCCAAACGTTTATCACTGTGCAGATGCTTTACGAACGCGTATTTATCCGCCAGCTCGGCAGCAATTGCGTCACTTCCGTCTGTGCTCCCGTCTTCGGCGAGGATAATTTCAAAAGAATACCCATACCCGATTTTCACCAGTTCCTCTGCCGTTCTCTTTACTGCATGCTCCACCTTATCTGCTTCGTTGTACGCAGGCAAAATAATCGAGACTTTTGTCATGGTGGTTGAGTTTGAGTTACCCTCTTGTATTGTTTTGTATTTGTACGGCTAAGATAAAAAACCACGCGGTTTCGTTTGACTCCGATTTTGAAAGAGTAGATTTATGTTCCTTCGCTCTCACTAATTATATTGGCGTTTAATAATTTCTCATAAGGGAGGGTCCGGAATTTTATATAACGATTCCTGCATATCTGAAGTCCAGCGAAGCAGGATTTGGGAGGGGTGCCGAAGGCACAAAGCCAGATACGCTCTGTTATCGGAAGTTGCGCCTGCATCCTAATGGTATAAGCGTAAAAGGTAATTACCCATGCCGTCAAGATAGGCTTGGATTTTTTCAGCATAAGCAAACCGCCTCCATATCCGCCTCTACACCTAAAATGGATTGTAATGTATAGACCAATTCATTGGATGATCCAGTCGTCTCTAAAGTTTGTATAAAATCTTCCAGAATACCCCTCCGTTTTTCATCAGCAATTTG
>JAUWNY010000166.1 GCA_030612405.1 Candidatus Methanophagales archaeon | reverse complement strand
CTTTTATTTTTACTTTTTGTTTCTTATAAAAATTTATAGTCATTCCGAAAAGTAACCACAAGATTACACTTTCGTGGGCTCTTTCCACATCCCCGAAAACCCGGAAAGGGTTTATTTCACGAGAAAAATCTCAGATTTCTGGTCTCGTGTTAATCTCGTGAAATCTCGTGGTTTTTAACATTAGCTATACCACCTCCTCCGCCGTCAAAACAGCTCTTTCTTGTGCTATTAATTGCTCATCGGTGAAGTGGTGCATTTTAATCGCCTTTTTTATGCAGCTTGACCCGCAGGTGCCACAACCCTTGCATTTTACGCCGGTAACTCGTGCTCTTCTTCCTTCTTCCGTATCTACCACTTCTACTGCCCCGTAAGGGCATACCGATTCACAAATGCCGCAACCCGTGCAGAGCGTTTCGTCCACTTCTGCGGTTATCGGCTCCACCTCTACATACTCCTTAGATAAGATGCTACAAACACGCGAAGCCGCTGCCGATGCCTGCGCCACCGTATCAGGTATGTCTTTCGGCGATTGACAACATCCAGCAATGAAAATACCATCGGTAAACGTATCAACAGGACGGAGTTTGGGATGCGCCTCCAGGAAGAATTTATCGGCACTTTGCATTATCTTCAACTTCCTTGCGGTATCAAGGGCATCTTTTTGCGGGATTATCCCGGTTGCAAGCACAACGAGGTCTGCTTCCTTCTCTATCTGTCGTCCTTCACTTACCGTTTTCACCCTCAATTTCCCATTCTCGTCCTTCTCCACGTTTATATCGTCTGTTAACTCCCTTCTTATGTAATTCACGCCCTCATCTTTCACTCGCCAGTAGAATTCCTCAAATCCCTTACCAAAAGCTCTTACGTCCGTATAGAACACGGTCGCATTCGCATCCGGTATATGCTCCCGCACCAAATGCGCCTGTTTGGCTATATACATGCAGCACACACGCGAGCAGTATTCGTTCCCTGCTCTTTCTCTCCTATCTCTCTCTTCTCTCGACCCCACGCAGCTTATGAAAACCACTTCTTTCGGCTCTTTTCCATTTATCTCTATCTTCCCTAATGTCGGACCCGAAGCGTTACAAAGCCGCTCGAATTCCAAGCCGGTTATTACCTCGTCATATTCATATCCGTAATTAGGCTCCAGCGAGGGGTCGAATAAGTCATAGCCCGTTGCTGCTATTATCGCTCCCACCTCCAACTCGATTTCCTCACCCCTCTCTCCAAAATTTATCGCTCCTGCCTCACATACTACTTCGCATAGACTACATCCCATACATTTGTCCCGCTCAAGTGTGTAAACTAAAGGAACAGCCTGGGGAAAGGGAATATAAGCCGCTTTTCTCGCTCCTAATCCCATATCAAACTCATTTGAAATAGTCATTGGGCATATTTTCGCACAATCTCCGCAGCCCGTGCATTTTTCCTCGTCCACGTAACGTGGCTTCTTCTTTACCGTCACCCTGAAATTCCCTACATAACCTTCAACGCTCTCCACCTCGGCATACGTAATCAGCTTGACGTTCTCATGACGTGCTACATCCACCATCTTCGGTGTGAGCACACAAGCAGAGCAATCCAAAGTAGGAAACGTCTTATCAAGTTGTGCCATGTGCCCACCCACAGAAGGCTCCTTTTCTACCAAATACACCTGAAAACCTGCATCTGCTATATCCAGTGCACTTTGTATCCCTGCTATACCCCCGCCTATTACCAGTACAGAAGGCGTCACGCCCACCCGCATCGGCTCTAAAGGCTGTAATAAAGATGCTTTTGCAACGGCACTTGCAACCAGTCCCTTCGCTTTCTTTGTCGCTTGCTCTTTATCAGAATGTACCCAGCTGCACTGTTCCCGTATATTTGCCATTTCCATGCAATACGCGTTCAAACCCGCCTCTTCACATGCCCTTCTGAAAGTAATTTCGTGCATGCGAGGTGAGCAAGAAGCAACAACCACTCGGTCCAGCTTCGCATCCAAAATGTCCTTTTTTATCAGCTCCTGGCCCGGGTCTGAGCACATATAAACGTAAGCGCGTGATACGGCAACGTCCGGCAGAGTCTCGGCAAACTTTGCTACCTCTTCCACATCCACCGTTGCTGCTATGTTCGTTCCGCAATGACATACATAACCGCCGATTTTCATATTCTATCCTTAATCTTCGCCTTTTTAAACCGCACTATCTTTCTGATTTCCTCTTTATCAACCTCGCTTTTAGCGAATTCAATCAAATCCAGAAGCTGCTCCCCCCTCTCAGACCTGACGATTACAGTTGAATACCCCTCTGCACTGCCTACCGACCCCACAGAAACATCCGCAAGCCTCGCTGTAACATCGTCGCAATACCGACAACTCTCTCTCACCATCTCTTCCAGATGAGTTATTTTTGTTTTATAACAATTCCCATTCACCGTAACCAAACATTCACCCTTTGCTATTTGTATTTTACTCGCCGAGGAAAGGTCAATTCCAAATAACTCCTTCGTCTTGCTTACGAACTTATCATGGTAAAAACTCTCGAAACAGAAAAGCCCAATGGAGGTGATTTCTATCTGCGGGACTTCTTTTAGCAAAACAGACTGTATTTTCCGAACTGCTCTTATCTCGCAAGGTGTCCCGACAATCGCAATTTTTCTTTTCCCACTTTTTACCGCTTCTCCTATCTTTGATACCATGGGGCATTGCAAATATTTCGTGCCCTTCGCTTTTTTTATCGTCTCCACATCCTCTGTTATCTTTGGAGCCGCATTATAGCCATCCACCCTTTCTGCTACGATAGCGCAATCAAATAGCCCTTTTTCCACGCCTGCAACCAACATAGAAGTAACCATTCCCCCGTCCTGCCCTTCTATTGCAGTTTTACCGGCAATTAACTTCTTGTAGATGCCTAAATACTTATCTCTCATGCCTTCAGAATCCAAAAACATTTTCTCCAAACCTTCTATATCTGTTTCCGTCATCGGGCATACATCATAGCAAGTCCCATTCTCGCTGCATTTTAGCACTCCCTCTTTATCGAGCGAGCAGTCCTCTTTTAATACCGGTGCATCGGGTCCGAGTTCGAGATGCTCACAGAAGGAAACGCAAGCTCCACAGTATGAACATAGATTCTTGTCAATTATCTCAGCCTTTAGTCCTTCAAATCCTTTGCTACTCCCTTTTAACACCCTTTTAACACCCCCTAACTCTTAACTTAACAAACTATCCATCTGTGCATATATCTGCTCATCTTTGAAGTGTGCCATTGAAATTGCCCCTGAAGGACATGCAGACCCGCAAGAACCACATCCCTTGCATATCACTTCGTTCACACGCATCACTCCTGCTTCGAGAGAGAGCGCATCAAACGGGCATACCGCTTCACATGTTCCGCACCCCACGCAAACATCCTCGTTCACGACAGCAACAAGCGGCTCTATCTCCACCTCACCCCTCATCAAAGGTATCGAAGCTCGTATTGCCGCACCAACCGCCTGTGCAACGCTATCAGGAATATCCTTTGGTGACTGGCAGCATCCCGCGATGAAAATACCATCTGTGAAGGTATCAAGAGGACGGAGTTTGGGATGCGCCTCTAAGAAGAATCCATCTCCACTTCTCGAAATCTTCAATATTTTAGCGAGTTCTCCTGCGTCTTTTCTTGGCACGATTGCATTCGCCAGGACTACCAAATCAGCTTCTATTTCTATCTTTTCTCTCTCGCTTATCGTCTTTACTATCACTTTATCATCCTCTTCGCTCCGTTTTATCACCTCCACTTCGTCTTCGAGCTCCTTTCTTATGTATTCCTCCCCCTCCTTTTTCACACGATTATAAAACTCTTCAAATCCTTTTCCATACGCCCTCATATCATTGTAGATTATCCTGACCCTCGCATCCGGTATTTTATCACGTACCAGATGCGCCTGTTTCGCTATATACATGCAGCAAACCCGAGAGCAGTATTCGCATTCACCTTCCTTGCGAGAACGAGAACCAACACAAGAGATGAAAACCACTTCTTTTGGCTCCTTGCCGTTAATTATAATCTTCCCACCAGTAGGACCCGAAGCAACCGAAAGCCGCTCAAACTCTAATCCTGTCAGAACTTCCTCGTACTTATAGCCATACGCCGTTTTTTCCGAAGGGTCAAGTAACTCGTATCCTGTTGCAACCACAATCGTCCCTACTTCTATTTCTATCTCTTCCTCGTGCTGCTCAAAATCAATTGCATCCGCGGGGCACGCCTTTTTACACGCGGGGTATTTCGCCCATTTTCCTTTTGCTATGTATATACAACTGTCTGCATCTATGGTGTATATCAGAGGAACAGCTTGAGGAAAAGGAACATATATCGCACCTCTTTTCCCCAATCCAGCGTCAAATTCATTTGGGATTCTTCCATGAAGCAGACATGCATTTGCACATTCACCACATCCGGTGCATTTATGCTCATCCACGTATCGGGGTTTCTTCCTTATCTTCACCTCATAGTTCCCTATATATCCTTTTACTTCCTTCACCTCGGAATACGTGAACAACTGGACGTTCTTGTGCCTGTCGACTTCCACCATCTTCGGCGTGAGAATGCAAGCCGAGCAATCTAAAGTAGGAAATGTCTTATCAAGTTGAGCCATGTGCCCGCCGATCGAAGGCTCTTTCTCTACTAAATACGTCTCGAATCCCTTGTCCGCGATCTCCAAAGCGGTATAGATTCCTGCTATTCCGCCTCCTATCACCAGCGCTCTTGGTATAACGCCTACT